>DASPKC010000454.1:0-9984 GCA_035628295.1 Baekduia sp.
CACGTTGATGAGGTTGGCGCCGTTGTGGGCGGTCCAGGCCAGCCAGTACAGGTAGCCCTCGTCGCGGCCGGCGGCGCCGGGCTCCTGCTTGCCGTCCTTGTTGAAGCCCAGCATGTTGAAGAAGCGGTTCAGGACACGGCCGCTGCGGCGCAGCTCGGGGAAGGCCCGGGCCAGGTCGGTGGCCGCCGGGCGGAGGTCCTGCACGACCGGGCGGGCCTCACGGACGAACGGCCGGATCTGGTCGCGGACGAACGGCAGCGTCGTCCGCGCGGCCGGGCGCACCGCCCGGTTGGCCTGGGCGAGCGCCTGCATCGCCGGGATGAGCGACCGGGTGGCCGGCCCGAGCTCGTCGGCCAGCGGCCGGACGTCCTGCAGCGTCCTGGTGGCCTGGCGCAGCGTGGCGGGCAGCTCGCCGATCGTGGCGCGGAGGTTCTGGTCCTCGGCGGCGAACGCGCCGAACGTCGACTCCGACGCGGTGACGAGCTCCGAGAGGTCCTGCGGCTTCTCGGCCAGGTGCTCGTTGAGGTCGGCCAGCGAGGTGACCAGGCGGCGCAGCGCGCCGCGCTCCTGCCCGACGGCCCGGTTGACGCGCGCGAGGTCCTTCATCGTCGGGCCGAAGCGGCGGAAGACCTCGGCGAGGCGCTCGCCGTTGCCCTTGAGGCCGCGGCCCGCACCCTGCACCAGCAGGGTGAGGTAGTCGCGCGTGCGCTCGTCGAGCTCGGCGAGGATCTCCTCGAGCTCGACGTCGGACATGGTGCGGTCCACCGGGACGGTGAAGCCGTCGCCGGCCCGCTCGCGCGACTTGCCCGGCAGCAGCTGGATGTACATGTCCTCCAGCGGCGTGCGCGGGCGCAGGAAGGCGCGGGCGTCCGTGCGCACGAGCCCTTCGTCGACGTACTTCTTGTCGATGTCGAGGCCGACGTGCGCGCGACCGTCCTTCAGCTCGACGTCGGCGATCTGGCCGATCTGGACACCGGCGACCTGCACGGCCTGGCCCTGACCCGGCGTCACCGCCGAGGCGTCGTCGAGCACGGCGGTCATCCGCACCGGCTCGTCCTCCCACGGGAAGGCCATCTTGTCCTGGCCCTTGAGGATGACGAACGTCACCACGAGCCCGATCGCCGTCAGCGCGATGATGGCGCCGAACGCCGGGAGGTTCTTGATGATCGCGCGCTTCACCGGCCGCGCTCCTTCTTCTCGGCCATGAGGCGGTCGAGCTGGCCGCGCAGCCCGAGCTTCGCGGCGACGGCCCGGACGTCGCGCAGCGTCGCGTCGCGGTCGAGCAGCTTGACGTCGGACCCGCCGGCCCGCAGGCGGCGGCGCTCGAGCTCGAGCGCGACGTCGCGCGCCTTCTCGTACCGGGCCTGGACCTTCGGGTCGCTGTAGTTGACGCGCCGGGAGGCCGGCGGGGCGCCCACGCCGGACGCGAGGCTCGGGGCCTCCTGCGTCTCGCACGGGACGTCGGGCCGCAGCGGCGGCGGCGTCTTCTGCGGCGTCGGCTGCACCCCGCGGAACGGCGTGGTGACGGTGCCGAACAGGCCGTTGCCGAGCGAGACGGTCTCCGTGCCACCCTGGCCGAGCACCTTGAACCACGGGCCGTTGGCGTCGTGCGAGCGGCTCTCTCCGGCCAGGCCGACCAGCGACTTCGGGAACTCCTTGTACACGGGGCCGGTCGCCGGGAACTCCTTGTCCGGGACGGTGGAGTTCGCGTAGGGCGTGATGACCTCGGTCGTGCACGAGGACAGCAGCCGGAGCTCCTCGAGGACCTGGACGCCCTGCTGGCTGACGGTGGCCAGGCCCGGCGTCGCCGAGCGCAGGTCGCGCGCCAGGCCGCGCAGCTCGTCCTCGCCGACGAGGCCGCGGAGCTGGCGGACCAGCGGCAGCACCGCCGCGACCGTCGCCGGCGTCGAGCGGACGGCGGGCAGCGACGCGGTCGCGAAGCGCCGCAGCGGCGGGAACGCCTGGTTGAGGCGGGCCAGCGTCGGCATCGCGACCTCGAGCGTGCGCGGGAGCTCGTTGATCGCCGCGCGCAGGTCGGCCTCCTGGCCGGCGATGGCGCCGAAGGTGCGCGAGGCGTTGGTGACCAGGTCGCGCAGCGCCCGGCGGTCGGCGTCCAGCGCGGCGGAGACCGCGGCCTGCGAGCGCACGAAACGGCCGAGGTCGCCCGGGCGGCGTCCCATCAGGGCCTCGGCGACGATCGCCGAGTACCGGTAGGCGACCTCCTGGTCGGGCAGCGACTGGGCGAACGCCTTGCCGCCGCCGGCCTCCTGGGTCTTGCCCAGCTCGCGGAAGGTGGTCTGCAGGTTGCGCCGCGTGTCGCTCTTGAGCGCTCGCACGACCTCGCCCAACTGGACCGGGTTGCCGGTGCGGTCGACGGGGATCATCGCGCCCTCGTCGAACTCGCCCGCGTGGGCGGTGCCCGGCTGCAGGTCGACGTAGAAGTTGCCCTCGAGGAAGATGCGCGGCCGGATCTTGGCGGTCGCGTCGCTGTGGACCGGCCGGCCATTGTCCTTGACGGCCATCGTGACGACCGCGGCCGGGCGCCCGCCCAGCGACTCGACGCGCTCCACCTTCGTGACCTGGCCGACGTCGACGCCCGCCACGCGCACCGGCGAGCCCTTCTTGATGCCGCTCGAGTCGCGGAAGGCGGCCTTGATCTCGTAGGGGTTGCCGACGAACGGCACGTCCTTGGTGGCACCCAGGTACGTGAGGACCAGGACGACGGCGATCGTCAGGGCGCCCCACTGGACGAGGCTCAGTCGCCCGCGCGCCCTCACGGGACCACCACCTTCGGTGCCAGGCCCTCGGGCTCGGGCGCGAACGTCTGGCCCGGGGGCACCTTCGGCTTGCCGGTGAAGGTGGGGCCCTGGTTGCCCGGCGTGCGCGGCGAGGTCGCCACGAGGAAGTTCTTCGGCACGACGTCCTCGTTCGTGGCGCGGATCGGGTAGCCGCGCTGCCCGGACTCGCAGTCGGCGTTGCCCTGCTCGTCCACCGCGCGGCCGTAGGGCTGCGCGTGGGCGTACGCGGGCTGGCCGACGAGCTCGGACCCCGGCTCCTCGACCGAGCCGCCGTTGGCCGGCGCGATGGCGCCGAACGACGCGACCGAGTTCGGCTGGAACCCCGGCGCGAGCTTGACCTGAATGCGCTGCAGCGTGCCCGACGGGACCTGCTCGTTGATGTGGTCGGACAGGTACGTCCACCAGTAGTTCCAGTAGTTGCAGACGGTGACGTGCGGGCCGACCCAGCGCAGGGTCGGGTTGAGCGTCTGCAGCGTGGAGCCGAGCCCGGCGAGCGTCAGGTTCGTGGCCGGCTCGGAGGCCAGGACCCGCAGCGACTCCAGCGAGCGACCCAGGCGCTCGTTGAACGGCGGCGTGTCGGGCAGGACGCGGCGGCCGGCCAGCAGCGCGCGGCTCAGCGTCGGGGCGCCGCGGTCGATCTCGGCGGCCACCGTCCGCAGCTCGTCGGAGATGTTCGCCAGGCCGCGCAGGAGCGGGCGCTGCGCGCGGAAAGAGGTGATGCCGGCCTGCAGCGTGGCGGGCGTCTCGGCGATCGTGTCGCGCAGCGGGCGGCCGCCGTCGCGGGAGAACGCCTCGAAGACGTCCGCGCCGGCGCGGAAGCCCGCGACGAGGTCGTCGGCCACGGGGCGGGCGATGCGGGCGGCGTCGCCGAGCTCGGCGAAGAACTCGCGCAGGCCGGTGTCCTCGTCGCTGAGGGCGCGCATGACCGGGACGAGGTCGCCGAGCAGCTGGGGCAGCGCCGCCAGGGTGCGGTTGAGATCGGCGCCGCGGTTGGCGAACGCGTTGCCGGCGGTCGTGAGGTTCGTCTGGACGTTCTCACGCGTCGGCTCGTCGAACATCGAGAAGAACTGGTCGAGCTCCGGCGCGAGCGCCTCGTCGGAGATCCGGATCGTCTCGCCCTGCTCGAGCTCGGCCGCCGACGAGCCGCGCACGAGGTCGACGTACTTGAGGCCGAGCGTCGAGCGCGGGCGGATGAGCGCCTTCGTGTCCTCGGGCAGCGGTGAGGCCGACTTGTCGATCTGGACCGTGAGCTCGGCCTCCTGGCGGCCGTCGGGCAGCCGCACGACCTCGAGGTCGGAGACCTGGCCGATGCGCTCACCGCCCTCGCGCACCTCGTTGCCGGGCACGAGGCGCGCGCCGCTGGGGGCGAGGATCTTGAACTCGTACGTCGGCACGAACGGCAGGCCGGCGTTCGCGTTGTAGGCCAGGAAGACGGCCGTGATCGTCACGAGCGTCGTGATGGCGCCGACGAGCACCGGGTTCGCGGCGATGGATGCGCGGCGGCGTCTCATGGGCCCAGGAGGAAGTCGAGGAGGCCGGTCGGCGTGCCGGAGGACGTGCCCTGCCCGCCGTCGCGGTTGCCGCCGAGGATGGACGGCAGCTTGATGGGCGGCAGGCCCGGCAGCTTGATCTCGGGCACCCGCACGGACGGCAGCTGCGGCGTGGCCGGCCCCTGGCCCGGGCTCTGCGCGCCGGGCTGCGCGGGCGCCCCCGGAGCGGCCGGCGTCTGCGCGGCCGAGCGCTGCCGCGCCGCCTCGCGCTCCTGCGCGGTGGCCGGCATCGGCTCGAGCTTGGGCGAGCCCGGGCCGAGGAGGCTCTGGCAGCGCTGCGTGCGGCCGGGGTTGCGCAGGGCGCCGTCGGCGTTGGTGTAGCCCGTGCACTCGTTCAGCAGCGCGTTGAGCTTCAGCGTGTAGCCGCGGTCGTCGAAGAGGTTGATGGCCTGCGCCTGCACGTACGGGTACTGCAGGAACGCCTCGAGGCCGGTGAAGCCCTTGCCCTCGGGGCTGAGCGGGTTCGTCTCGACGGCGTTGCCGCGGTCGTCGATGTGCTCGCCGACGAACCGCAGGTTGGTGAGCGGCTCAGGCGCGCGGCGCGCCGTCCGGCGCAGCGTCTCGACCGTGTCGTCGGCGGCGCGGACGGCGCGGCGGCCGATGACCGACGCGGCACCCAGCGACCGCAGGGCCGGGACGGTCGCCTCGGTGAACGGCCCGAGGCGGCGCAGCAGCGTCGTCAGCTCGCCGGAGGCGTTGCGCAGGTCGCGCAGGGCCGGCGTCTGCTCGCGAGCCACCGTGCTCAGGTCGCGCAGGACCGGCCGCAGCTCGCGCTGGAACTGCGGGAAGCGGGCGACCGAGGCCTGGAGCGCGCCGCGGCGCGAGGCCGAGGCGGCGGCGGTGTCGCGGGCCTCGCTGACGAAGCGCGACACGTCCTCGCGGCCGTCGGCCAGCCGGCCGATGACGACGTCCGCGTCGCGCGTGAGCGCCTGGAGCGTCTCCTTCTCGTCGGCCAGCACGCGCAGGACCCGGTCCGTCTCGCGCAGGGCCGGGATCGCGCGGCGGATGCTGGCGTTGATGTCGGGCCCGCGGGCGCCCACGGCGGCGCCGAGCTCGGCCAGTAGCAGGCCGAAGCGCTCGCGGATCGGCCGGGTCATGATGCTGGCGACGAGATCGGGCGAGACCGTGCCGGAGGTCTGCTCCACCGGGATGCGGTCGCCGTCGCGCAGGCGCGCGCCCCGGCCCGGCTCGCAGTTGAGGTAGTACTCGCCGATCAGCGACTGGGGCTGGACGCTGCACTGCGCGTCGCGCGTCAGCGAGCCGAAGCCCTGCTCCTCGACCTTGACCTTGGCGATCGCGTGCGCCGTGCGGCTGTCGACCTCGAGGTCGTCGACGGACCCCACCCGCACGCCGGTGACGCGGAAGTCGGCGCCCTCGGTCAGGCCGAAGGAGTTCTCGAGCACGATGTCGAAGCTCGGGCGCTCGTCGGACTCGCCGGCGCCGAGCGCGGCGGTGCCTCCGACGACGAGGCCGGCGGCGGCGAGGATGGCCAGCGCGCGCCTCACGGGCCGATCGCCTCCTGCGAGCGGTCGCAGTCGATGCCCTCGGGCACGTACGGGTTCGAGCCGTCCTCGGCCCGCCGCTCGATCGAGCCGGGGCAGCGGTTGTTGCGCCCGATCTTCACCGTGCCCAGCGTGAGGGCCTCGCGCATCTCCGGCGGCACCGGCAGGAGCGCGTCGAGCAGCGGCGAGAACGTGAACTGGCTGAGCTGCAGGCCGGCGCGCGAGAAGCCGCCCAGCGCGTCGTACTGGCCGGAGTGCGAGAAGTCGTCCAGCCACCCGACGAGGTCCGTGCCGTAGGGCCGGAAGTACGCGAGCTGCGGCGTGGCGGCCTTCGACGCCGCCTGGCTGGCCTGGAACGCTCCCGGCCGCCGCTCGCCGTTGCGCTCGGCCGTCTGGTTGGCGACGCGGTCCAGCGCGGGCTGGCGGCGCAGCAGCTCGACGAGGTCGTTGTCCGCGCCGGGGCGGCGGATCGTCCGGCTCAGGTCGCGCACCGTCGGCGCGGCGGCCTGCGCGAACGGGCGCAGCTGGGCGAACAGCGGGCGCAGGTCGTCGCGGACCACGGGCCGGGCCGCCTCGACGAGCGGGTCGAGGTCGCCGAGGGTGGCGCGGAGGTTCACGAACGTCGTGTTGGCGCGGCGCAGGAAGCCGGGCAGGCGCTCGACGGCCTCGCCCAGGTCGGCGCGCTCGGACGCCAGCGCGTTCATCGTCGTGCCGAGGTTCGAGACGAGGCCGGCGAGGTCGTCGTCGCGGGCCGACAGGTCGGTGACCAGGCGCGACGTCTCGGTGACGAACCGCTCGAGGTCGCGGCCGTTGTCGCGGTTGAGCTCGCGGAACAAGCGGCTGGACGCCGACAGCGCGGGATCGAGGTAGCGCAGCGCCGCGCGCGCGTCGTCCTCGTGGCCGGCGTTGAAGTCGCGCAGCAGGCGGATCGTCTTCTGGACGCCTTCCCGCGTGGCCGGGTCGAAGGTGTTGAAGACGGCATCGAGCTCGACGGCGCCCTGGGTGTCGGCCATCGGGATCTCGCCGCCGTCCTCGATGTCGGCGCCCTCGTTGGGCCCGAGCTGGAGCTCGACCACCCGGTTGGCGACGCCGGAGAGCGAGCGGATGCGCACGACGCCGCGGGTGCCGCGGCGCAGCGGAGCGACGTCGTCGTCGATGGCGAGCTCGACGACGCCGATGCCGTCGTCGCTGAGGCGGATGTCCTCGACCGTGCCCACGCGCTCGCCGGCCAGCGTGACCAGGTTGCCCTTGACCAGCTGGCTCGTGTTGACCATCCGTGCGGTGACCTTGTAGCCGCCACCGCCGGCGAAGGTCAGCAGGACCAGGAGCAGCAGCACGACGACGATCGCAGCGATCGCTGCGATGCGAGGCAGTCCGATGCGGTCCACGCTCTGTCGTCTCTCCTGGGTTCGACCCGTCCGCGCCTGGGGGCCGGCGCGAAGCCTGGGCATCCTAGGCCACGGCGGCCCCGGAACGCCCGCTCTTCATCAGATCTCAACCTGCCCATACCCTGGATCGCGGTGCTTCGTTCACCGCCGGACCAGGTTGCGCGCGGTCGGACGCCGGTGGTTGCATGCCGGGGGTGCGCTGTGCCTCGTTCGCCTGCGGCCTTCTTGGGCTGGTCCTCGTCGCCCCGGCCCCGGCGTGGGCCACGCGCCTCGACGAGGCGCCGCGCGCGCCGGGGTGGACCCGCGCGGCAGCGGCGCCCGAGCCACAACCCCTGACGGGCAGCGGCGAGGGGCTGCGCGTCGTGGCGAACCTCCCCCTCGACGCCTCGGACGTCGCCGCCTCCGATCTCGAGCTGCACGGCGACCACGCGTTCATCGGCTCCTACTCCGAGGGGCTGGTCATCGCCGACGTGTCCGACCCCACGCGGCCCCGGCGCGTCGGGAGGCTGCCCTGCGGCGGCGGCTCGCAGTACGACGTGCAGCTGTCCGGCGACGCGAACCTGGTGCTGCTGACCACCGACTCCAGCGGCGCGTCCTGTCTGCCGGCGGGCACGAGCGGCTCGATGGTCATCGACGCGACGGACCGCGCGAACCCCCGCCTGCTGTCGCTGATCGAGACGGAGGTCGGCTCGCACACCCACACGCTCGACGACCGCACGCTCTACATCAACAACTACCCGTCGTCGTACTCGAAGCTCGAGATCTTCGACCTGACCGACCCGGCGCAGCCGCGCAAGCTCTCCGAGCTGTCCTTCGGCGGCCAGAGCTCGGTGCACGACTCCTATGTCGACCACCGGCCCGACGGCCGGACGCTCCTGTACGCGGCGTCGATCGGCTTCACCGACGTGATCGACGTGACCGACCGGCGGGCGCCGCGCCTGCTGCAGCGGCTCGCCGATCCCACCGTGACCGTGTCGCACCAGGCCGAGCCCAACCATGCGCGCGACACGCTCGTGGTGACCGACGAGTTCCTCGGCGGCCAGGACGCCCCGCTGTGCGGCCAGTTGCCGGTCCGCCAGGGCGAGGGCCCGCTCACGCTGCCGGAGCTCGGCGACCCGACGGACCTCGGCGCGATCCACTTCTACCGCCTGGGCGCCGACGGGACGATGGTGTCGGGCGGGACCGGCGACGGGAAGATCGGGACCTACAACCTGCCCGTGCAGCTCAACCCGTCGGGCGGCTGCACGGTGCACGTCTTCTGGCAGGCGCCGGACGTCAACCGCCTCGTCGCCGGCTGGTACGGGCGCGGCACGCACGTCGTCGACTTCACCGACCCGTCGCAGCCGCGCTCGCTGGGCCACGTGATCCCGACCGGCGCGAACACGTGGGCGGCCAAGCCCCATCGCGTCGGCGGCAAGGCCTACGTGTTCACCGGCGACATCGCCCGCGGCATGGACGTCCTGGAGTTCACCGGCGAGGGCTGGCCGGCCACCGCCGCGCCGCAGGAGGCGCAGCGGCGCCGGATCCAGGGGTTGGGCGAGCCGCTGCCGGCGGGCGCGCCGACGCCGGCGCCGGCGGGCGCGCCCCGGCCCGCCACGCGCCGGGGCGCGGCGTTGCGCGTGCGCGTGCGTGTCCCGCGCGCGCGGGCCGCGCGCGTGACGCTGACGGTCCGGGTCCTCGACGCGCGCCGGCGCCTGGTGGCCAAGCTGCGCTTCCGTGTCCGCCCGGGGCGGGTGGCGACGCTGCGCGCGCGCCTGCGGGCCCACCCCGGTCGTCACCGCTACGTGGTGCGCATGGGCGAGCGCGGCCGCGTCCTGCGCCGCGGCACGCTGCAGGTGCGCGCGGCGGCCGGCGCGGCGGCCGGAGGCACGCCGCGGCTGGTCTGCCGGATCGTGTCCTGAGCGGGCCGCTGTTCACGCGAGCCCGGAGTTCGTCCCGCGAGGCGGGACGAACTCCGGGCTCGGCGTCATGGAACGACGGAGGGCGCCGCGAGCGGCGCCCTCCGGTACGGCGGCTGCGACGCGGGGCGCCGCGGCGGGGCTACTTGAGCTCGACGCTCGCCCCGGCCTCCTCGAGCTCCTGCTTGAGCTTGTCGGCCTCGTCGCGCTCGATGCCCTCCTTGACGGGCTTCGGAGCCTCGTCGACGAGCGCCTTGGCCTCCTTGAGGCCAAGGCCGGTGGCCGCGCGGACGACCTTGATGACCTGGATCTTCTTGTCGCCGGCGCCGGTGAGGACGACGTCGACGGTCGTGGAGACCTCCTCGGCCTCGGCGGTGTCGCCGCCGCCCCCGCCGCCGCCACCGACGACGACCGGCGCCGCGGCGCTCACGCCGAACTCCTCCTCGAGCGCCTTGATGCGCTCGGCGAGCTCGAGCACGGAGATGCTCTTGAGCTCTTCGATCCAGTCCTGGGTGCTGGTGGCCATGTTCTTAGTCCTCCTGGGTCTCGGGCTTGTCCTCGGCGCCCTCGGCGGGCTCCTCGGGCGACGCGGCAGGCTCCGGGGCCTCGGCGTCCTGATCAGTGCTGTCGGTGTCCTCGGCCGGGGCGGCCTCGGCGGCGGGGGCGGGCTCGGCGGCGGCTGCCGGCGCATCGCCGGCGGGCACCTCGCCCGACTCCTTCTTCTTCTGCAGGTCGGCCAGCGCGTACGCCAGGCCGCCCACGATGCCGTTGAGCGATCGGGCCAGGCCGGTGAGCGGCGCGGCGACGACCTGCACGAGCTGTGCGTAGAGCACCTCGCGCGACGGCAG
>DASPKC010000455.1:0-11732 GCA_035628295.1 Baekduia sp.
CGGCACCGTCGCGTCCACCGCCGAGGACCTGCTCGACGCCTCGCCCGACGACGCGCAGGCCGAGGCCGAGATCCGGCGCCGCGCCGAGAAGCAGCTGCGGTTGATCTCGCTCGGCGTGCCGTCCTGGCGCAGCGCGAGCCGCTGAGGGCGCGCACGCGCCCCGGGGCGGGCCCTCGGAGGCGGACGTCCGGGCGGCACGGGTAGTTCTCCACCGCGAGCCACGGACGGCTACCGATTTCCGGCGCACCGGATCGGCGTAGAAGTCGGGCGATGGCTGTCGTGAGATTGACCCCGACGGCGGTGGCCGCGCAGGGGTTCGAGGTCGTGCAGGTCGCGCCGACGGATCGCCGAGCCGTCGCAACCGCCGCGCGCCTGGAGCGCGAGCTTCTGCGCGCAACGCCGTTCTGTCCGGAGCTCGACGCCGACGTCCGCCGCCGCTTCACCGGCCGGTCGGCGTTCATGGGCGCGACGCAGCAGGCGATCTTCGTCGCGAGCGCCGGCGGCAGGCCCGTGGGGCGCGCCCGGGCGGCCATCTCCGCACGCTGGCAGGACCTGCACGGTGAGCAGCACACCGGATTCATCGGCGACCTCGCGTTCGCCCCGGGCGAGCCCATGGCCGGCCGGGCGCTGATCGCCGCCTGCGAGGACTGGCTGGCCGGGCGCGGCGTCGAGCGTGTGCTCGGCGGGATGAGCCACATGTTCATCCAGTACGTGGTCCGCACGAGCGCCTTCGACGAGCTTCCCGCCTACCCCGCGCGCTGGGACCCGCCGGCACTGGCCGCCGCGCTGGAGTCGGTGGGCTATGAGCGCGGCGCGCCGGCCTGGACGTACACGCTCGACCTGGCCGCGCCGGTCTGGCGCGCGGCGGCGGCCGAGGCCGCCGCCCGGGCCCGGTGCGACATCCGGCCGCTGGACAAGCGCCGCTGGGCGCAGGACTTCGACGCGCTCTGCGCGGTGTTCAACGACGCGTTCGCCGACGAGTTCGAGTTCCAGCCGATGCGTCCTGCGGAATGGCGGGAGACCTGGGACCCCTACCGGCCCATCTTCGACGCCGAGAACATCCAGCTCGCGGAGGTCGACGGGCAGGTCGTGGGGGCGTGCGTCGGCGGTCTCGACATCGCGCCGCTGCTGCAGATCCTCGACGGCCGCCTCGGGCCGGTCCGCATCGCGCGATTCGTCCGGGGACGCGCCCGGCTGCGCCAGGCGTCGATCTTCCTGATCGGCGTGCGCAGCGGACACCGGCGGCGCGGGATCGCGGCCGGGCTGCTCGGACGCCTGCTGTCGCACTACTCGGCGCAGCAGCTCGACCGTGTCGTCTACCACCTCGTCAACGACGAGAACACCGCGTCGCGGGCCCTGGCCGAGCGCTTCGGTGGCAGTGGGCGGGCACTGCACCATCGGTTCGCGCGCCGGCTGGAGCGCGACGAGCGAGGTCGCGTCTAGCCAGCGCGCGCCAGCGCGGCGCGGCGCAGCGACCCCAGCAGCCGCCGCATGGCCATGACGTGCAGGCCGCTGTCGATCACCAGCGCGCGGTAGGCGCGCCCGGCGAGGCCGGGGAAGGCGGCGCGGGTCTCCGCGGCGACGCGGGTCCCCGTGCCGGCGCTCTCGAGTGTGATGACCAGGGCGTAGCGGGAGAACCGGTGCTCGCCCTCGAGCCCGAGCACCGCCGGCGCGTCGAACCGCGAGACCCGGAAGCCGGGCAGCGTGGAGCCGAGCCGCAGATCCCCCGCGCTGGGGTGCAGCGGGCGGCAGCCCAGGATCCGGGCGACCTCGAGCCGGGGACGATCGCGACCGTCGGTGCTCCACTGCCCGACCACCGCGGCCCAGACGTCCTCGCGCGGCGCCGGGATGTCCACGACGTGCTCATCGACGTAGGGGAGCGCCACGGCCACCGGTGCGCATGGTGACCTGCGGACGTCCGCCACGGCGGTTCGCGCCCCGACCGCCTGTTTTGAACGTTGCTCAACATCGGGCTACGGTCGGAGGACCGATGGCCACCACGACCCGCAGGCACCTGTCGGCGGAGGCCCGGCGCGCGGAGATCCTGGAGGCGTGCCGGCACCTGTTCGCCGAGCGCCGCTACCGGGCGGTCTCCACGGCCGACATCGCCCAGGCCGCGGGGGTCAGCTGGGGGCTCGTCGCGCACTACTTCGGCGACAAGGCGGGGCTCTACCGGGCGGTGCTGGCCAGCATCGCCGAGTCGGCGCGCGAGCCGGAGCCGGTCCACGGCACGCTGGAGGAGCGGGTCCGCGCGGTCGTCGAGCACGGCCTGGCCACGATCGAGCGCAGCGCGTCGTCCTGGCTGGCGGTGATCGGCGGGCTGGAGCTCGAGCACGACCCCGCGATCCCCGAGATCGTCGAGCGCGGGCGCGAGCGGGCGGTCGACCTGCTGACCGCGGCGCTCGGGGAGGACGCCGCCGGTCTGGCGCCGCACCACCTGCGCGCGGTCGGGCGCAGCGCGGTCGGGCTCATCGAGACCGGTGCGCAGGAGTGGCTGCTGCGCGAGCGCCTGACGCGCGCGCAGGCCGCCGCGTTCGTGACAGCGAGCATCGTTGGTCTCGTTGATGTCGCCCACCGCACCCTCGACGAAGGAGCACCGCGATGACGCCGGCGACGACCGAGGACCGGACCGCCTCCGCCGCGCTGCTGCTCAGCGCGCGCGACCTGCGGTTCCTGCTGCACGAGTGGCTCGACCTCGGTGCGCTGACGCAGCGCCCGCGCTACGGCGACCACACGCCCGAGACGTTCGACGACGTGCTCGCGCTCGCCGAGCGCCTGGCGGCCGAGCGCTTCGCCCCGCACGCCGCCCGGGCCGATCGCGAGGAGCCCGAGCTCGACGGCGACAGCGTCCGGTTGATCCCGGAGATCGGCGAGGCGCTGGCCGCGCACGCCGCGGCGGGCTTCATCGGGATCTCGCTGGACGAGCGCGTCGGCGGCGCCCAGCTGCCGCACCTCCTGGAGACCGCCTGCGCCTGCTGGTTCAACGCCGCGAACGTCGGGACGGCCGTCTACCACGGCCTCACCACCAGCGCGGCGCGGCTGCTGCTGACGTGCGGCTCGCCCGAGCAGGTCGACACGTGGGTCCCGCCCATGGTGGAGGGCCGCTTCCTGGCCACCATGTGCCTGTCGGAGACCGAGGCCGGCAGCTCCCTGGCCGACATCAGCACGCGCGCCGAGCCCCAGGAGGACGGGACGTACCGCCTGTTCGGTTCGAAGATGTGGATCGGCGGCGGCGAGCACGCGCTCGGCGAGAACATCGTCCACCTCGTCCTGGCCAAGCTGCCCGACGCACCTGCGGGGACCGCCGGCATCAGCCTGTTCCTGGTCCCGAAGTGGCTGCTGGACCGCGACCGCGGCTGCGGCGAGCGCAACGACGTCACGGTCGCGGGCCTCAACCACAAGATGGGCCAGCGCGGGACCGTCAACACGCTGCTCGGCTTCGGCGAGGGCGCCCACCGGCCGGGCGGCGCGGCGGGGGCCGTCGGGTACCTCGTGGGCGAGCCCCACCGGGGGCTGGCCGCGATGTTCCACATGATGAACGAGTCCCGGCTGGCGGTCGGGACCGCCGCGACCGCGATCGGCTACACCGCCTACCTGCGCGCGCTGCAGTACGCGCGCGAGCGGGTGCAGGGCCGTGAGCCGGGGGCCCCGGCCGGGGCGCCGCCGGTCCCGATCATCCGCCACCCCGACGTGCGGCGCATGCTGCTGCGCCAGAAGAGCTACGTCGAGGGCGCCCTGGCGCTGGTGCTCTACGCCGGACGGCTGCTGGACGACAGCCTGAGCGCGGAGACCGAGGAGCAGCGCGCCCGCGCGCACCTGCTGCTGAGCACCCTGACGTCGGTCGTCAAGAGCTGGCCGTCGCAGTGGGGGCTGTGCGCCAACGACCTCGCCATCCAGGTCCACGGCGGCTACGGCTACGCCCGCGACTACGAGGTCGAGCGCCTGTATCGCGACAACCGGGTCAGCTCGATCTACGAGGGCACCCACGGGATCCAGGCGCTCGATCTCCTTGGCCGGCAGATCTTCAGGAACCAGGGGGCGGGCCTGCGCGCCGTGCTGGAGGAGATCGCGGCCACCGTGCAGCGCGCGCGGAGCGCCGGCGGGCCGGCTGAGGAGCTCGGCGCCGAGCTCGAGGCGGTCGCCGGGGAGCTGGAGACGACGACCCGCTCGCTGGCCGAGGCACCGGACGTCGCGCTGGCCAACGCGACGCTGTTCCTCGAGGCGTTCGGGCACCTCGTGGTGGCCTGGCTGTGGCTCGAGCAGGTCCTCGCCGCGGGCGACCGGCACGACGACTTCTACGACGGCAAGCGCCACACGGCGCGCTTCTTCTTCACGCACGAGCTGCCGCGCGTGCGCGCGGGCCTCGACCTCCTGGCGGCCGGCGACCGGCTGGCCCTCGACACCGACGAGGCGTGGCTCTAGCGCCACGCGCGACCCCACCACGGACCGGCCATATGACCCAGCACGCCACCATCGACCAGCCGACCGCCACCGACGTCGTCGACGTCCTCGTCGTCGGCGCCGGCTTCGCCGGCCTCTACCAGCTCGCCCGCCTGCGCGAGCGCGGCTTCGACGTCAAGGTCTGGGAGGAGGGCTCCGGCCTGGGCGGCGTGTGGTGGTGGAACTGCTACCCCGGCGCCCGCGTCGACTCGCCCGGGCGCCTGTACCAGTACTCCGATCGCGAGCTGTGGCAGGGGTGGGACTGGAGCGAGGCCTACCCCGGCTGGGAGGAGCTGCGCGAGTACTTCGCCTACGTCGACGCCAAGCGCGACCTCACGCGCGACATCCGCTTCGACCATCGCGTGACCGAGGCGCAGTTCGACGAGGAGCGCCGGCGCTGGATCGTCACGGCGGCCAACGGGGCGGTGGCCAGCGCGAGCTACCTGGTGATGTGCACGGGCTTCGCCGCCAAGCCCTACGTCCCCGAGCTCGCCGGCCTGGAGGACTTCGCCGGCGCCTGGCACCACACCGCCCGGTGGCCACAGGAGGGCATCGACTTCCGCGGCAGGCGCGTGGCCGTCGTCGGGACGGGCGCCAGCGGCGTGCAGGTCATCCAGGAGGCGGCCCGCGCGGCCGAGCACCTCACCGTCTTCCAGCGCACGCCGAACATCGCCATCCCCATGCGCCAGAAGCAGCTGAGCGAGGAGGAGCAGCGCGCACTGAAGGCCGAGCTCGCCGAGCGCCTGGAGCGCCGCCCCCGGACGTTCGCCGGCGCGGACTTCGACTACCTCCCGCGCCCGGCGGCGGAGATGACGCCCGAGGAGCGCACCGCCCAGCTCGAGGAGCTGTGGGAGGAGGGCGGCTTCCGCTTCTGGCTGGGCACGTTCCCCGACGTCCCGATGGATCCGGACGTCAACCGCGAGGTCTACGAGTTCTGGCGCGACCGCACGCGCGCGCGCATCCACGACCCGGCCATCGCCGAGAAGCTGGCGCCGACCGAGCCGCCGCACCCGTTCGGCGTCGTGCGGCCGTCGCTGGAGCAGTGGTACTTCGAGGTCTTCAACCAGGACAACGTCACGCTCGTCGACGTTCGCGAGACGCCGATCGAGCGCCTTACCGCCACGGGCGCTGTCACCGCCGCCGGCGAGCACGAGTTCGACCTCCTCGTCTTCGCGACCGGCTTCGACGCGGTCACCGGCGGGCTCACCGGGATCGACGTGCGGGGAACCTCCGGCGAGACGCTGCGCGACAAGTGGGCCGACGGCGTGCGCGCCCACCTCGGGGTGGCGACGTCCGGCTTCCCCAACCTGCTGTTCCTCTACGGCCCGCAGAGCCCCGGGGCGTTCTGCAACGGGCCGACGTGCGCCGAGCTGCAGGGCGACCTGATCATCGATCTGTTGACGCACATGCAGGAGCAGGGGCTGACCCGCGTCGAGGCCACCGACGAGGCCGACGAGGCGTGGCGCCAACTCGTGCTCGGCATCGCCGAGCAGACGCTGTTCCGCGTGTCGAACTCCGGCTGGTACATCGGCGCCAACATCCCAGGCAAGAAGCGCGAGCTGCTGCAGTTCGCCGGCGGCCTGCCCATGTACCTCGAGCAGTGGCGGGCGAGCACCGCGTCGGGGTACGCGGGCTTCAGCTTCACGTAGCCGCGCGGCGCGGCGGCGGAAGATCCCAGAAGCTTGGGATGGCGCCGCCGGCGCACCCGCCCGTAGCGTCACCGCCAAGGTCCGGCTCGGCCGGGCAGGCGACCACCGGAGGTGCGTGATGTCGACGGTCAACCGCGAGCTCTCCCGGCGCTTCACCGAGCTGTTCAGCACGGGCGACGAGGCGCTGGCGGACGAGGTCCTCGCCGAAGATGTGGTGTTCCACGGCACCGCGGGCGACGGGGAGCTGCGAGGTGCGGAGGCGACGAAGCAGTTCGTGCGGGCCTACCGCCGGGCGTTCCCGGACGCGCGCAGCACGGTCGAGCAGCAGGTGGCCGAGGGCGACACCGTGGTGACGCGCTGGCGGGCCCGGGGGACGCACCGCGGGCCGCTCGGGCCGGTCGCGCCCACCGGCCGGCCGTTCGACATCGGCGGGATCACGATCGAGCGGATCGTGGAGGGCAGGATCGCCGAGGTCTGGGTCGCGCGCGACGAGCTCGGGCTGCTCGCCCAGCTCGGTGTCCTCGGGGCCCCCGAGCCCGGGCGCGAGCGGTCGGGCGGCGCTACAGTCGGCGCGTGACGGCGGTGGGGTGAGCCGGGTGCTGCGTGGCGCTGCTCTCGAGGACCTGACGGCCGCGATCGTCGATGCGTGCCGATCGGGGCTGTCGACCGAGGCGCTGCGCGACCGCGTCCTCGGGCGCCTGCGCCGGGCGGTGCCCTTCGATGCCGCGTTCTGGGCCGTCGTCGACCCGGCGACGCTGCTGTTCACCCAGCCCCACCAGGACGCCATCCCGGCCGAGACGATCCCCTACTTCGTCCAGAACGAGTTCCTGGGCGACGACGTCAACAAGTGGACCGCGCTGGCCCGCGAGCGGGTGCCGGTCACGACGCTGGCCCGCGCCACGGGCGGGGACCTGGAGGGCAGCGCCCGTTACCGCGACGTGTTCCGGCCGCTTGGCCTGGGTGACGAGCTGCGCGCGGTGCTCCGAGCGGGCGGGGCCTGCTGGGGCTACCTGTGCCTGCATCGCGAGGTGGGCGCGCCGTTCACCAGCCGGGAGGTCGACGTGGTCCATCACCTCGCGCCGCACGTCGCACAGGGCATCCGGACGGCGATCCTGCTCGGCAGCACGGAGCTGCGCCCGGTCGCCGACGCACCGGGCCTGGTGGTCGTGGCGCCGGACGGCACCCTGCTCTCGACCACCCAGGCGGGGCAGCACTGGCTCGACGAGCTCGCGCCCGCGGCGGGCGACCTGCCGCCGGAGGTCCAGGTGCTCGCCGCCAGGCTGCAGGCGGCGCAGGACATGTCGGGCGGCCTGCCGAGCCTGCGGGTGCGCACGCGCACCGGTCGCTGGGCGGTGCTGCACGCCTCGCGCATGACGACGCCCGACGCCGTCGCGGTGATCATCGAGGAGCCCTCGCCGGCGGAGCTCGCGCCGGTCGTGATGCTGGCCTACGCGCTGACCAGGCAGGAGCAGGCGCTCACCGGGCTGGTCTGCCGCGGGCGCTCGACGCGCGAGATCGCCGAGCAGCTGCACATCACCCCGCACACCGTGCAGGACCACCTGAAGTCGATCTTCGAGAAGACCGGGGTGAGCAGCCGCCGCGAGCTCGTGGCCTCGATCCTGCAGGAGCAGTACCTCCCGCGGGCGATGGCCGGCCGGCCCCTCGGGCCGGACGGCTTCTTCGCCTGAGCGCCTCAGCGCAGGCGGAAGCGGAGTGTCAGCCTGGCCCGCGCGCCGGCGGATGCGCAACGGCACGCCGCGGACCGATTCAACTGCGTCGCCTCACGCTCGTCCCGCGGGCACAGGACGACGCAGTCGCCGGCTGCATGTCGCTACCGCGGCGCCGTGCGCGGGGCGCCGCAGCGCCCCTGCGCGCAGGCGGCGCGGGTCTCCATGAGGCCGAGTGCCCAGCACGTCGGGCAGCCGCGCCACGCCGCGAACGTGATGACCAGCAACAGGAGCGCGAGCGGTGCGCCGAGGGCGGCGCCCGCCAGGCCGGCGACCAGCGCGACCAGGCCGATCGCGCCGCGCAGCAGGTGGCGCGCGACCGAGCGGCTGGCGAAGGGGGACGGGTGCACGTCACGTCCAACGCACGCGGCGGCGATCCGGATCACCCGGCGCCTGCTGTGCGGTCCCGGCCGCCGCGCGCGGGCGCACGAGCTGAGGACTGGTAGATCGTCATCTCCACGCCGCAGGACACCGACGCCTGGTTCTCCGGTCCGACGCGATCCGCGCGGACCCCGTTGCACTGGATGGACACCGAGTCGCCGTGCGTGACGCCGACCGAGTCGGTGGTCGCGCAGAAGTCCAGCCCCGAGCAGCTCTTGTCGCTGACGTAGCGGACCGTTCCCGCGCCGTTGAGGACGCGCAGACGCGCGTTCATGCTGACGCGCGAGCTCGTGTACGGCGCGGCCTTGATGTGCGTCTTGGTCTTCGCGCTGCACCACCGAGCCGACACCGGGCAGGTGACCCGCGCGGTGCAGCCGTCGATGAAGTAGCCCCAGGCGCCGTACTGGTACAGGACGCCGTAGGAGTTGGGGGTCTGGCACGTCGCACCGACGCCGCCGGGGCCCGCCGACGACCCTCAGGCCGAGGAGGTTGCGGCACCGCAACGGCGGCGTAACGCCGTGAGGGGCGCCGCCGCCAGCCGGCACCGCGCGGACGGCCTACTGGGCGTCCGCGCGGCGAGCCGACGGCCTAGAGGTAGGCCTCGTTGCCGAACCGCCAGAGCTGGTTGTCGGCGTTCCACTGGTCGGCGCTGCGGATGCAGTCCCACTGCTGCAGCACCGCCTGGGCGGGCGGCCGGGTGCCGCTGGGGTTGTGCGCGTCGAGGCAGCGTCCGGTGTGGCGGTTGATCAGCACGGGGTACGTGGTGCCGGTCGTCGAGCAGATGTTGCCGTCGCACTGGTTCGCGGTGCTGACCCACCCGCGCTTCCACTCCGACGGGCCGTAGCCGGCGCTGCAGTGCGGGTACTGCATGACGCGGGTGCCGTTGTGGTTGCCCTGGCGCCAGTCGAGCATCAGGCACTGGCCGGAGTGGCGGGCGCGGATGCGGAAGTACCCGTTGCCGCTGTCGAGCAGGTCGAAGCGCTGGGAGGCGCTGGAGTTGTTGGGCCACAGGAACACGCCCTGATAGGCGCTCTGCGACGCCCACATCACATCGGCGTTCAACCCGGTGCGCAGGTTGGAGATCCGCACGTCGTAGCGGTCCGCGGCCTGCGCCCCGGCCGCCGGGAGCAGCACGGCCGCCGACGCAAGGGCAGTCACCAGCACCGCGGCGCGCGAGCGCCACGTGGCCCGAAGATGAAGCATGGTCTGTCTCCCCCTCTGCCGCCGCGCGGCGGCGTTTTCCAGATGACGCGGCGGACTGTGCCGGTGGGCTCGCCGGTGGTGTGTGAGGTCCGCCACCCGCGGCTCGGACCCCGGTCCCTTGTGCCGCCGGCCCCCGCAGGAGTACCGTCGCGCCCATGCCCGGCCGGGCCTGTGGGGCGCTCGTGCTGCTGGTCCTCGTGTTCGCGGGTGTCCCGTCGACCGCGGCGGCCGCCGACGGCCTGCTGCCCACGGACTTCCCCGGCCTGACGGCCGCCGGCAAGGGCACGAAGGTCGCGCGCGAGGCGCTGCCGCGCGCCGCGACGCCGGCGCTGCGGCGCGCCGGGACCGAGGGCGCGGCGTACCGCAGCGCGTCGCGCCGGTTGACGCTCGGCGTCTTCCGCCTGGGCGCCACCGCCTCCGCGCGCGCGCAGCAGGCGGCGCTGGCGCGGGCGCCCCGGCTCGTGCGTCGCGGCAGGCGCGCGACACGGACGAGCACCCTGCGCGTCGGCACGCTGGTCGCGTCGGTCCGGTTGCAGGGCCCCCGTGCCGAGGTCGCGCAGCTGCTGACCGAGGCGCGCGCCTACGCCAAGCAGGTCGGCGACCGGCTGCGGCGCCTGGAGAACCGCACCGCGTGGCAGCGCACGCTGGACCAGATCCGGCCCGACGGGTCGATCACGCCGCAGACCGCGCTGCAGGCCTTCGCGATCGCCTACGGCTCGATCCCGGGGGCCACGCGCCCGGCGACCCGCATCGGCGCCGCCGAGCCGACGCTCGCCATCTCGATGGTCGAGCGGGTGTGGGGGCAGCTGACGCCCGAGCAGCGGGCGGCGATCGACCGCAAGCTCGGCGCGCCGCACGACGCGGGCCAGCCGCGCCAGGCGCGCGCCGCCCAGACGCTGACGCCCGACCCGCAGGCGCAGGCGCTGGCCGACAAGTACGTCGACCTCTACGAACGGCTGATGCCGGGCTCGCGCGCGGTCGTGCGGGTGTTCCGGGCCAACCAGGAGATCGTCGCCGCGACCACCGGCGGCTTCGCGTTCGCCGACGCGCTGATGATCCGCGAGGGCGGCGTCTGGGGCGTGGGCGCCGTGCAGTTCTGCCGCGTGCGCATCCCGCCGTTCGGCCAGCGCCAGGCGGGGACGCCGTTCTACGAGCTGGTCCTGGCGCACGAGGTCTTCCACTGCGCGCAGCAGCAGCTGCTGGGCGGCGGCCGGCCGCGCGGCTGGTGGATCGAGGAGGGCAGCGCCGACTGGGCGGCCAACGCCGTCTTCCGGGTCTCGCGCGACGTGGGCGGGGGCAACATGCTCGCCTGGTTCCAGACGCCCGAGCGCTCGCTGCTGTCGCGCTCGTACGACGCCGTCGGCTTCTGGGGCGCGGCCGACACCGCGGGCGGGCCGGGAACCCTGTGGGCCAAGCTGCCCGCGGTCTTCCGTGCCGGCAGCGCGTTCGAGTCCTTCGCGCTGGCGGGCGGCACGACGGCGCCGCTGCTGGAGACCTGGCCGTCCGGCGCCTACGGCCTGCCGGACCTGGGCGGCCCGTGGCAGCAGCGCAACCCGTTCGCCTACACCGCCGCCGAGGCTCGCGTGCCCTACGCGAGCATCTTCGACGACGCCGTCGTCAACGCCGCGCCGTACACCGTGAAGCTCGCCGTCGCCGGGCGCGATCCGGACCGGCCGCTGCTCGACGTCCGCCGCCGCGCCGGGAGCCTGCGGGTGGGCGGCAGGACCGACCTCGGGCCGGTGGGCACGCAGGTGTACTGCCTGGGTCGCTGCGTCTGCCCGCCCGGCAAGCGCAGCTCGCTGCCGCCATTCCAGCAGGTCGACGCGCAGGGGCTGAAGCTCGCGCTGACCGGTGGCGCCGAGCGCGGCGAGGCGGAGGTCACCTACCTGCCGCTCAAGCGGTTCTGCCGCGACCGCGAGGACGACCAGCAGCCGTCGCGGCCGGCGTCGACCAACGGCGACCCGCACATGGTCTCCTGGGACGGCCTGTTCTTCGACTTCCAGGCCGTCGGCGAGTTCTGGCTCGCGCGCTCGCGCAGCGGCGACCTGGCGATCCAGGCGCGCCAGGAGCCGCTGCGCACCAACAAGAACGTCACGGTCAACACGCAGTTCGCGCTACGGGTGGGGCGCACGCGCGTCAACGTGTCCAAGCCCGACGCGCCCGGGACGCCACTGGAGGTCCGCGTCGACGGCCGGCCGCTCGAGCTCGCGCCGGGCCGCGCCCAGCCGCTGACCGGCGGGACACTGGTCCGCGACGCCGACGGCCGCGTGACCGCCACGTGGAGCGACGGCTCGGAGTTCATCGTGCGCTCGGTCGGGCGCTGGGGCGTGGC
>DASPKC010000456.1:0-2282 GCA_035628295.1 Baekduia sp.
GTGGCTTCTCGCCGGTCGAGGCGGGGCTCCTGACCGTGCCGCTGGCGCTCATGACGATGGTGGCCTCGCCGCTGTCGGGCCGCATCGTCGGCGGCCGCGGCGCGCGCCTGCCGCTGGTGGCCTTCGGGGTGTGCACCGCGAGCGCCTGCACGATGCTGACCGGGCTGGACGCCGACACGCCCGTGCTGCAGCTGCTCGCCGCGTACGTCGTGTTCGGCGTCGGCTTCGGGTTCGTCAACGCGCCGATCACCAACGCCGCCGTGTCCGGGATGCCGCGCGCCCAGGCGGGCGTCGCGTCGGCGATCGCGACGACGTCGCGGCAGGTCGGCCAGACGCTCGGCGTCGCCCTGGTGGGGGCGATCGCCGCCTCCCACGCGGCCGGCCCGGCCGATGCGGACATCGCGGCGGCCAGCCACCTCGGATGGTGGGCGCTGACCGCCTGCGGCGGGGTGGTGCTGGCGCTCGGCATCGTCGCGACGAGCGCGCGGGCCCTCGCCTCGGCACGGCGGACGGCCGCGCAGCTCAACCCCGAGGCCCTCGCCGCCTAGGCTCCCCGGCGATGCGCGCCCGGGCACGTGACGCCGACGCCGATCCCGACGCGCCGCCGGGCGACGCGCGCGCGATCTGGCTGCTGCTCTCGGACCTCGTCCTCGACCATGACCGCCGGCGCCAGGTCGCCGACGCCGTGGGCCTGAGCTTCGGCCGGGCGCGCGCGCTGCGACGGGTGGCGCGCCGCCCGATGTCGATGCGCGAGCTGGCTGACGCGCTGGGGATCGACCCGCCCAACGCGACGGTCGTCGTCCGCGAGCTCGAGGAGCAGGGGCTCGTGCGACGCCGGCCGCACCCCACCGACGGACGCGCGAAGGTCGTCGAGGCCACCCGCAAGGGTGCAGCGCTGGCCCGGCGCGCCGATGCCATCCTCGCCACGCCGCCCGCCGCGCTCGCCGCCCTCGGGACGCAGGACCGCGAGGCGCTGCACCGGATCCTGCGGCGCCTGGTGCACGGCTGAGCTCCGGTGCTGCGGGCGGCGGCTGCGCGACGCCTGCCGTTTCCCCCCTCAAGACATGACGAATCTCCCCCCGGAGG
This sequence comes from Baekduia sp., assembly GCA_035628295.1. Taxonomy (GTDB): domain Bacteria; phylum Actinomycetota; class Thermoleophilia; order Solirubrobacterales; family Solirubrobacteraceae; genus Baekduia. The sequence continues at coordinate 1,087 of DASPKC010000456.1, forward strand.
GGAGTGTGCGCGCGGGATGCATGCAGGAGGGTCTTGCCATGCTGCGCGAGGCTCGTCGTCGAAGGCTGGTCATCGGACTTGGGGCTGCCGGAGCGCTCGCGGCCGGGTTCGGCTCGGGTCTGTCGCCGGCGGCGGCGGAGCCGCGGACGTTGTTGGTCACCCTGGTGGGTGGCAAGCAGATCACGCCCTCAGCTGCCGGTGGTGCCTGCGCGCGCCCGTGTCCGTGACGGTGCACGAGGACCCGCGCGGCTCGCTGGCCTTCGGCCACTGCCGGCACTGCCGCCGCCACACGGGCGTCGTCCTCGACCACGCGCAGCTGCTGCGGGTGGTCCTGCGGGGCCCGCCGGCGATCCCCGTGTCGCTGGGCACCCACCTGGCCTGACCGGTCCGCGCCGGCGCGGACGCAACGGGCGCGGCCTTTCGGCCGCGCCCGGGTGCGCACTGCAGGTGTGGTCCGCGCTCAGTCGGCCGGCGTCGACAGCAGGATGTCGAAGATGTGCCGGTCCTTGGACTGCGTGAGGTCGAGGTGCACGTGCTTGACCTCGGTGTACTCGTTGAGCGCCTCGGGCCCCAGCTCGCGCCCGACGCCGCTCTGCTTGTAGCCGCCGAACGGCAGCGCCGGGTCGACCTGGTGCCAGTTGTTGACCCAGATCGTGCCCGCGCGCAGGCGGCCCGCGACCTCGACGGCCTGCTCGTAGTCCCCGGCCCAGATGCCCGCGGTGAGGCCGTACATCGTGTCGTTGGCCTGGGTCACCGCGTCGTCGAGGTCCTTGTACGTCAGGACCACGAGCACCGGACCGAAGACCTCCTCGCGGGCGATCTGCATGTCGTTGGTGACGCCGGTGACGAGCGTCGGCTGGATCCAGTGGCCGTTGGGGAAGCCGTCGACCTCCGCCGCGCCCCCGCCCAGCGCGAACGTCGCGCCGTCGGCCCTGGCCTGCTCGAGGTAGGCCAGGATCCGCTGGTGCTGGCGCTCGGAGACGACCGGGCCCATGTCCGTGTCGTAGTCCGTGGGATCGCCGAGCTTGATCGTGCTCGCCCGCTCCACCAGCCGGGCGACGACCTCGTCGTGGCGGCTCTCCGGGACGAGCAGGCGGGTGCCCGACTCGCAGATCTGGCCGCTGTAGAGCATGCAGCCGAACAGCGCGCCGTCGCAGGCGATGTCGAGGTCGGCGTCCTCCATGAGGATCACCGGC
>DASPKC010000457.1:0-4146 GCA_035628295.1 Baekduia sp.
GCGCACGTCGCGCACGCCGGGCGGGCGGTCGACCAGCTCGATGAACGGCTCGCCGCCGTAGGCCTCCTCGTAGAGCGCGCGCAGGTCGCCCACGGGCTCGGTGAGGTCGACGTAGCAGGAGACGAGCTCCCCCTGGTCGAGCGGGAGCAGGTGCGGCGTGAAGGTGATCGGCCGGGCGGCCCCGACCTCCTGGTCGATCTCCGGCATGTGGCGGTGGTGGCCGACGCCGTAGGCCACGACGTTCTCGTCGACGCTGACGAAGTGCGTCCTGGCGGTGGCGGCGCGGCCGGCGCCGCTGACGCCCGTCTTGGCGTCGACGATCGCGTCGGCGATGCGGCCGCTGAGCGGCGCGAGCGCCAGGATCGCCGCGGTCGGAAAGCAGCCCGGGCACGCGACGAGCGAGGCGTCGCCGATGGCGTCGCGGTGGCGCTCGGGCAGGCCGTAGGCGGCCTGCGCGATGAGCTCGGGCGCGGGATGCTGCACCCCGTACCAGTGCTCGTAGGTGGCGACGTCGCGCAGGCGGAAGTCGGCGCTGAGGTCGATGACCTTGACGCCCTGCTCGCGCAGCGCGGCCACGACCGGCGCCGCGGCGCCGTGCGGGTAGGCGACGATCGCCGCGTCGACCTCGGCGGCGTGGCGGTCGAGGTCGAGCTCCTCCAGGACCGCGCCGACGCGGTGGCGCGGGTACAGCGCGTCGAGGCGCGTGCCGACGTCCGAGCGCGACGTGACGGGCCCGAGCTCGAGCCACGGGTGGCGCTGCACGAGGCGCGCGGCGAGCGCGCCGGCGAAGCCGGAGGCGCCGGCGACCAGGACCCTAGCCCCCACGCAGCTCACCTCCGAGCTCCTGCGCGACGGTGGCGACGATCCGCTCGCGCAGCGGCGCGACGTCCTCGTCGGTGAGCGTGCGGTCCGCCGCGCGGAAGCGGAGCGCGACGGCCAGCGAGACCTTGCCCTCGGGCACGCCCTGGCCGGCGTAGTGGTCGAAGACCTCCGCGTCGGCGAGCAGGTCGCCGCCGGCCGCGCGGACGGTCTGCACCAGCGCGGCGGCGGGCGTCGCGGCGTCCAGCAGGAAGGAGAGGTCCTGGCGGACCTCGGGGAACGTCGTGACGTCGCGGAACGCCGGGACGGCGTCGGCCTCGGACAGCAGGGCGTCGACGTCGATCTCGAAGGCGCTGACCTGCGCCAGGTCCCAGCGCGCGGCGACCGTCGGGTGCACCTCGCCGAGCCAGCCGACCTGCCGCTCGCCCGCGAAGACGGTCGCGGCGCGGCCCGGGTGCAGGAACGGTTCGGCGCCCTGCTGCACGCGCACGGGTGCGCGGACAGCCGAGCCCAGCGCCTCCAGCAGGCCCTTGGCGGCGAACACGTCGCCCTGCACGAGCGCGCCGAGGGCGTGGACCTCGAAGGCCGGGCCGTCGCCCCCGCCGGTGGCAAAGCCGCCGGCGCGCGGGAAGTACACGTTGCCCGTCTCGAACAGCGCGGCCGGCTGCTCGCCGCGGGCGGCGTTGTACTGCGCGATGTCCAGCAGCGAGCCCAGCAGCGTCGTGCGCAGCACGGCCTGCTCCTCGCTCATCGGGTTCTCGAGGACCACGGGCGTGCGGCGGTGGTCGTCGTCGGGCAGGCCGAGGCGGTCGGCGACGGCGGGCGAGGTGAACGACCACCCCACGACCTCGTGCGCGCCGCGGCCTACGAGCGCGTCGGTGGCCCGGCGGCGCTGCTTCTGGCGCGTCGTGAGCCGGGCGGTGTGCCCGCTGCGGTTGCGCGGCAGCGTCGCCGGGAGGTCCTCCAGCGCGGCGAGCCGGCCGACCTCCTCCACGAGGTCGGCCTCGCGCGTGACGTCGCCGCGGCGGAACGGCGGGACCGCCACGTCGAGGCCGTCGTCGGCCTCCGTGACGCCGAAGCCCAGCGTCCTCAGGACCTCCGCCGCCCGCGCGCGCGGCACCGCGACGCCCAGCAGCGAGGCGGTCCGGGCGTCGCGCAGGCGGACCGCCGGGGTCGTCCCCTCGGCGCCGCCGACGTCGATCGTGCCGCCCACGACGCGCGCGCCGCAGACCTCCACCATCAGGGTCGTCGCGACGGCCTGCGCCCACATGGCCGCCTCGGGCGGCAGCGACTTCTCGAAGCGCGCGCCCGCCTCGGAGCGCAGCGCCAGGCGGGCCATCGTGCGGTTGATGTTCGGGCCGTCCCAGGTCGCGACCTCGAGCAGCACCCGGGCCGTGTCGTCCTGGACCTCCGAGCGCTGACCGCCCATGACTCCCGCGATGGACGTCGGGCCGTCGCCGTCGGCGATCAGGACCATGTCGCTGTCGAGCGTGCGCGGCACGTCGTCGAGCGTGGTCATCGTCTCGCCGTCGCCGGCCCGGCGGACCACCAGCGTGCCGCCCGCGATGCGGTCGGCGTCGAAGGCGTGTAGCGGCTGGCCGACCAGCAGCATCACGTAGTTGGTGATGTCGACGACGTTGTTGATCGGCCGCTGGCCGGCGGCGCTCAGGCGGGCCTTCAGCCACGCCGGCGACTCGCCGATCGTCACGCCCTCGAAGAGCCGCGCGGTGAACCGCGGGCACAGCTCGGGCACCTCGACGCGGATCTCGAAGCCCTCGATCGGGCCCTCCGGCGGACCGTGCGGGTCGTCGGCCCACGGCTCGGGGCCCAGCCGTGCGCCGCTGACCGCGGCGACCTCGCGCGCGACCCCGTAGACGCCCAGGCAGTCCGGGCGGTTGGGCGTGACCTCGAGCTCGAGGACCTCGGTGGCGATGGGCAGGACGTCGGCCAGCGGCGTGCCGGCCGCGAGGTCGTCGTCGAGGACCATGATCCCGCTGTGCGACTCGCCGATGCCCAGCTCGTCCTCGGCGCAGATCATGCCGTTGGACTGCACCCCTCGCAGCTTGGCCACGCCGAGCTTCGTGCCGTCGGGCATCACCGAGCCGGGGCGGGCGACCGCGACCGTCTGCCCGGTGGCGACGTTGGGCGCACCGCACACGATCGTCTGGGGGCCGCCGTCGCCGACGTCGACCTGGCAGACGCTGAGGCGGTCGGCGTCCGGGTGCCGGGCGGCCTCCAGCACCTTGCCGACCACGAAGTGCTCGAGCGCGTCGACGCCGTGGTGGTGCACGGCGTCGACCGCGGTGCCGGTCAGGTCCAGGCGGCGGACCAGCTCGCGCAGCTCCAGGCCGGGCTCGACGTGGTCGGCCAGCCAGTTCAGGGGGACTTTCATCAGCCGAACTGCCTCAGGAAGCGGACGTCGTTGTCGTAGAGCAATCGCAGGTCCGGGATGCCGTGCTTGAGCATCGCGATGCGCTCGATGCCCATGCCGAAGGCGAAGCCCTGGACCTTCTCGGGGTCGTACGCGCCGCCCGGCACGCCGGCCAGCACGTTGGGGTCGACCATCCCGGCGCCCAGGATCTCCAGCCAGCCCGTGCCCTTGCAGATGCGGCACGGCGAGCCGTCGCGCGCGCAGTTGAAGCAGGACACGTCGACCTCGACCGACGGCTCGGTGAACGGGAAGAAGTGCCCGCGCAGGCGCACCTCGCGGTCCTCGCCGAAGATCGCCTTGGAGAACGCGAGCAGGACGCCCTTGAGGTCGGCGAGGGTGACGTCCTCGTCGATCCAGAGGCCCTCGATCTGGTGGAACTGGGGCGTGTGGGTCGCGTCGTTGTCGCGGCGGTAGGTGCGCCCGGGGACGACGATCGCGATCGGGGGCTCCTGCGCGGCCATGGCGCGGACCTGCATGGGCGACGTGTGCGTGCGCAGGACGACGTCGTCGGCGACGTAGAACGTGTCGGTGCGCGCGCGAGCGGGGTGCGCCGGGTCGTGGTTGAGCGCGTCGAAGTTGAAGTGGACCGTCTCGACCTCGGGGCCCTCCATGACCGTGAAGCCCAGGCCGAGGAAGACGTCCTCGAGCTCGCGGCGCATCTCGGTCAGGACGTGCAGCGTCCCGACGGGCTGCGGCGGGCTCGCGGGCAGCGTGACGTCGACGCGGTCGTCGGCCAGGCGCGCATCGAGCTCCTGCGCCGCGAGCGCGTCGGTGCGGGCGGCCAGGCGGTCCTCCACGGCGCGGCGCGCGAGGTTGGCGGCCTTGCCCACGGCGCCGCGCTCGTCGGGGGGCAGCTGGGCCACGCCGCGCAGCAGGTTGGGCAGCTCGGCCTTGCG
>DASPKC010000458.1:0-3072 GCA_035628295.1 Baekduia sp.
CGACCTGCTCGCCGAGCGCCTGGGCCTGCCCGTGGTGGTGGACAACGACGCGACGTGCGCGATGCTCGCCGAGCACCGCGCCGGCGCCGCGCAGGGCGCGAAGCACGCCGTCCTAGTGACGCTCGGCACCGGCATCGGCGGCGGGCTGGTGGTGGACGGGCGGGTCGTCCGGGGCGCGGTCGGCGCGGCCGCCGAGCTCGGCCACGTCGTCATCGACATCGACGGCCCGCCGTGCCAGGGCACCTGCCCCAACCACGGCTGCCTCGAGGTCCTGGCCTCGGGCTCCGCGCTGGGGCGCGAGGCGCTGCGGGTGGCGCGCGCGGTGCCCGACAGCGCCCTGGGTCGCGCGCTGGCCGCTGGGGACGAGATCACGGGCGCGCTGACCACCGAGCTGGCCCATGACGGCGACCTGGCCGCGCGCGACCTCGTCGCGCTCATCGGCACCCGGCTCGGGGTCGGCCTCTCATCGTTCGTCAACATCTTCAACCCCGAGGTGGTGGTCGTCGGCGGCGGGGTCGTGGCAGCCGGGAACCTGCTGCTGGGCCCGGCGCGCGAGGAGGTCGCCCGGCGCTCGCTGCGCCCGTCGCGCGACATCGTGCGCATCGTCCCTGCCCGGTTCGGCGCCGACGCGGGCATGCTGGGCGCGGCCCTGCTCGGGCTCGAGGGCTTCGCATGAGCGCCGGGCGGCTCGTCGTCTGCCCGACGCCGATCGGCAACCTCGAGGACGTCACGCTGCGCGTCCTGGCGGCGCTGCGCGAGGCCGACGTGGTCGCCTGCGAAGACACCCGGCACACGCGCGTCCTGCTGGACCGCTACGGCGTGTCGGCCCGGACGGTGTCGCTGCACGAGCACAACGAGCGGGCGCGGTCGGCGCAGCTCGTCGAGGAGCTGCGCGCCGGCGCGACCGTCGCGCTGGTCAGCGACGCCGGCACGCCGTTGGTCAGCGACCCGGGCGCGCTGCTGCTGCAGGCGTGCATCGCCGCTGGCGTCGGCGTCGAGGTGCTGCCGGGGCCCAGCGCGGCGCTGACCGCGGTCGTGGCCAGCGGCCTGCCGGCCGAGTCGTGGCGCTTCGCCGGGTTCCTGCCACGCAAGAAGGGCGCGCTGCGCGAGTTGCTGGCGGGCGCGACGGAGACGCTGGTGGCGTTCGAGTCGCCGCGCCGGCTCGCGGCGTCGCTGGCGGTCCTGGCGGAGCTGGACGCGGAGCGGCCGGTCGCCGTCTGCCGCGAGCTGACCAAGCTCCACGAGGAGGTCGTGCGCGGGCGCGCCGGCGAGCTCGCGGAGCGCTACGCGGGCGAGGAGGTGCGCGGCGAGGTCGTGGTCGTGGTCGGCGCGGCGGCCGAGGGCTCGGCGGCGCTGGCCGGCGCCGTGGATGCGGTGCGCCGGCTCGTCGACGACGGGGCGCGGGCGCGCACGGCCGCGTCGGTGGTCGCCGAGCTGACCGGCGTGAGCGCCAACGAGCTGTACCGCGCGCTGACCGAGTAGCGCCGAGCACAGGCCGGGGCGAGCTCCACCCTGGCCTGCGGGACCTGTTCCAACTCTGCGCAGATCGCCCACCGCGGATCGCGTGCGTGGCACCGTCGACCCGGTGCCCTTTGCCGCCGTCCTGCTGGCCGCCCTCCTGCCGCTGCTCGGCGAGGTCGACCCGGCGCAGGCGGCGGGATGGCGCCGGCCGCTGGACGGGGACGTCGTGGGCGCGTTCGCCTACGACCGGGAGGCCCCGTTCGACCGCGGCCGGCGCCGGGGCATCGACTTGGCGGCGCCGCCCGGGACGCCGGTGCGCGCGGCCTGCGGCGGCGCGGTCACCTTCGCCGGACGGGCGCCGGCGGGGCGCGGCGTGTCGCTGCGCTGTGGCGCGCTCGTGGCCACGCACCTGGGGCTCGGGGCGATCGCCGTCCGGCGGGGCGTGCGCGTGCGGGTGGGGGCGGTCCTCGGCGCCCTCGGCCCGGCCGGCGTGCTGCGCCTCGGGGCGCGCCGGGCGCGCGACCGCCTGGGCTACGTCGACCCGGCTCGGCTGCTCACCGCCGGCCCGCCCCAGCCGCCGGCGCTCGGGCCGGCACCGCGGGCCCCGCGGCGCCCACCCGCGCCGCCGCGGCCATCGTCGCCTCGGATGCCGGCGCCGCCGATGCCGGCGCCCAGCGCCCACGCGCCCGGCACGGCGACCCCGCTCGCCGTCTGGCTCGGCCTTGCCGGCGTCACCGGTGCGCTCGCCGGCGGTACCGCTCGCGCCCGCCGCAGGCGCCGGCCCCGCGCGGCGCCACGAGCGCGCGGTGCTACCGTGGTCCTACCGTGGCGAAGGTCTCCGTGAGCCTGCCCGACGACCTGTACGCGGCGATCCGCGCCGAGGCGGGCGGCAACGTCTCCGGGTGGCTGGCCGAGGCCGCGGAGCGCCAGCTGAAGCGCACCCGGCTCATCGCGCTCGTCGACGAGTGGCTGGAGGAGAGCGGCGGTCCCATGACCGACGAGGAGATCCGGGAGACGGACGAGTGGCTGGGCTTCTCCTCGACGCCGGAGCGCTGATCGCGGCCGAGCGCGGCCGCCGGGAGGTCGAACGGGCCCTCGGGCGTGCGCTGCGGCTCGGCCACGACCTCGTCACCGCAGCCCCGGTGCTCGCGCAGGTCTGGCGCGACGGCGCGAAGCAGGTCCGGCTCACCCGGGCCCTGCGCGCCATCGACGTCGTCGCCCTCGACCACCGCCAGGCGCGCGCTTGCGGGGAGCTGCTCGGCGCGTCCGGCACGTCCGACGTCCCGAATGCGTCGCTGGCTGTCCTGGCTGCGCCCGGCGACGTGCTGCTCACGACCGACCCGCGGGACCTCGAGCGGCTCATCGCCGCGCGCGGACTGCCGGGCATCCGCGTGGCCGCCCTGTGACCCGCCCCGGCCCTGCGGCCACCCGGCGGTAGCGTTCCACCCGGCCATGGGCTTCTACGTCACGACCCCGATCTTCTACGTCAACGCGGCGCCGCACCTCGGGCACGCGTACACCACGATCGCGGCCGACGTCCTCGCCCGCCATCACCGCCAGCGCGGGGAGGACGTGTTCTTCCTCACGGGGACCGACGAGCACGGCGAGCCG
>DASPKC010000459.1:0-14829 GCA_035628295.1 Baekduia sp.
CCGGGCGCTGCGCAGCAGCGGGCCGGCGCCGGTGCCGGGCCGCGCGGCGCAGCCCGCCGGCCGGCTGATCGTCCCCGGTGCGCCGCTGCCGGTGGCGGTGCAGGCCGTGCATCCGCGCCCGCCGATCTCGGGCGCCTCGGAGCCCGACTGGCGGGCGACGCTGCGCGACCTCGCCGGGCCGGGGCCCGGCGTCCTGCGCATCCTGGCCGGCGACTTCAACGCGACGCTGGACCACCGCGAGCTGCGCGCGGTGCTGGACCGCGGCTACGTCGATGCCGCCGACGCGACCGGCGACGGCCTGCGCCCGACCTGGCCGGTGGGGCGGCGCCGGCCGCCGATCACGATCGACCACTTGCTCGTCGACGCGCGCGTGGCGGTGCGCGAGGTGCAGCTGCACGAGTTGCGCGGCAGCGACCACCGCGTGCTCGTCGCGCGCCTCCAGCTGCCGGCTGGGTGATGCACCGCGCCCGGTTCTCTGGCACCATCCGAACCTGTATGCATGTACAGGTTCGGCAGGCGCTGGTGAAGCGGACGACGACGGCGGTCCTGGTGGGCTCGCTGGCCGCGCTCGGTGCGCCCGCCACCGGGGCGGCGGCCGCCCCGGACCCTGCGACCGGCGCCGACGCGCGCTACGCGCTGCAGGGCGGCTGCTACGTCCTGCGCGCCGGCGGCCGCGACGCCTCGGGCCCGCTGCGCTTCCAAGCCACGGACCTCGGCAGCTACCTGCTCTACACGAAGGACCGCCGCTTCCTGACCGCCGGCGGCGACGGCACGGTCGTCGCGGCGGCCGAGCCGGGCCCGAGCGGCGACTGGCGGGTGCGCGTCGAGGACGGCGCCTTCCGGCTCTCGACGCTCGGCGGCGCGGGCAAGAGCCTCGTCGCGCGCGGCGACCGCCTCGCGGTGGCCGGCGCCCCCGGGGCCTTCACCGTCGCCGAGGCCGACGGCTGCCCGGCGTACCCGGAGGTCGAGACGAACATCAGCGGCGAGGCGCCGAAGGGCGCCAGCCCGTTCGCGGAGGTGACCGGCATGTTCGACGGCCACCTCCACATGATGGCCTACGAGTTCCTCGGCGGCCGGGTGCACTGCGGCGCCCCGTGGCACCGGTACGGCGCGCCGTACGCGCTGCCCGACTGCGGCGCCGACCCGGTCGCCGGCGCCGGGACCAGCGTGACGGACGCCGCGTACGCCAACGAGGTCGGCACGGACCTGCGCGGGTGGCCGACGTTCCAGGGCTGGCCCAACCACCAGAGCGTGACCTACGAGCAGACGTACTGGAAGTGGGTCGAGCGCGCCTGGAGAGGCGGCCTGCGCCTGTTCGTGAACCTCCTGGTCGACAACGAGGCGCTCTGCAACGTCTACCCGCTCAAGCGCAACCCCTGCAACGACATGAACAGCGTGCGCCTGCAGCACCGGCGCATCCACCAGCTGCAGGACTACATCGACGCGCAGCACGGCGGCCCGGGCAAGGGGTTCTTCCGCATCGTCACCAGCCCGTTCGAGGCGCGCCGCGTCATCAACGACGGCAAGCTCGCGGTCGTGCTCGGCATCGAGGTCTCGCGGCTCTTCGAGTGCGGCGTGATCAACGACGCGCCCCAGTGCACGGCCGAGGAGGTCGACCGGCGCCTCGACGAGGTCCACCGCATGGGCGTGCGCGGCATGGAGCTCGTCAACAAGTTCGACAACGCGTTCTCCGGCGTGGCCGGCGACGCGGGGATGACCGGCGTGCTCGTCAACGCGGCGAACTTCGCGACCACGGGCAGCTTCTGGAACATGCAGACGTGCCAGGGCGACGGGCACGACCACGACCGCGAGCAGACGACGCCGGCCGGCAAGGACCGCGACAGCATCTTCAACGGCCTCGCGTCGCTGCTGCCGCTGCGCGTGCCGCCGCTGTACCCCGCCGGTCCGCACTGCAACGCGCGCGGCCTCACGCAGCTGGGCGAGCACCTCGTCGAGCGCATGATCGACAAGGGGATGATGATCGACCCCGACCACATGAGCGTCCGGGCGCGTGCCGAGCTGCTGACGATCCTGGAGAAGCGCGGCTACCCCGGGACGATCTCCAGCCACAGCTGGAGCGACGTGTCGAGCATCCCCCGCATCCTGCGCCTCGGCGGCGTGGTGAGCCCCATGGCCGGCTCGTCCGAGCGCTTCGCGAAGTCCTGGCGCGAGACGCGGGCGGCGCGTGACACCCGCCGGCCGTTCGGCATCGGCTTCGGCGCCGACATGAACGGCTTCGCGTCCCAGGGGGCGCCGCGCTCGGACGCCGCGCAGCGGCCGCTGACCTACCCGTTCAAGACGATCCACGGCCTCACCGCCGACAAGCAGCGCAGCGGGCAGCGCACCTTCGACTTCAACCGCGACGGCGTCGCCCACTACGGGATGTTCGTCGACTGGGCGCAGGACCTCCGCGTCATCGAGGGCGACGACGTCGTGCGCGACCTGGCCAAGGGCGCCGAGGCGTACCTGCAGACGTGGGAGCGCGCCTTCGGCGTCCCGGCGCAGTCGTGCCGCAGCGCGCGCATGCGCCTGACCGGCCGCGGGCTGGCCTCCGTGCGCCTGGGCACGGGCGTCGAGCCGCTGCTGCGCCGGGCCGGGCAGCCGGGTGTGCGCACCGGGCGCGTCATGCGCTGGTGCGCGGTCAAGGGTGACGCGCCGGCGCGCGGGCGCGTGACGGCGCTCTTCGGCGCCGGCGAGCGGGTCTCGCTGGTGGCCAGCACGGCGCCGGGGCACGAGGCGCTCGGCGTGGGCACGGGCGACCGGGCCTCCGCGCTGCGCGCGACGCGGCCGCTGAGCACCGGGCTGCGGGTCCGCGACGCCGGTGCGGGCAAGCGCTTCGTCTTCGGCGTGCGCGGCGGGCGGGTGCGGTTCGTCGCCGTCGCCGACAGGGCGACGGGCCGGTCGGCGGCGACCCTGCGCCGGGCCCTGCGCGCGGCCGGCCTGCGGTAGGCGCGGTGGTCGCCCGGGTAGGCGACCACCATGTCCCGCAGCATCTCTGTGAAGGCGATCCTCGGCGGCGCCGCCGCGCTGGCGGCCGCGGCCGCCGGGGCGGCGCGCGCCATGCGCAGGCGGCAGGCCGCCGGCGGCTCGGCGGCCTCCGGTGCGCCGGCGCCGTCCGCGGCGACCGGGGCCGACCCGGTCCGCGCGACCCCGCCGCCGGAGACGCCCGGGCCGTCCGTCACCCCGCCGCGGGAGCCCATGTCGGACGTCGAGCGCGCCGAGCGCGCGGACGCGGCGATCCCGGAGCACCTCCCCGGCGAGCCGGTGACCGACGACCAGCTCGTCGAGGACGAGGCGGCCGCGGCTGCCGCCGAGGCCGCGCAGATCGGTGGCCCGCTGCCCAACGAGCCCGAGGCGGCCGGCGACCCGGCGATGCGGCCGGTGTACGAGGCCGGCGGCGGCGAGCAGGAGGGCTTCGAGGCCGCCGAGGCGGACCTCATCGAGAACGCCACCCACGGCGACGGCGGCGGTGATCCGCTGCGCGACGCGTTCCGGCCGGAGGTCGAGGCCGACCGCTCGACGGCGGCGTTCGGCGAGCCCGACGAGATCGGGCCCCACGAGCAGCGCGACACCGAGGCCTGAGCGCCGTCCGGTCCTCGGTCTGACACGCCGTCAACCGCTTGCGCGGGCGAGCTAGGATCGCCCGCATGCGTCGCGCTGACATCGTCGTGGTCGGAGCCGGATCGGCCGGTTGCGTCCTGGCCAACCGCCTGAGCGAGGACCCCGGCACCCGGGTGCTGCTCCTCGAGGCCGGCAAGGGCAAGGGCCGGCACATGAACGTGCAGATCCCGGCCGCGTTCGCCAACCAGTTCCACACGAAGATGGACTGGGACCTGGTCACCGAGCCCGAGCCCGGCTGCGACGGCCGCCGCCTGTACAGCCCCCGGGGCAAGGGCCTGGGCGGCTCGAGCTCCATGAACGCGATGCTCTACGTCCGCGGCCGGCCGCTGGACTACGACCTGTGGGAGGCCGAGGGCGCCGCCGGCTGGGGCTGGGAGAACGTGCGCCCGTACTTCCTGCGCTCGGAGGACAACGCGCGCGGCACGTCCGAGCACCACGCGACCGGGGGCCCGCTGCGCGTCGAGGACACGCGCTCGCCGCGCGCGCTGACCAAGCAGTTCTTCGCCTCGGCCGAGGCGGCGGGGATCCCGTACGTCGACGACTACAACGTCCCCGAGCAGGACGGCTGCGCGCGCGTGCAGGTCACCCAGCGCGCCGGCAAGCGGTGGAGCACCGCGGAGGCGTTCCTGCGCCCGGCGATGAGCCGCCCGAACCTCGAGATCGTCACGGGCGCCACGGTCCTGGGCCTCGAGCTGTCGGGCACCCGCGTGACCGGGGTGCGCTACGCCGACGCGCGCGGTCGCCAGCAGGTGGCCCAGGCCGAGCGCGAGGTGGTGCTGAGCGCCGGCGCGTACGGCTCGCCGCAGATCCTGATGCTGTCGGGCATCGGCCCGGCGGACCAGCTGCGCTCGCACGGCGTCGACGTGGCGGTGGACCTCCCGGGCGTCGGCGAGAACCTGCAGGACCACCCCTTCGTCGTGGGCATCTGGGAGGCGACGCACGGCTCGCTGTACGGCGCCGACAAGCCGAAGAACCTGCTCGAGTGGGTGCTGCGCAAGACCGGCCCGCTGACCTCCAGCGTCGCCGAGGGCTTCGCGTTCCTGCGGACGCGCTCCGGACTCCCGGCACCGGACATCCAGTTCCACTTCGCGCCGGCCTACTTCAACGAGCACGGCGCCGACGAGTTCGACGGCCACGCGTTCACCGTGGGGCCGACGCTGCTGACGCCCAAGGCCCGCGGGTACGTCCGGCTGCAGTCGTCGGACCCGACGGCCAAGCCGCGGATCCTCACCAACTCCCTCACCGAGCCGGAGGACATCGCGTCCATGGTCGAGGGCATGAAGATCGCCCGCGAGGTGGCCGGCAAGCCGCCGCTGTCGCAGTCGGCCGTCCGCGAGATCTTCCCCGGCCCGGGGGTGGTCGACGACCACGACATCGAGGCCGACATCCGCCGGCGCGTCGAGCTGCTCTACCACCCGGTGGGCACCTGCAAGATCGGCACGGGCGAGGACGCGGTGGTGGACCCCGAGCTCAAGGTGCGCGGCGTCGAGGGCCTGCGGGTGGCCGACGCGTCGGTCTTCCCGATCATCCCGGGCGGCAACACGAACGCGCCGACGATCATGGTGGCCGAGCGCGCGGCGGACCTGGTGCGCGGCAAGGTCCGCGCGCCGGAGCCGGTCGCGGCGGCCTGAGGAGGAGCGCGGGGCGCGGCGGTCCGCCCGGGAGGCGGGCCGCCGCGACGGCGCTAGTTGTTCTGCGGGGCGGCGCTGAGGTCGGCCAGCGCGGAGCCCTCGTCGCGCTCCATGGCGAGGTCGCCGATCGAGACGATGCCGGCGGGGCGGCCGTCCTGCACGACCGGGATCCGCCGCACGTTGTGCTCGCGCACGAACCGGATGGCGTCGTCGACGGACTGGTCGACGGTGAGGGCGACCGGATCGGTCGTGCAGACCTCGCTCACCTTGGTGGTCGTCGGGTCCTGCCCGTCGGCCGCGGCGCGGACCGCGATGTCACGGTCGGTGACGATGCCCTTCAGGGAGCCGCCGTCGACCACCAGCACCGCGCCGGTGTCGTCGTCGCGCATGAAGCGGGCCGCCTCGGCGAGCGTCGCGTCGGGCGCGACGGTGCGGGGGTCGGCCGTCATGACCTCTCGGATGCTCTGTGCCATGACGTCGGGGTGCCCGGTCCCGGGACGGCGATGCATCAGCTGGGCTGATGGGTGCCGTCAGTGGTCCGCGTGGCTGCGCGAGGCGTCGCGTGGCAGCCTTGGGGCCCTGGCCGCGACCCACCCCAGCGACGGCGCGACGCGCCGCGAGTCGTTGCGCGCCGGCGTGCGCGCGGGCGTCCCGTTCGCGCTGGCCGGCGTGCTGGTGTCGCTGTCCTTCGGCGTCCTCGCGCGCGAGGCGGGCTTTCCCGTCGTGGCGGCCATCGTCATGTCGGCGATCGTGTTCGCCGGGTCGGCGCAGTTCGCGGCCGTGGCGATCCTCGCGTCGGGCGGCACGGCGGGCGCCGCCGTCGCCGCCGCGGCGCTGATGAACTCTCGGTTCCTGCCCATGGGCGTCGCCCTGGCGCCCTCCCTGCCCGGCGGGCCGCTGGCCCGGGCGCTGCAGGGCCAGACGGTGGTCGACGCGTCGTGGGCGATGGCCGCCCGCCGCGACGGGACCTTCGACCGCTGGCTGCTGTTCGGCGCGACGGCGCCGCAGTACCTGACGTGGCTGGCGGGCACGGCGATCGGCGCGTTCGCGGGCGACGCGCTGGGCGACCCGCGCGACCTGGGGCTCGACGCGATCTACCCCGCGTTCTTCCTGGCGCTGCTGCTCACCGAGCTGCGCGACGGCCGGGCCCGGGCGGTCGCCGCGGCCGGCGCGGCGCTGGCGCTGGCGCTGGTCCCCGTCGCGCCGGCGGGCGTGCCGGTCCTGGCGGCGAGCCTCGCGGCGTTCTGGGGCCTGCGGGGGCGCGCGTGAGCACGGCGACCGTCTGGCTGGTGATCGCCGGGTGCGCGGTGGTGACGTTCGCCATCAAGGCGGCGGGGCCGGTGGCGCTCGGCGGCCGCCGCCTGCCGGATCGCTTCACCGGCGTCGTGGCGCTGCTGGCGCCCGCGCTCCTCGCGGCGCTGGTGGTCACCAGCGCGCTGGCCGACGGCGAGGACCTGCACGTGGGAGCCGACACCGCCGGGGTCGCCGTCGCCGGGGTGGCGCTGTGGCGCGGCGCCTCGGTCCTGGCGGGCGTGGCCCTCGCCGCGGGCGTCACCGCCGGCCTGCGCGCGCTCTCCTAGGACGGATGGCGAGGGCCCCGGGCGGGTAGCCGGGGCGCCATGGCTGAGCAGAACCCGCAAAGCACGGACCCCGAGCAGGCCCAGGAGGGCGCCGAGAACTCGCTGCTGGGCAACCCCGACGAGGCAACCGGCGGCCCGGAGGAGCGCGCCAGCGACATGCTCGAGCGCGAGTCCGACGAGGAGCAGGGCAGCTGAGCGCCCTGGCCGGCCGCCCGGCGCCGGCCGGGACGATCCACGCCGCGGTGCAGGGCTTCGTGCGCGACGTCGTCGCGCCGGAGGTCGCCGGCTGGGACGCGGAGGACCTGCTGCCCGAGGCGGCGCTGCAGCACCTCGTCGGCCTCGGGCTGACGGGCGCGCTGGTGCCGCGCGAGTTCGGCGGGCCCGGCCTGTCGATCTCGGAGCTCGTCCCCATCTGGCGCACCCTGTCGCAGGGATGGATCTCACTGACCGGCGCGGTCAACCCCACGTGCCTGGCCACGACGCTGCTGGTGCGCCACGGCACCGACGAGCAGCAGCGGCGCTGGCTGCCCGGCATCGCGTCGGGCCGCGTCCTGGCCTCCTTCTCGATCACCGAGCCGCAGGCCGGCAGCGACCTCGCGAAGCTCGAGACGTCCGCCCGCCGGCTCGACGGCGGCGGGCTCGAGCTCGACGGGCGCAAGCGCTGGATCGCCGGCGGGCGCTCCTCGGACGTCGTCTTCCTGCTGGCCCGCGTCGAGGGCGGCGACAAGCCGTCCTGCGTGGTGCTGCCGTGCGACGGCCGCGGCGGCGAGACCTGGCACGTCGAGGACCTCGACAAGATCGGCTACCGCGGCGTCGAGTCCGCGGCCTACCGGTTCGAGCGCCACGCGTCGCCGGGCGCCGAGGTGCTCGGCGGCGAGGACGGTGTCGGCCGCGGCGCGCGCCAGATGCTCGACGTGCTCGACGTGGGCCGCGTCAACGTCGCCTGCCGCGCGCTGGGCATCGTCGACCGGGCGCTGGCCTGCGCGGTCCAGGAGGCCGTCGGCCGGGAGATCGGCGACGGCGTCCTGGGCGACCACACGCACGCGCAGCTGCGCATCGGCGAGCTCGACGCCCGCCGCGCGGCCGTCGAGGCGGTCGTCGAGCGCGCGGCGCTGACGGTGGACGCCCGCCGCCCCGACGCCCGCCGCCTGTCGACGGCGGCCAAGGTCACCGCCTCGGACACCGCGGTCTGGGCGGTCGACCGCGCGGCGCGCCTGGCGGCGTCGCGCTCCTACCGCGCCGACGACGAGCTGGCCCGCCTGCGCCGCGACGCCCCGCAGACCCAGATCGGCGAGGGCGCCAACGACGCGCTCCTGCTCGCCCTGGCCAAGCCCCTGCTCGACGAGGCGATCCCCTCGGCCCCCTAGTCGGCGGCGCGCAGGTGACGCAGGGGCGCGCCATCGCGCAGCTCCTGCGCCACGAGCTCCACGAGCGACGCGCCGCCGACACGGCGGCCGTCGGTGACCGCGCCGATGACGTCCCGCTTGGCCTCCAGCAGGCGGGCCATCCGCTCGTCGACGCTCTCGGCGGCGAGCAGGTACCAGGCGGTGACGGCGTCGCGCTGGCCGATGCGGTGGCAGCGGTCCTCGGCCTGGTCGTGCAGCGCCGGCGTCCACTCCAGCTCGAGGAAGCAGACGTTGGACGCGCGGGTGAGCGTGATTCCCTGTCCCGCCACGCGCGTGGCCGCGACGAGCAGCTGCGGGCCGTCGTCCTGCTGGAACGCGCGCACGGTGGCCTCGCGCTCGGGCAGCGCGTCGGTCCCGAGGAGGTGCCCGGCATGGGGGAAGCGCGTCAGCAGCGCCTCCTGGACCTCGCGGTGGCGGGCGAAGACGACGAGGGGCTCGCCGCTGGCCAGGAAGTCGTCGACCCAGGACAGCGCGGCCGCGAGCTTGCCGCGGGCCGCGAGGCGCTGCAGCGCGGTCAGCTGTGCCAGGCGCTTGGCGCGCAGGGTCGCCGCGATCCGCGCGTCGAGCTCGGCGAGGTCCAGCGGCAGCGAGCGCAGCCACGCCACGACGTCCTGCTCGGCGAGCTTGTACTCCTTCGCGTTGGCGAGGGCCACCGGCACGACGACGCGGCGCTTGGGCGGCAGCTGCGTGAGCACCTCGTCCTTGCGCCGGCGCACGAAGCACGAGCGCCGCAGGTGCCAGTGCAGCCGCTCCTCGCTCAGCGCGCCGCCGAAGCGCTTGGCGAAGCGCGCCCCGGATCCGAAGTCCTCCAGCCGGCCGATGACCCGCAGCTGGCTGACGAGCTCCTCGGCGTGGTTGAGCACCGGCGTGCCCGTGAGCGCCAGGCGCAGCCCGTCCGGCGCCACCGCCGCCGCCAGCCGCCGGACCGCCTGCGTGCGCTTGGCCCGCGGGTTCTTGACCAGGTGCGACTCGTCGATCACGAGCGCCCGCAACCGGCGCCGGGTCAGCGCCTCGCGGTGGTGCTCGACCAGCTCGAAGTTGAGGACCACGAGGTCGGCGGAGGGCGGGACGGCCGAGCGGCCGTGCACGACAGCGACGCTGCGGTGCGGCAGCCACCGCGCGGCCTCCCGCTCCCAGTTGAGCTTGAGCGAGGCCGGGCAGACGACGACCGCCGGGAACCCGTCGTCGGCCTCCAGGGCGGCCAGGGCCTGCACCGTCTTGCCCAGGCCCTGCTCGTCGGCGAGGAACGCCCGCCGCGCGTCCAGCACGTAGCGCACGCCGCCCCACTGGAACGGCTCCAGCGTGCCGCCGAGGCGGGCCGCGACCTCCTCGAGCGGCGGCGCCTCCCGGGCGCGTGAGCGCCGCACGTGCGCCTGCGCGTCGTCGTGCTCGGCGCGCAGCGCGGCCAGCGCGGGCGCGGCGAGGGGGTCGACGCCCACGCCGTGCTGGGCCAGGAACGCGTCCAGCGGCTCCACGACCCACGGGTCGACCGGCAGGCGCCGCCCGCCCTCCGCGCCGGGCAGCCGGTCGAACGCGTCGCCGGCGTCGGGGTCCCAGAGGACCTCGAGGTGCAGGTGCTCGCCCTCGACGGTCCGGGCGAGCACCAGGCGGGCCGGGGGCGGGACCCGGCCCAGGTCGAGCTCGGCGATGCAGCGCTGCGCCGCGGCGTCGGGCCGTGCGCCGCGCTGCTCGGCGAGCTCGGCGGCGACGGCCTGCGTGAGCGCCACGAGCACCGTGCCGTCCTCACGGGCCACCGCCCCGGCACGCAATCCCTCGGGCAGCTCGCCGGCGCGCGTGCGCAGCACGAACCACCCGCGGCCGTCGTAGCGCGTCGTCGTGACCCGCCCGGTCCAGCGGTGGCGCAGCTCCTTGAGCCACTGCTCGACCTCGGGGGTCGGGACGAGCTCCGGGAAGCGCGCTAGGACGTCGGCGACGTGCACGCCGGCCCACTCGTCGGCGGGGGCCCACCACTCGCGGGTGTCCCAGTCGAAGCGCCGCTGCGGGATCCCCCGCACGGCGGCCACCACGTCGGGGTCGTACGGGAACGCGAGCACCACCAGGGTCCCGCGGTGGGGGTCCCGGCGCAGCTCCACGTTCGGGCGGCCGGGAACGAGCTCCATCGTCGGCAGACGGTACCTGCGGTGTGACCTCGACATCGATCCGTGGTACATAGCTGCGATGAGCACGGAGCTGGCCCGCCAGAGCGACGTCCAGGGAGAGCTTCCGGCAGTCGCCCGCCTCGCGGGCACCGCCGGGGCGGCCCTGGTCGACCGCGTCCAGGAGCTGCACGAGGCGGTGGCCGGGCGGTCGTTTGCCGGCCCGGCTGCGGCCGGGTCGCCGGCCCGCGTGGTGCACGACGGCCTGGCCCGCACGGCGTACGGGGGGGTCCGCAATGCCGTGCGCGGCGCGGCGGGCGTCCTGGGCGCCGTGGCCGAGCAGCACCCGGTCGCCCGCACGGCCCGCCCGCTGTCGGGCACACCGCGCGGCGCCTTCGTGCTCGGCGCGCTCAACGGCTGGCTCGGCGACCGGCTCGACGCCGAGGGGAGCCCGCTGGCGGTCCGCATGGCCGTGCGCGTCGGGGGCCAGGACGTCGTCTGCTCGCCCGAGGCGCTGCGCGAGGCCTTCCCCGCCGCGACGCCCCGCGTCGCGATCTTCCTGCACGGCCTCATGGAGACCGAGGACGCCTGGCGGCTGGGCGCCGACCGCGGCCCCACGTACGGCCAGACCCTGCGCGAGCACGGCTGGACGCCGGTCTTCCTGCGCGTCAACACGGGCCTGCACATCTCCGACAACGGCCGGCGCCTGGCCGCGCTGCTGGAGGACCTCGTCGACGGCTGGCCCGTCCACGTCGAGCGCCTCGCGCTCGTCGGCCATTCGATGGGCGGGCTGATCGCACGCAGCGCCTGCCACCAGGCGACCGCCGACGGCCGCGCGTGGCCGCGGCGCGTGCGCCACCTGGTCCTGCTCGGCACGCCGCACCACGGCGCGCCGCTGGAGCGCCTCACCGCCCGCGGCGTCTCGCTGCTGGCGCGGCTGCCGGAGGGCGAGCCGCTGGCGGCGCTGCTGCGCTCGCGCAGCGCCGGGATCAAGGACCTGCGCCACGGCGCCCTGCTCGAGGACGACTGGCGCGACCTGGATCCCGACCTCGACCTCGACGACCGCCGCGGCGACGTCCCGCTGCCCGAGAACGTCCGCCATCACGTGGTGGCGGCCACGCTACACGCCGATCCCCAGCACCCGCTCTCCCGCGTCCTGGGGGACCTCCTCGTCCTGGACGCCTCGGCGCACGGTCGCCACGAGACGCGCCACATCGCCTTCGAGCCCGACGACCTGCGCCACCTCGGCGGGCTCACGCACTTCGCGCTGCTCAACAACCCGGCCGTGCACGAGCTGCTGGTCGAGTGGCTCTGCGAGCGGCGCGCCCTGCCGGCCTGAGCCGGTGAGAGGGGAGATGATCCCGCGAGGCGGGATCATCTCCGGGCTCACCGGCGCAAGGGACCCTGTTGGCGCACCGCCAACAAGCTCGCTATGGTGCCGCGCGGTGCCCGCCGCCGACACCACCCCCAGGCGCCTCGCCCCGGACGAGCGCCGCGAGCAGCTGCTCGAAGCCGCCCGCCGGCTGCTGGACGACCAGCCGCTGAGCGAGCTGTCGACCGCCGCGATCGCGCGGGAGGCCGGCGTCGCGCGCGGGCTCATCCACCACTACTTCGGCGGCAAGCAGGGGCTCTTCGTCGAGCTCGTGCGCAGCATGGTCCGCATGCCGCCGCCCGCGGCGGTGCCGGGCGATCCGCGCCCGGTCGAAGAAGTCGTCGAGGACGCCATGGACCGCTGGCTGACGATGGTCGAACGCCACAAGGGGACGTGGCTGCTGTCGGTCGGCGGCCACGATGCGGAGGTCGAGGCCGTGCTCGACGATGCCCGTGAGCTGGCGGGCGAGCGCTTCCTCAGCCTCGCCGGCCTCACGCCGACGCCCGAGCGCCGCGCCTGGATGCGCGCGTACTCGGCCTTCTGCGAGGAGGCGACGCTCGAATGGCTGCAGCGCGCACGGATGGACCGCGAGGCGGTGCACCGCCTGCTCACCACCACCCTCATCGACCTGGTCAGGAGATACGCATGAAGACCTACGTCATCGGCGTCGGCATGACGAAGTTCGACAAGCCGGGCACCAAGCCGGGCGACTACCCCGACTGGGTCCAGGAAGCGGGCGCCAAGGCGCTGGCGGACGCGGGGATCGCCTACGAGCTCGTCGAGCAGGCCTACGCGGGCTACTGCTACGGCGACTCGACCTACGGCCAGCGCGCCGTCTACGGCCTCGGGCTGACCGGCATCCCGGTCGTCAACGTCAACAACAACTGCTCGACCGGCTCGAGCGCGCTGTGGCTCGCGCGCCAGGCGGTCAAGGGCGGGCTCGTGGACTGCGCGCTGGCCGTCGGCTTCGAGAAGATGGAGCGCGGCTCGCTGGGCATGAAGTACACCGACCGCACGCCGGCGATGGACAAGCACCTCGAGCGGATGTGCCAGCTGCGCGCGCCCGAGGAGTCGCCGTTCGCGCCGCAGATGTTCGGCAACGCGGGCCGCGACCACATGGAGAAGTACGGCTCGACGCCCGAGCACTTCGCCTGGATCGGCTAGAAGAACCACAAGCACTCGGTCAACAACCCGTACGCCCAGTTCCAGGACGAGTACAGCCTGCAGGACGTCAAGGACGCGCGCATGATCCACGCGCCGCTGACCAAGCTGCAGTGCTCGCCGACGTCCGACGGCGCCGCCGCCGTGGTGGTGGCCTCCGAGCGCTTCGTCGAGGAGCACGGACTGGGCGATCAGGCGATCGAGATCGCCGGCCAGGCGATGGTCACCGACCTCTCCAGCACGTTCGACGAGTCGGCCGACTGCATCAAGATCGTCGGCTACGACATGTCCAGGGAGGCAGCCCGCCGCGCCTACGAGGAGGCGCAGGTCGATCCCGCCGACGTCGACGTCTGCGAGCTGCACGACTGCTTCAGCGCCAACGAGCTGATCACCTACGAGGCGCTCGGCTTCGCGCCGGAGGGCGAGGGCCACAAGCTGGTCGACGCGCAGGCGACGACCTACGGCGGCGACGGCCCGGTCGTCAATCCGTCCGGGGGGCTGATCTCCAAGGGCCACCCGCTGGGCGCGACGGGCCTGGCGCAGTGCAGCGAGCTCACGTGGCAGCTGCGCGGGCAGGCCGACAAGCGGCAGGTGGACGGCGTGCAACTCGCCGTCCAGCACAACATCGGGCTCGGCGGCGCCGCCGTCGTGTCCGTCTACCGGAAGGCGAGTTGATGGCGGCCACGGCCGATCCTCTGATGACCGACGAGCGCAAGGCGTTCGTCGAGGCGGTGCGCGACTTCGCGCAGCGCAGGTGCGGCACGCGCGAGCAGCGCGACGCGCTGACCGGCGGCGGGGAGCACCCGCACAACATGGAGATCTACAAGGAGATCGCCGACCTGGGCTGGCTCGGCGTCTCCATCGACGAGGCCTACGGCGGGTCCGGCGGCGGCCTGGTCGACATGTGCCTGTTCCTCGAGGAGATGGTCCGCGGCCAGATCCCGATCGGCGGCTTCGGCGTCACGATGATCGTGGCCGGCGCGTACGAGCGCTTCGGCTCGCCCGAGCAGAAGGAGCGGATGCTCGGCGGCATCGTCGCCGGCAACGTCGAGGCCATCGCGATGAGCGAGCCCGGCGCCGGGTCGGACGTCGGCGCGCTGCGCTGCAAGGTCCAGCGCAGCAATGGCTCCTACGTCATCAACGGCCACAAGACCTGGATCTCCGAGGCGCACTTCGCCGAGCACATCCTGCTCGTCGGCCGCACCGACGCCTCGGGCGCCAAGCACGAGGGCATCACCATGCTCGAGGTCCCGCGCGACGCGCCCGGCATCGAGATCCGCCCGATCGAGACGATGGGCGGTCACGTCGTCAACGACGTGTTCTTCACCGACGTCGAGGTGCCCGCCGAGAACCTCATCGGCCACGAGGGCAACGGCTGGATGCAGCTCATGGCCGGCCTGAACGTCGAGCGGCTCATCATCGCCGCCATGGCCCTCGGGCAGGCCCAGCGCTCGTTCGACGACACGCTGTCCTACATCAAGGAGCGCGAGCAGTTCGGCCGCCCGATCGGCTCGTTCCAGGCGCTGCGCCACCGCGTGGCCGACCTGGCGACCGAGCTCGAGTGCGCGCGCCTGCTGACCTACGACGTCGCGCAGAAGGTCGACGCCAACCCCGGCGCGATGTTCCCCCGCGAGGCGTCGATGGCCAAGCTGAAGTGCACGGAGCTGGCCAAGCAGATCTCGCTCGAGGGCCTGCAGATGATGGGCGGCTACGGCTACGCCACCGAGTACGACATGGAGCGCCACGTGCGCATGTCGCTGGTCGGGACGATCTACGGCGGCACCTCCGAGGTGCAGCGGGAGATCATCGGCAAGACGTACGGCCTCTAGGCCACGTCGCCGTGCACGGGGAAGCCTGGCTTCCCCGTGCACGGCGCTCGTTACGGCTTGAGGATCTTCGAGTCGCGCAGCTGGCGGTAGACCTCGTACCAGGCCGGGCGCCGGGAGCGGTCGCGGCGCACCA
>DASPKC010000460.1:0-6565 GCA_035628295.1 Baekduia sp.
GCTCGTCGGGCCGCCTGCCCTTGGACTACAAGGCCCGCCGGTTCGTCGCCGCGGCCGCCCGGGCGCCCGTCGAGCGCCATCACGGCTGGAAGGAGATCCACCCGCCGCAGCTGCGCGCGCAGCTGCTCGCGCCCCTCACCGGGGGCGCCCCGACGCGCGACCCGGTGGACCTCCTGCGCGCGCGGTGGGCTGAGACCGCCGGCGCGGAGGCGCTCGCGCGCCTGCAGGACCTCGACCTCGCGCCGTACCTCGCCGACGACCTGCTGACGAAGGCCGACCGCATGAGCATGGCCCACTCGCTGGAGGTCCGCGTGCCGTTCCTCGATCCGGCCGTCGCGGAGCTCGCACTCGCCCTGCCCCGCGCCGCGAAGGTGCACGGCGCGCGCAAGAAGGTCCTGCTGCGCGAGGTCGCGGCGCCGCTGCTGCCCGAGGCGGTGACGCGCGGCGCCAAGAAGGGCTTCTCCATCCCCATGGCGGCGTGGCTGCGCGGCGACCTGCTGCCGATGGCGCGCGACCTGCTGTCCGACGGGGTCCTCGGCCGCCACGGGGTCCTCGATGCCGCGCCGGCGGTCCGCCTGCTCGACGAGCACGTCGCGCGGCGCAACGACCACTCCCGCCCGCTGTGGGGGCTGCTGTGCCTGGCGCTGTGGCTCGAGGGGCGGCGGCCGTGAGGATCCTCGTCGTCACGCAGATGTGGCCGGGCCCGCAGGACCCCGATCTGGGCATCTTCGTGGCCGATGTCGTGCGCGAGCTGCGTGCGGCCGGCCACGAGGTGGACGTGGCGGGCATCGACCAGCGCGGCGGCGGCCCCGGCAAGCACGCGCGCCTGTCCGCGGACGCGGTGCGGCGCGCGCGCAGCTTCCGGCCCGACGCCGTCTTCGCGCACTTCCTGTTCCCGGCCGGGGCGGCGGGCGCCGCCGCGGCCGCCGCCGTGCGCGCGCCGCTGGTGGTCATGGCGCACGGGACCGACGTGGAGAACGCCCGGCGCTCACGGGCGCTGGCCGCCGCGACACAGGGCGTCCTGCGCCGCAGCGCGGCGCTCATCGTCAACTCGCGCTGGCTGGCGCAGCGCCTGGGCCCCGTGCCGGTGCCGGTGGAGGTGATCGACTGCGGGGTCGACCTCGAGCGCTTCGCGCCGGACGCCCACGAGCCGGCGCGGTGGGACGGCCCGCGCCCCCGGTTTCTCTGCGTGGGGTCGCTGATCGAGCGCAAGGCGGTGGTCGAGCTGGCCGACGCGTTCGCCGCCCTCGGGCGCGGCTCGCTGGCCTTCGTCGGCGACGGGCCGCTTCGCCCCGCGCTGGAGGGCCGGCCGGGCGTCATCCTCGCCGGCCGCGTGGCGCACGACGAGGTGGCGCGCTGGCTGGCGGCCTGCGACGTGCTGTGCCAACCGTCGGCGCGCGAGCCGTTCGGGCAGGCGGCGCTGGAGGCGCTGGCGATGGGCCGCCCGGTCGTCGCCTCGACCGAGGGCGGGCCGGCCGAGTTCGTGCCGCCCCAGGCCGGCGTGCTGGTCGCGCCCGGCGACCCGCGGGCGCTCACCAGCGCGCTGGCGCGGGCGGCCGCGCTGCCGAACCCCGCCGAGGCCGCGCGGGCCGCGGCAGCCGAGCACGACGTCCGCCGTCAGGCGGCGCGGATGGCCGAGGTGCTCGAGCGCGCTGTGGCGGCGCGCCGCGCCGGACGCTAGACCGCCGAGGCGGCGCTCAGGTGCTCGTAGAGCGGGAAGCGGTCGGCGATCGCTGACACGCGCTCGGCGAGCTCGCCCTTCGCGCCGTCGAACGCCGGGGTCAGCGCGATCGCGATGATCCGTCCCACCTCGTGGAAGTCCTCGGCCTGCAGGCCGCGGGTCGCGAGCGCCGGCGTGCCGATCCGCAGGCCGCTGGCCACCATCGGCGGGCGCGGGTCGAACGGGACGGCGTTGCGGTTGACGGTCACGCCGATCTCGTGCAGGCGGTCCTCGGCCTGCTGGCCGTCGAGGTCGGAGGCGCGGAGGTCGGCGAGGACGAGGTGCACGTCCGTACCGCCGGTCAGCACGTCGACGCCGTGACCGGCCCCGAGCAGCTCCTCGGCGACCGCCTTGGCGCCCTCGACCGTGCGCTGCTGGCGCTCGCGGAACGCGTCGCCGGCGGCGATCTTGAACGCGACGGCCTTGGCGGCGATGACGTGCATCAGGGGGCCGCCCTGCTGGCCCGGGAAGACGGCGGAATCGATCTTCTTCGCGTGCTCCTCGCGGCACAGGATCGCGCCGGAGCGCGGCCCGCCCAGCGTCTTGTGCACCGTGGTGGTGACGACGTCGGCGAACGGCACCGGCGACGGATGCAGGCCCGCGGCGACCAGGCCGGCGAAGTGCGCCATGTCGACCATGAGCAGCGCACCGACCTCGTCGGCGATCGCCCGGAACGCGGCGAAGTCGAGCTGGCGCGGGTAAGCCGACCAGCCCGCGATGATCATCTTCGGCTTGCGCTCGCGCGCCACCGCCGCGACGGCGTCCATGTCGATGCGGCTCGTGTCGCGCTGGACCTCGTACGGCGCGATGTCGTACAGCCGGCCCGAGACGTTGAGCTTCATCCCGTGCGTGAGGTGGCCGCCGTGGGCCAGCGACAGACCCATGACCGTGTCGCCCGGCTGCAGCAGGGCGTGGAAGACGGCGGTGTTGGCCTGCGCGCCCGCGTGCGGCTGGACGTTGGCGTGCTCGGCGCCGAAGAGCGCCTTGGCCCGGTCGATCGCCAGCTGCTCGGCGACGTCGACGTGCTCGCAGCCGCCGTAGTAGCGGCGACCGGGGTAGCCCTCGGCGTACTTGTTGGTCAGCACGCTGCCCTGGCACTCGAGGACCGCCTGGGGCACGAAGTTCTCGCTGGCGATCATCTCCAGCGTCCGCTGCTGGCGATCGAGCTCCAGGCGCAGGACCTCGGCGATCTCGGGATCGACGTCGGCGAGCGGGCGGGAGAGCAGGTCGGTCACGCGCCGACGGTAGCAGTCGCACCCGCCGCCTCAGGAGCTCGCAGCGCGTGCACGAAGGCGGGGTGCGCGTCGCGTACGGCGTCCTTGCCGAAGAGGGGGTCGAGGTGCCCGTAGCCCTCGAGCTCGACGAGGCCGTCGCGCCCCGGACGCTGCCCCTGCGCCCAGGCCAGGCTGCGGCGCTGGCCCTCCGGCGGGTAGAGCCGGTTGCGCGTCCCGGCCACGAACGTCCAGGTCTGCTCGTCGGGGATCGCGCAGGCCCGCAGGTCGCGCGGGATGCGGTCGATCCCGGCGCGCGGCAGCAGGCGACCGCGGCGCGCCGACCTCGCCATCTGGCGCAGCAGCTTCGTGGGCGCGTAGCCGAACTCGCGGGCCACCCACTCGTGCGTCTCGGGCGAGAGGTTGTCGTGGACCCACAGGACGTCGGGGCCGGTCCCGTACATGTAGTTGCCCAGGGCGCAGACCGGGTCGTCGCACTCCCGGCGGACCATGCGCGCCAGCGTGGCGACGCCCCGCGCGAGCATCGTCGGCGGGCGCACGCCCCACTGCGCGTTGACGTAGGGCATCCGCAGGGAGACCAGCGGCAGGACGACCAGGCCCTTGAGCTTCGTGCGCCACGGCGCCGCGATGCACAACGAGACGGCGGACAAGACGACGCGGTCGACCTGCGGCGCCAGGCCGGCCAGCGCGGTCATCGTGAAGCTCGTGGCGCCCTGGCAGTGGGCGAGGACGTCGAGGCGCTCGCGGCCCGTCTCGGCGAGGACCCGCTCGATCGCCCTCGGGTGGTCGTGGACCGCCGCCTCGTCCAGCCACCACGAACTGGGCGGCAGGTCCATCGACGCGCGCCAGTTGAGGATCCAGACGTCGTGGCCGGCGTCGGCGAGCGAGCGCGCCAGCGAGGGCCCGCCGGGCGGGCCCAGGAAGAGGTCGCCCCGCACGCCGGCGCCGTGCAGGCACAGCACGGCGGAGGCGGTCGGCTCGCTCGCCCCGCGGACCTGGTGCAACGTCAACCACCGGCCGTCGCCGGCTTCCAGCTCGAGGATCCGGCGGCGCAGCCCGGCGTGGCCGGGCACGTCGTGCCAGGCACCCTCCGGGTGGCCGCGCAGCGGGTCGAAGTCGGGGAAGTCGCTGCGGTCGGCGATGTCCGAACGGCCGCCGTAGGCGTGGCGCAGCTCGCCGGCGAAGTGCGCCTGGAAGCGCGTCAGCGCCCTGGCGCGCGCCCAGGGCGACCCGCCGCGCGCGCGCATCGACAGCAGCTGGCGGGCGAAGCCGGCGTGGGAGATCCGCGCGATGCCCGCGGCCGTCACCGGCGCCGTCGGATCCGGCCCCGCGTGCAGGCGCACGAACAGCGTCGTCGTGTCCTGCCAGACGTCGAGCCCGGGGCCGTCGACGACCTCCTTGAAGCCCGCGACGCAGACCGGGCGGCCCTCGCGGTCCGCGCAGCGCAGGACGTAGCGCATGCGCTTGCGCCGGGCGTCGCGCGGGTCCTCCACGAAGAGCTGGAACGTGCCCGCCTCGATCGGCAGCCGCCCGCCGAGCGGCCCGCAGCGCACGGTGCCGCGGGCGGGGGCGGCGTGCTCGGGGTCAGCGAGGAACGCGTCGACGTCCGGGATGTCGATCTCCAGGTCGAGCGCGAGCTCGCAGCCGTCCTTGCGCCCGCGGCGCAGGCCCTCGTTGAAGTCCTCCTGACCGAACGCGACATGCCCGGCCATGCGCTCGCGGAACGTGATCGAGGTGCTCACGAGAGGTCCTCCAGCAGGGCGTCGGAGCAGCGGTCGGCGACCGCCGCGATGGTCAGGGACGGGTTCGGCCCGACCGCGCCGGGCAGCACCGCGCCGCAGTGGACGTGCAGCCCGGCCAGCCGGTGCACGCGGCCGAGCGGGTCGCAGACGCCCTCCTCGGGCGTGGGCGCCATCGCGCAGCCGCCGACGGGGTGCACCGTGAACGCCTCCGCGCCCGGCGACTGCTGGAAGCGGCCGCCGAGGCCGTGGGCGATGGTGTGCAGCACCTGCCGGACGCCGTCGAAGTACGCGCGGTCGCCGTCCCACAGGATGTTCGGCTCGCCGTCGTCGTCGACCACGATGCGCGCGCCCGCGTCGTCGTGGCCCATCGCCAGCACGGGCATCATCGTGCCCGAGGCCGTGGCCGGCCCGATGAGCCGGGCCAGCTCGTCGGACAGCTGCGGGTCGCGCCGGCCGCGGGCGCGGTCCAGCCAGCGCCGCCACGCCGTCCGCGTGCCCGCCGAGACGCTGCCCGGCAGGTCCAGGAGGTTCCACAGCCAGTCGACGAACTGCGGGTGGCCGCCGTCCTGGACGTAGAACGCCCGGCCGCTGGGCGACCTGTCCGCCGGGACGTGCGTGCTGGTGGTGATCACCGGGCCGGCGGACGGGTCGAGCCACACGGCGGCGCCGCGCACGAAGCCGAGCAGGTCGCCGTTGGCCGACACGCGGCGCCCGAGGCGGTCGCTCAGGCCGGGCAGGACGTGCCGGTTGGCCCACAGCAGGCGCACGGAGCCGAGGGTGCCGCCGGCCAGCACGACGTGCTTGGCGCGCACCGTGAACCGGGTCTCGGCGGGGTCGGGATGCAGCAGCTCGGGGTCGGCGCCGTCGCGGCCGGCGCTGTGCTGCAGGACGCCGAGCTCCCACGTGCCGTCGGGCAGGCGCGTGATCGCCCGGGCCTCGGACAGGGCCCGGACGACGGCGCCGTCGGCCCGCGCGCGCGAGAGGAAGGTCAGGTCCATCGTGCTCTTGGCGCCGTCGTTGCAGCCGATGTCGCACTCGCCGCAGCGCCGGCAGGTCAGGCGCCCGACGCCGTGCAGGTTGGGCACCTCCTCGCGGACCGGCTCGCGGCGGGCCTCGTCGGCGGCGAAGGCCACGGCCAGCGGTGGGCGCTCGGTCCGCAGACCTGCTGCGGCGGCCGCCTTGGGCATCTCGTGCACGCGGCCCGGGCGGGTCCAGTGCTCCGGGTACGGGGTGGGGTGCAGCACCGCCTCGATGCGCGCGTAGTGGCCGTCGAGGTCGGCGGCGTCCAGCGGCCAGCCGGCGAAGGTGCCGGCGGGCTTGCGCAGCTGGACGTTGGCGTAGATGAGCGACCCGCCGCCGAGCCCGCTCGCGACCACGGCCGTCATCGCGTCGAAGCCCCAGACGTCGAAGACCCCGAAGCGCGACGCCTCGGGGTCCCACAGGATCCGCGGCATGTCGCGCGGGGTGCGCGGGAACGACCCGGGCGGCCAGGGGCGGCCGCGCTCGAGCACGAGCACCCGGCGGCCCTCCGCGGCGAGCCGGGCTGCCGTCACGGACCCGCCGAAGCCGGTGCCCACGACGACGGCGTCCCAGAGCTCACCAGCCACCGTCGACCTCCCACGTCACGGGGCGGCGCGGGTCGGGCTCGTAGAGGCAGAAGGTGCCGGTGCGCACCGTGGCCGTGAGCTCCCGTCCGAGCAGCTCGTCGTGCTCGGCGACGCGCTTGAGGACGGCCTTGATGGCGCGGGTGACGTTGACGCGGGCACGCTCGGCGGGCGAGCCGGTGCGGCGGGCCCGGCCGCCGAGGCCGGTGGCGCCCGTCACGGCGTCGGCGATCTGCTGCAGCTCGGCGCGGGCGCCGTCCGCGCGGG
>DASPKC010000461.1:0-8613 GCA_035628295.1 Baekduia sp.
AGGCGATCGAGAAGGCGATCGCCCGGCCGCGGATCCGGATGCGCGTGACGCCGTCGGCGCACCTGCTCGTGGGCCAGCGCCGGCTCATGACGGCCGGCATGTGGGACCGGTTCCTGACGACGCAGTTCCCGCGGCCGGGGAAGAGCTGAGTGCCCGCCTCGGCCGCCCGGCCGGTTCGGCCCCGAATCCGCCGGCTGTGTCACCTGGTGCTCGCTCGGCGGGCATAGGACGACGCAGTCGGCGCTTCGCTGCCGAACGAACCGCCCACCCGGCCCGGGGCGGCCGCCCAACGCCTGCGCACCGCGCAGACCTAACGCCGCGCCGCGCGCCCGGCCTCGGTGAGGGCGAGGACCGTCGGCGGGGCGTCGCCGCAGACGCCGTCGGGCCCGCAGTCCGGCGCGCTGGTGTCGCGCACCCAGCCGCGGTCGGCGGCCTCGCTGATGGCGAGGTCCAGCGCGTCGCGGTCGGCCACGCCGCCGAGCCGGGCGGCGAGCGCGTCGAGCGTCGCGGGGCCCGAGCGCAGGGCGCGGGCGACGGCCTCGGCGTCGGGGGTCGTCACCCACCCCAGGCTATCGGGAGGGTCTTGCACTTCGGCACGTCGCCCTCGCAGATGAGCACGATCATCGTGCTCATCTGCGAGACCCGGGTGCGCAACCTCAAGACCCTCAGGGCAGCGGCACGCCCTCGACGGCCAGGAGGGTCCGCTTGCGCTCCAGGCCGCCGGTGTAGCCCCCCAACGCGCCGCCGGTGCGCAGGACGCGGTGGCACGGCACGACGATCGGCAGGGGGTTGCGCCCCAGCGCCGTGCCGGCGGCGCGCACCGCCCGCGGCGACCCGGCGCCGGCCGCCACGCTCGCGTACGTGCCGGTCTGCCCGAACGGGATCCGGGCCGTCGCCTGCAGGACGCGGCGGCCGAAGCCGCGGGTCAGCGACCAGTCGAGCGGCAGGTCGAACGCCCGCCGGCGGCCCGCGAAGAACTCCTCGAGCTCGCGGCGCGCCTCGTCCAGGCGCGCCGGGGCGCGCAGCACGCGGGGCGAGATCCGGCGCGCGAGATCCTCGGTGACCGCGTCCTCGCCGCCCTCGAATTCGGCGTAGGCCACGCGCACCAAGCCGCGCCGCGTGCCCGCGAGCAGCAGCCGGCCGACCGGCGAGTCCTCCAGCGTGTAGGCGACGTCCGGGTCGGCGACCTGCGCGAAGCGCGCCGCAGCCTCGGCCGCCCCATCGACCGGGAGCTCGGGCAGCCTCATCGCTCGACCTCGCCGCGCAGCCGGCGCAGGCCGTCGCTGACATTGCGCCGGGCCGCCTCCTCGCTGATGCCCAGCGCCGCCGCCACCTCGGCGTGCGCGAGGTCGCCGGCGTAGCGCAGCAGCACGCAAGCCCGCTGCTTGGGCGGCAGCGCACGGACCGCCTCCCAGGTCGGCTCCTCCAGCACCGCATGGCCGTCGAGCGCGCCGGCGTCCGGGACGGCCGCCACGGGGACCGGCCGGCGCGCCCGGGCGCGGTGGTGGTCGAGCGCCTTGCGATGGGCGATGGTCAGCGCCCACGCGCGCGGGTTGTCGAT
This sequence comes from Baekduia sp., assembly GCA_035628295.1. Classification (GTDB taxonomy): domain Bacteria; phylum Actinomycetota; class Thermoleophilia; order Solirubrobacterales; family Solirubrobacteraceae; genus Baekduia. The sequence continues at coordinate 1,562 of DASPKC010000461.1, forward strand.
CGTGGTGCGGGGATAGGCGCGCATGGCGGCGAGGAAGGTCTCCTGGAACAGGTCGTCGGCGTCCTGGCGCCCGACCGCGGCGACGAGGAAGCGCCACACGGCGTCGCGCTGCTCGTCGAGGAACCGCTGGAAGGGCGTCACTGCCACGTCAGACGACCACGACCTCCTCCTCGTGAGGTCCCTCGCCATGGAAGCCCTCGCCCGAGGCCACGAGCTGCTGCAGCAGCGGCGCGGGCCGGTACGCGTCGCCGCGCTCGGAGCGCAGCGCCTCGAGCACGAGCATCACGTGGGCCGGCGCGAGCTCGTCGGCCCAGCCCAGCGCGCCGCGGGGATGGTTGAGCCCGAGCTCGAGCCCCGCGTCGACGTCGGCCGCGCTGCCGACGCCCTCGGCGACGGCGAACGCGCACTCGTTGATCAGCTGGCAGACGATCCGCCCGAGGACGAGCCCGGGGGCGTCGCCGACCCAGGCCGTGGCCAGCCCGAGCGAGGCGAAGAACGCCTCGGCGCGCTGCGCGGCCAGCGTCGTCGTCGTCGACATGCGCGTCAGCTCGACCAGCGTCGAGCCGGTCAGCCAGTGGAAGCCGGCCGAGCTGCCGCTGGGATCGAGCGCGTGCAGCGAGCCCTCTGCGCACAGCACGACCTGCGGGCCGCCCTGTAGCGGCAGCTCCGCGCCGCCTCCGTCGACGATCAGCCACGGCACCTCGCCGGCCGCGCCCTCCTCGTCGGCGACGTCCCAGCCGGCCGCGTCGGCCAGCCCGGCCAGCTCGTCCATCACCGGCAGGTGGCCGGCCACCACGACGAGGCCGCCGCCCTCCGGCGCGCCGGGCTGCGGCGGCGGCGGGTCGTCGGCGCGGTACGGGAGCCCGTCCTCGTAGCGGTACCACCCCTGCCCGCTCTTGCGCCCGAACTGCCCCGCCGCGACCTTCTGCGCGGCCAGCGGTGACGGCCGCCAGCGCGGCTCGCCGAAGCTCAGCTCCGCGAACGACCGGGAGACGGCGAAGCCGGTGTCGATGCCCACCAGGTCCTGCAGCTCGAACGGCCCCATGCGGAAGCCCGCGGCCCGGACGCAGCGGTCGATCGTCTCGACGTCGGCCACCCGCTCCTGCAGCAGCCGCAGGGCCTCGAGCCCGAACGGCCGCGCGCACCGGTTGACCAGGAAGCCGGGCACGTCGGCGGCGTCGATCACGCTCTTGCCCATCCGCTCGCCGAGCGCCCGTGCCGTCGCCACGGCCTCCCGCGAGGACTGCAGCGCGGCGATGACCTCCACCAGGCGCATGAGCGGCGGCGGGTTGAAGAAGTGCATGCCGACCACCCGCGACGGGTCCGGGGCGGCGGCCGCGATGGACGTGATGGGGATCGACGAGGTGTTCGAGGCGAAGACGGTGTCCGGGGCAGCCGCGAACACGCGGCGGACGAGGTCGTGCTTGACCTCGAGGCTCTCGGGCGCCGCCTCGACGACCACCTCGCAGCCCGCCAGCTCCTCCAGCGACGCGGTGACGCGCAGCGTCGCCGCGTCGCCGTCGAAGCGCCCCTTCGCCCGCAGCTGCTCGACGCCGGCGAGCGCCCGCTCGACCCCGCGCTCCGCGGCGCCGTCGACCGGGTCCCACACGACCGCGCCGTCGCCGGACTGCGCGGCGAGCTGCGCGATCCCGGACCCCATGGTCCCGGCCCCGAGCACGCCGATCATGCGAGCGCGTTCACGCCGGTCAGCGCGCGGCCGATGATGAGCTTCTGGATCTGCGACGTCCCCTCGTAGAGCGTCGTGACCCGCACGTCGCGGAAGTGGCGCTCCACCGGGTGGTCGTCGACGTAGCCGGCGCCGCCGTGGACCTGGATGGCCTCGTTGGCGACCCACTGCGCCGCCTCGGTCGCGAAGAGCTTGGCCACCGACGTCTCGGTCGTGTTCGGCTGCCCGGTGTCCTTCAGCCACCCCGCCCGCCAGGTCAGCATCCGCGCCGCGTCGGTCTTGACGCGCATCTCGGCCAGCATCGACTGCACGAGCTGGAACGACGCGATCGGCCGGCCGAACTGCTGGCGCTCGGTGGCGTAGCGCACCGACTCGTCCAGGCAGGTCTGGCAGATCCCCACGCAGCCCGACGCGACGCTGAAGCGCCCCGAGTCCAGCGCGGCCATCGCGACCTTGAACCCGTCGCCGACCTCGCCGAGCACCCCGTCGTCGGCCACGAAGACGTCGTCGAGCGCGATCGCCGCGGTGTCCGACGCGTGCAGGCCCATCTTCCCGTGGATCTCCTGCGCCCGGAAGCCGTCCTGGGCGGTGTCGACGAGAAAGCACGCCAGGCCGCGGTGGCCCTTGTCCGGGTCGGTCTGGGCGAACACCAGCGCCAGGCTCGCGTGGTTGCCCAGCGAGATCCACATCTTCGAGCCGTTGATGCGCCACCCGCCGTCGACCTTCGTCGCGCGCGTGCGCTGGTTGGCGGCGTCGGACCCGGTGTCCGGCTCGGTCAGCGCGAAGCAGGCCAGCGCCTCGCCCGAGCACAGCCTGGGCAGCCACTGCTGCTTCTGGGCGTCGGTGCCGAACGTGAGCAGCGGCGTGCACACCAGGGACGTCACGACGCTGATGACCGTGCGCGACGCGGAGTCCACGCCACCCACCGCCTCGACGACCAGCCCGTACGTCCGGTAGTCGAGGCCCGCGCCGCCGAACTCGCGCGGCACGGTCGCGCCGACGTAGCCCTGGTCGGCGATGCGCCTGGCGAGGTCGCGGTCGAAGCGGTGCTCGCGGGCGTTGACCACGGCGGCGGGGGCGACGACCTCCGCGGCGAACTGCCTGGCGGTGGCGCGGATCAGCTCCTGCTCGTCGGTCAGGCTGAAGTCCATGACGGCGCAGCCTATGCTCCGCCCCGGTGGACCCGTTCACGGTGATCATCCTCGGGGGGACGGTCGGGCTCTTCATCGCGCTCGTCCTCCTCGGCCTCTTCTATCCCGGCACCGGTGCCGACCAGCTGCACTGGCGGCCGACGCGCACGGCCGAGCAGGAGGCCCAGGACGACGTCGACGACCTCGACCAGATGCTCGAGGCCGCCAACCGCCGCCGCCGCGCCCGCGGCCAGGAGGAGCTGACCGAGCACTCGGTGCGCAGCTCGCTGGCGCAGGAGGCCCCGCGCGACGACGAGGAGCTGCTCGAGGAGGAGGTCGCCCAGGTGCTCGAGCGCCGCAACGCCAAGCGCCGGGCCCGCGGGGAGCCCGAGCAGACCGTCGCGGAGTACCTGGCCGAGCTGCGGGGCGGCGCATGAGGCTGCTGATGGTCGGCGGCGGCGCGCACGCCGCCGGGCTCGCCGCGTCGCTGCGCGCCGACGGCCACGCCGTGCGCGCCGTGCCGTTCGGCGCCGCGGACACCGCCGCGCTGCGCGAGGCCGGGTGCGAGGTGGTCGACGGCGACCCCGACCGCATCGGCACCATCCGCCACGCGCTGGACGGCGTGACGGTCCTGCTGTGGCTCCTGGCCGACGACGCGCCTCCGGAGCTGCACGGCTCGCGCCTGCGCATGATGCTCGAGCGCACCACCGACACCACCGTGCGCGGCGTCGTCTACGAGGCGGGCGGGCCGCACGACACGGCGGGGCTGGAGGAGATGCGCCACGCCCGGGAGACCAACGAGATCCCGTGGACGTCCTTCGGCCGCGACGCCTCGGACTGGGTCGCCGCCGCCCGCGCCGCCATCGACGACGTCCTGGGCGCCGCGGTCTGACCGGCGCGCCTCGCGCGCCCGCGCGCGTAGGCTGGCGCCCGATGCCCGAGATCTCCGACGCCCGCTTCCGCGCAGGCGAGGGCGAGCCGCTCGTCCTCATCCACGGCTTCACCGCGACCTGGCGGTGCTGGACGCCGCTGCTGGCCGAGCTGGTGCCGCGCTTCGACGTCTTCGCGCCCACGCTCTCCGGCCATGACGGCGGCCCCGACCACCCGGCCGGCGTGCCGATGTCGATGGCGGGCGCAGCGGAGCTCCTCGAGCGCCAGCTCGACGAGCAGGGCATCGAGACCGCCCACCTGGTCGGCAACTCGCTCGGCGGCGCGCTGGCCATCGAGCTGGCCCGCCGCGGCCGCGCGCGCTCGGTGACCGCCATCTCGCCCGGAGCGGGGTGGACCGACCCCCTGGAGGGCGAGCGCATCGTCCGCTTCTTCCGCCGCACCCAGCGCCTGGCGCGCATGAGCGCGCCCCGCGCGCACGTGCTCCTGCGCCGGCCCGGCTCCCGGCGCCTGGCGTTCCGCGACGTGATGCTGCGCGGCGAGCTGGTGCAGCCCCACGAGGCGGTCGCGCTGGTGCGCTCGTCGGTGCGCTGCCGCGTCGTCGACCTCGTGTTCGACGCCATCCGCCAGGGCACGGCCATGCTCGACCACATGGGCGACGTCGACGCCCCGGTGCTCGTCGCCTGGGGCCGTCACGACCGGATCCTGCCGCTCGAGCGGCACGCGCCGCGGTTTCGCAGCGAGCTGCGCGGGGTGGACTTCCGCGTGCTGGAGCGCTGCGGCCACACGCCGATGTGGGACGACCCGCCGCTGCTGGTGCGCACGATCCTCGACGGCGTGGCGGCGGCCCGCCCGACCGCCGCGCCGGCGCCCGCCTAGCGCACCGCGGCGTCGAGCCGCTCGAGGAGGTCGCTGAGGATCCGGGCCGTCGCGCCCCAGATCGTGTGCTCGCCGACGACGTAGACGTCGGTGCGGAACGGGATGCCGCGGCGCAGCAGGCGCTTGCGGCCGAAACCGGCGCGCAGCTCCTCGAGCGTCAGCTCCAGCACGGCGGCGACCTCGCCCGCCGACGGCTCCCACTCGTGGCCCGGCTCGATGAGCCCCACGAACGGGTAGACGGCGAAGTTCGTGGCGATGGTCGGCATCGGCTGCAGCGCGCCGAGCACCTCCACGGCCTCGGTCGGCAGCCCGATCTCCTCGTGGGCCTCGCGCAGGGCGGTGACCTGGAGATCGGGGTCCTCCGGGTCCTGGCGGCCACCGGGGAACGAGACCTCGCCGGCGTGGCGACGCAGGTCGTCGCGCCGGCGGGTGAAGACGAGGTGCGCCGCGCCGTCGTGGACGTAGAGGGGCACCAGCACGGCGGCGTCGGTCCCGCCGTGGACGTCGATCCCCTGGGCCTCGAACGGGTCCAGCAGGACGGGCGCGAGCGCGTCGCGCAAGTCCTCGCGGGTCGTCGCGCCGGCGGTCAGGACGCCAGCTGGACGCGCTCGAGGCGCTCGTCGAACATGACCTCGCCCTCGAGGATGCGGTGCACCGGGCACTTGGCGGCGATGACGCGCAGCTTCTGGACCTGCTCGTCGGTCAGGTGCGGGGGGAAGCGCATGACGAGCTCGAAGGTCGTCGGACAGCCGCGGTCGGCGGGCGTGAAGTCGCAGGCGACCTCCACGTCGCCGACGTCCCAGCCCTTGCGGTTGGCGTACATCTCCATGGTGATGGCCGTGCAGCTCGCCAGGCTCGCGGCGAGCAGGCCCAGGGGCTCGGGCCCCGCGTCGGTGCCGCCCTTGTTCTCTGGCTCGTCGGCGACGAGCCGGTGGTCACCCACCTTCACGGTCTGGCGAAACGTGCCGGCGCGGGTCGAGACGGCCTTCATGAGCCGCAGTCTAGTGGTGTGCCGACCGTGCGCCCGCCCCGTTCAGACGAGCGGGTTGAAGACGATGCCGGTCGGCACCTTCGGATGGAAGAACGTCGACTTCGGCGGCATGTTGACGCCCGCCGCGGCGATCTCCCGGACCTGCTCGACCGGGCTTGCGCGCAGGAAGAACCCGCAGTCGTAGGGCCCGGACGTGATGAGCTCGACGGCCTCCTCGTCGGTGCGCGAGTAGCCGAGGCCGCGCAGGTGCGCGACGTCGTCCTCGGTCATGCCCAGCGTGCGCTGCAGCACCAGCGCCTCGAGCACCGCGGTGTCCAGGCGGCGGTAGGGCTCGGGCATGTGCGCGAGAGCCTCGTCGGCGATCGCCTGGTCCTTGAGCACGAGCCGGAACGGCTTGCGGAAATGGCCGTCGAGGTAGCCCATCGTCAGCGGCCCGGCGCCGTCCGGCGGGCGCAGGTCGTCCGTGCGCTCGAGCGGCGTGATCTCGAAGAGCTCCTTGAGGGCAGCGCCGAGGCGCTCCTGGGTGGCCGGGTCCTTGACGTCGTCGAGGAGCCGGTGGGTCGGGAAGACGGCCAGGCCCGGGTCCTGCAGCGCCACGAGGTGCGCGAGGACGTAGCGGTGCTCGCCGTCGCCGCCGACCTCCTCGGCGTACACGCGCGCGGTCTCGTAGCGGTGGTGGCCGTCGGCGATCAGCAGCTCCGCGGGCGCGAACGCGGCGTGCGCCGCCTCGAGCAGCGCGGGGTCCGTCACGCGCCAGATGCGCTGCTCGGTGCCTTCGTCGTCGGTGGCGACGGCGTCCGGGGCGCCGGGGGTGGGCAGGGCGGCGGCGACCGCGCCGGCGGGGTCGTCGTGCAGGACGAAGATCGGCGAGAGGTTCGCGCGCGTCGCGCGCGTGAGGCGCAGGCGGTCCTCCTTCGGGCCCGGGTGGGTGCGCTCGTGCGGACGGATCCGCCCGGCGCCGTACTCCTCGACGCGCACCCGGCCGAGGACCCCGCGGCGCGTGCGGCGCCCGCCGCCGGGGGCCGCGAAGTCCTGCTCGAGCACGTACAGCGCGGGCTCGGCGTCGCGCACGAGCGCGCCGTCGGCCTGCCAGCGCTGCAGGAGCGCGGCCGCGTGGGCGTACGGGTCGCCGCCGGCCGGGTCCTCCGGCAGGTCGACGTGCACCGCGTTGTACGGCGAGCGCGCGGCGAGCTGCTCGCGCTGCTGCGGGTCGATGACGTCGTAGGGCGGGCTGAGCACGTCGGTCAGCGCGCCTGCCACGGCGAGGTCGTGGCGCAGCGCGCGCAGGGGCTGGACGTCGGCCATGGGCGCCGACGCTACCGGCGCCTGCGGCGGCCTAGTCAGCATGGACGCGGCCGGTTGAGGGCTGGCCCTCGCCGGTCGCATCTCTCGCGGGTTGACACTTGCGGTGATGAGGCCTCAAGGCCAGAGCCGCATACGACCTGCTGGGAGGACCAGCCCCATGCCTGACCGTACT
>DASPKC010000462.1:0-11491 GCA_035628295.1 Baekduia sp.
GGCCGAGTCCTGCGGGGACGTGCAGCGCAGAGGCTTCCAAGTGGACTCCTTGTGATGAGCGTAACGGGGTCCGCGGTCGCGAAGTTGCGGGGCAGCCTGCCCCCGGACCCTGAGAACGCTCTGAGAACGGGCTAGCCCAGCGACGCCATGACGTGCTTGACGTGCGTGTACTCCTCCACCGCGTACATCGACAGGTCCTTGCCGTACCCGCTCTGCCCGTAGCCGCCGTGGGGCATCTCGCTGGCCAGCGGGATGTGGTCGTTGATCCACACGCAGCCGAAGCGCAGCGCCCGCGAGACGCGCAGCGCCCGGCCCACGTCGCGCGTCCACACCGACGAGGCGAGCCCGTACGGCGTCCCGTTGGCCCACGCGATCGCCTCCTCCTCGCCGGAGAACGGCTGCACCGTGATGACCGGGCCGAAGATCTCGCGCTGGATCATCTCGTCGTCCTGGCGCAGGCCCGCGACGACCGTGGGCTCGAGGAAGAACCCGGGGCGGTCCGGGCGCCTGCCGCCGGTGACCACCTCGGCGTGGGAGGGACGCCGCTCCAGGAAGCCCGAGACGCGGTCGAGCTGGCGCTCGGAGTTCAGCGGGCCGAGTGTGGTGTCGGCGCTCAACGTGTCGCCCATGACGTAGCCGGGCGCCTGGCCCTCCAGGCCGGCGACCACGTCGTCGTAGACCTCGCGCGCGGCCAGCACGCGCGTCGCGGCCGTGCAGTCCTGGCCGGCGTTGTACCAGCCGGTGCCGGCGATCGTCTCCATCGCCGTCGGCAGGTCGGCGTCGTGGAAGACCACGACCGGCGCCTTGCCTCCGAGCTCGAGGTGGACCTTCTTGAGGGTCCTCGCGGCGTGCTCGGCGATCCACTTCCCGGTCTCCACCGACCCGGTGAGCGACACCATGTCGACGCCCGGGTGCTCGACCAGCGCGGCGCCCGGCTCGGTGCCGCCCACGACCACGTTCAGCACGCCCTTGGGCAGCAGCTCCGCCGCCATCTCGGCGAAGCGCACGGTGCTCAGCGGCGTCGTGGGGGCGGGCTTAAGAACGACGGTGCAGCCGGCGGCCAGTGCCGGCCCGAGCTTCCACACCGCCATCATCAGCGGGTAGTTCCAGGGCGTGATCTGGCCGACGACGCCGACGGGCTCGCGCCGGATGATGGACGTGTAGCCCTCGACGTACTCGCCGGCGGCCCGGCCCTCCAGGCAGCGCGCCGCTCCGGCGAAGAAGCGCAGGTTGTCCACCATGAACGGCAGCTCGTCGGCCTTGAAGGCCTCGATCGGCTTGCCGGCGTTGCGCGCCTCGAGCTCCGCGAACTCGGCGGCGTGGTCCTCGAGCAGCTCCGCGAGGTCCAGCAGCGCCAGCGACCGGTCGCCCGGGGTGGTCGAGGCCCAGGCGTCGAAGGCGCCGCGGGCGGCCGCGACGGCGCGGTCGACGTCCGCCGCCCCGGACTGCGGCGCGCGCTCGAGCTCCTCGCCCGTGGCGGGGTCCAGCACCGGCAGGGTCTCGTCGGTCTCCGCGTCCACCGACGCGCCGTCGATGACGTTGCGCAGCATGGGCCGACACTAGGGGTGCCGAAGGCGACGCCGCAACGGCCGCGCGCCTCGCCGAACGTGCCGCTCGCCGGAGGCGGGCCCCCGTGGGATCACGCCGGGGCGCGGCGCTGATCCACGGGACGAACGGCTACCGTGCCGCGCCATGACCGGGGTCGTCATCTCCTCCGCCGCGCGCACCGCGATCGGCTCGTACGGCAAGTCCCTCGCGGGCGTCAAGACCACCGACCTGGGCGCCACGGCGGCAGAGGCGGCGCTCGAGCGCGCCGGGCTGCAGGGCGAGCAGGTCGACCACGTCGTCTTCGGCAACGTGATCCACACCGCGCCCGAGGACATGTACATGGCGCGCGTCGTGGGCATGAAGGCGGGGATCCCGAAGGAGACGCCGGCCTTCACCGTCAACCGCCTGTGCGGCACGGGCGTGCAGGCGATCGTCAGCGCCTGCCAGGCGATCCAGTCGGGCGACGTCGGCGTGGCGCTCGCAGGCGGCGCGGAGTCGATGAGCCGCGGGCCGTACTGGGTCCCCAACGGGCGCTGGGGCGCGCGGATGGGGGAGACGAAGATCGTCGACCCGGTCATGGGCGGCCTGACCGACCCCTTCCACGAGGTCCTGATGGGCGTGACGGCCGAGAACCTCGCCTTGCGCATGGGGATCTCGCGCGAGGACCAGGACGCGTTCGCCGTGGAGTCGCACCGCCGGGCGGGCGCGGCGCAGGCGGCCGGCAAGTTCGACGACGAGATCGTGCCGGTGGAGATCCGGGTCAAGCGCGACGTCGTGGACTTCGCCAGGGACGAGCACATCCGCCACGAGGTCGACCAGGCGGCGATGGCCAAGCTGCCCACGATCTTCAAGCAGGAGGGCGGGACGGTCACGGCCGGCAACGCCTCGGGCATGAACGACGCCGGCGCCGCGGTCGTGCTCATGAGCGAGGAGCAGGCCGCCGAGCTCGGCGCGCCGGTCCGCGCGAAGATCCTGGCCTACGCCTCGTGCGGCGTGGACCCCGAGATCATGGGCATCGGGCCCGTCCCGGCGGTCCGCAAGGTGCTCGACCGCTCAGGCGTCGCGCTCGACGACATCGGCGTCGTCGAGCTCAACGAGGCGTTCGCCGCGCAGGCGCTCGCGGTCATGCGCGACCTCGACCTCGACCCCGCCAAGGTCAACCCGAACGGCGGCGCGATCGCGCTCGGCCACCCGATCGGCGCGACCGGCGCGGCCATCACCGCCAAGTGCCTGGCGGAGATGGACCGCGAGGGCCACGAGCTCGGCCTCGTGACCCTGTGCATCGGCGGCGGGCAGGGCATCGCCATGCTGCTCGGCAGGGCGTAGGCCCCCCGGGACCCGTGCTGCGGATCGCCGGCGCCGCCACCGCGCTGGCGGCGCTGACGCTCCTGGCGCCCTCGCAGCCCGGCTACGACGCCTGGGCCTGGCTGCTGTGGGGCCGCGAGCTGACCGAGGGCACGCTCTCGACCGCCGAGGGGCCGGCCTTCAAGCCCCTCGCGGTCGCGGTCTGCGCGCTCCTGGCGCCGCTGGGCGACGACGTGGCGCCGCAGGCGTGGCTGCTCGTCGCCCGCGCCGGCGCCATCGCCGCGGTCCTGCTCGCGGCGCGCCTGGCGCTCCGCCTGACCGAGCCGCGAGTTGATCTCGCTCAGCGAGATCAACTCGCAGCTCGGTGGACGGCGGCCGCCGTCGCGGGCCTCGGCGTCGCGCTGAGCGCGGGGTGGTGGTGGCACGGCGCCGTCGGCAACTCCGAGGGGCTGTTCCTGGCGCTCGTGCTCGCCGCGGCCGATCGCGCGCTCGACAACCGCCACAGCCCCGCGCTCGGGCTCGCCGCGGCCGCGGCGCTGCTGCGCCCGGAGCTGTGGCCGTTCCTGGGGCTGTACGGGCTCTGGCTGTGGGTGCGTCGCGCCGCGCCGCGCCCCTACCTCGCGGCCGCGGCGGTCGCGATCCCTGCGCTGTGGTTGGTCCCGGAGCTGCTGGCGAGCGGGCAGCTCAGCCGCTCGGCCGACCGCGCGCAGATCCCGAACCCCGGCCAACCCGCGACCGCCGACCGCCCGGCGCTGGCCAGCCTCGACCTCTCGACCGCCGTCCCGCTGCTGCCCGTCCTGCTCCTGTCGCTCGCCGCGCTGCTCCACGGCCGCACCCGCCTGCTCGCGGCCTTCGGCCTGGCCTGGCTGGCGCTGGTGGCCGTCATGGCGGAGGCGGGGTTCTCCGGCGAGGCGCGCTACGCGCTGCCGGGAGCCGCGCTGCTCGCGGTCCCGGCCGCGGTCACCCTCGCCCGCGCGCCCCGGTCGGCCGTCGCCGCGGGAGCCGCCGCGGTCCTCGTCGCGGCCGTCCTGCGCGCCGGCGCCGTCGACGGCGAGCTGGCCCGCGCGGCCGACGACGCCCGCCTGTGGTCGTCGCTGCCCGCCGCGATCGACGCCGCCGGCGGCCGGGGCGCCGTCCTGGCCTGCGGCCCGCCGGTCACGGGCCGCTACCGCGGGACGGGCGTGGCGTACGCGCTGCGCGTCGAGAAGCGGCGGGTGCGCTTCGCCGGCGACGGCGCGGTCTTGCGCTCGCGCATCCGCTCGCGCCTGACGGTCCAGCCGCCCGTTCCGCCGCGGGCCCGCGTGCTCGCCCGCAGCGCCCGCTGGGAGCTGCGCTGCCGCGCATAAGGGCACCCGAACACCTCCTCCTGTACGGTTCCGCGCCGTGCGAATCCCGACCACAGCGATCGGTGTTCTGGCCGCGGGGCTCCTGGCCTCGGGCTGCCAGAAAGCGACCGACGAGCCGGGCGCGACCGCGGCGCCCTCGCTCTACCCGGCGGGCACGCCGCTGTGGAAGCAGCTGCCCGACAAGCCGGCCGGCCCGGCACCGGCGCCCGAGGCGGGCACCCGCCGCTCGTTCGCCCTGCGGACGATCGTCACGGGCCTGCAGGGGCCCAACCAGCTCGTCGCGCGGCCCGGCGACGACCGGCTGTACGTCGTCGAGCAGGGCGGGACCGTGCGGATCCTCGACGGCCGCCGGGTCGTCTCGCGGCCGTTCGTCGACCTGCGCCGCCAGACCCGATCCGAGGGCGAGCGCGGACTGCTCTCCCTGGTGTTCTCGCCCGACGGGCGCACGGCCAACGTCCTGCTCACCGACCGCCGCGGGGACACCCGCGTCCTGGCCATCCCCGCCGGCCGCGACCGCGCGGACACCCGCCGTGCTCGCGTGCTGCTCGAGCTCGACCAGCCCTACGAGAACCACAACGGCGGCACGCTGCTCGTCGACGAGCGCGGCCGGCTCGTGCTCGGGCTCGGCGATGGCGGCAGCGCCTTCGACCCCCAGCAGCGCGCCCAGGACCTCGACGAGCGCCTCGGCAAGATCCTGCGCCACGACGGCCGCGGCTGGGAGGTCGTGGCCAGCGGCCTGCGCAACCCGTTCCGCATGAGCTTCGACCGCGAGACCGGCCGCCTGTGGCTCGGCGACGTCGGGCAGGACCGCATCGAGGAGGTCGACGCGCTCTTCCTGCCCGAGGAGGGCGCCCCGACCCCGAACCTCGGCTGGGCCGCCTACGAAGGGCACCTGCCCGTCGGGCGCAAGCAGCTCGCCGGCCACCACCGGCTGACCTGGCCCGTCACCTCCTACGCCCACCGCGACGGGCACTGCTCCGTGACCGGCGGCTACGTGTCGCGCGGCCGGCGGCTCGCCGCCCTGCGCGGGCGCTACGTCTTCGGCGACTTCTGCCGGGGCACCATCTGGTCGCTGGACGCCGCCGCCGCCGAGGAGCCCGCGCGCGCCGACCTGCGGCGGGAGGCGGCGCGCCTGCCGGGGCTCGTCTCCTTCGGCGAGGACGCCGACGGCGACCTCTACGCGGTGTCGGTGCAGGGCACGGTCGCCGAGCTCATCCCGACCTCCTAGGTCGGTCATGGTTAGGATGTCCTAAGGGGTATCTCCGCATGGCCACCGTCCAGGTCGATCACGTCACGAAGCGCTTCGGCTCCACGACCGCCGTGGACGAGGCGAGCCTGACCGTCCTCAGCGGCGAGTTCGTCGCCCTGCTGGGGCCCAGCGGCTGCGGCAAGACGACCCTGCTGCGCCTCGTGGCCGGCTTCGAGCGCCCCGACGCGGGTAGCGTCCGCATCGCCGGCACCCCGGTGGCCGGCGGCGGCCCCTTCGTCCCGCCCGAGCGTCGCAAGGTCGGGATGGTCTTCCAGGACTACGCGCTCTTCCCGCACCTGACCGTCGCCGAGAACGTCGGCTTCGGCGTGCCCAAGCGCGACCGGCCGGCGCGGGTGGCCGAGGCGCTCGCGCTCGTGGGCCTGCCCGACCTCCACAGGCGCTACCCGCACGAGCTCTCCGGCGGCCAGCAGCAGCGCGTCGCCCTGGCCCGCGCCCTCGCGCCCGAGCCGCAGATCGTGCTCCTCGACGAGCCGTGGAGCGCGATCGACCCGCTGCAGCGCGGGCAGATGCGCGAGGAGCTCGCAGCGATCCTGCGCGGCGCCGGCACCACCGTCCTGCTCGTCACGCACGACCAGGAGGAGGCGCTCGCGCTGGCCGACCGCGTCGCGCTCATGCGCGACGGCAAGGTCGTGCAGGTCGACGCCCCCGAGCGCCTGTACCACGAGCCCGCCGACCGCTGGTCGGCCGAGTTCGTCGGTGCCGCCAACGTGCTCGACGGCGGCCGCGCCGCCGCCCTCGGCGCGGTCTGCGACGACCAGGCGCGCGAGGTCATCGTGCGCCCGGAGCTCGTCGGGCTGACGCTGCGCGAGGACGGCGCGGCGGAGATCGTCGGCCGCGAGTTCCGCGGCCACGACGTCCTCTACCGCGTGCGCCTGGCCGACGGCACCGAGCTGTGGTCGCAGCGACCGTCCAACGAGGCCGTGGCCCTCGGCCAGCGCGTCGACGTCGCGCTGCACGCCGGGCCGGTGCCCGTCCTGTTCTGACCCCTCCCCGAAGGACTGACGTGAAGCGCTCCCTGATCGCGATCCTCGCGGTGGCCGCCGTTGCGGGCCTGGCCGCCGGCTGCGGCGACGACGACTCCGGCGGCTCCGGCGGCTCGGGCGACGCCCTGACGATCTACTCCGGCCGCAACGAGAAGCTCGTCGGCGACCTGATCAAGCAGTTCGAGAAGGCCACCGGCATCGACGCCGAGGTCCGCTACGGCGAGTCCGCCGAGCTGGCGGCCACGATCGCGGAGGAAGGCGAGCGCTCGCCCGCCGACGTCTTCTTCGCGCAGGACGCGGGCGCGCTGGGCGCCGTCGCCGACGCCAACCTGCTGGCGCCCGCCCCGCCGAGCTCCGAGCGCGTCGACGCGCGGTTCCGCACCGGCGAATGGGTCGGGACCAGCGGCCGCGCGCGCGTGGTCGCCTACTCCACCGAGCGGGTGAAGGCCTCGGAGCTGCCCGACTCGATCCTCGACTTCTGCAACGACGCGTGGAAGGGCCGCATCGGCTTCCCGCCGCCCAACGCCTCGTTCCAGGCCTTCGTCAGCGCCATGCGCCTCACGCTCGGCGACGGCCGCACGCGCGAGTGGCTGAAGTGCATGAAGCGCCTCGAGCCGACCCTCCTGGAGAACAACATCCAGACCGAGGAGGCGATCGCCGCCGGCGAGATCGACGTCGGGTTCGTCAACCACTACTACCTGCCCGAGCTCAAGGCCGAGAAGCCGGGCTTTCCGGTGGCCAACCACTTCCTGGAGGCCGGCGACCCCGGGTCGCTGGTCAACGTGGCCGGCGCGGGTGTCCTGAAGTCCTCCGACCAGCAGGAGGACGCGGTCAGGTTCGTGGACTTCCTGCTGTCCGAGCAGGGCCAGCGGTACTTCTCGACCAAGACCTTCGAGTACCCGCTGGTCGACGGCATCGCGCCGCCGCAGGAGACCAAGCCGCTCGACCAGGTCCAGGGCCCGGAGATCGAGCTCGGCGCGCTCGGGGACAAGCTGGCCTCCACGCTGTCGCTGCTGCAGGACGTCGGCCTGACGAGCTGATGCGCCTGGTCGCCGCCGCGGCAGTCCTCGTCGCGTCGGCGGCCCTGCTGCCGCTGGTGTACCTCCTCGTCCGCGCCGCCGGCGCGGACGAGTCGTCCTGGGACGTCGTCCTGGACGGGCGGACGCTGGAGCTCGTCGGGCGCACGGCGCTGCTCGTGGCGGTCGTGACCGCGGGATCGACGGTGGTCGGCGTCGGCATGGCCTGGCTGGTCGAGCGCACCGACCTCCCGGCCCGCCGGGTGTTCGCCGTCGCGGCCGCCCTGCCGCTGGTGATCCCGAGCTACGTCACGGCGCTGGCGCTGCTCGCCGCCGTGGGGCCGGGCGGCCTGCTGGGCAGCGCCGGCTGGGTGTTCGGGCTGCCGGGCGCCGGCCTCGCGCTCGTGCTCGCGACCTACCCGTACGTCTTCCTGCTCTGCTCGGCGGCGCTGCGGCGCATGGATCCCGCGCTGGAGGAGGCGGCGCGCACGCTGGGCCGGACGCGCGCGCAGGTGTTCCGGCAGGTGACGCTCCCGGTCCTGCGCCCGTCGATCGCCGGCGGTGCCGTGCTGGCCGCGCTCTACGCGCTCTCGGACTTCGGGGTGGTGTCGCTCATGCGCTACGACGCGCTGACGCGCGCGGTGTTCCAGCAGTACCGCTCGCTCTTCGACCGCACGCCGGCGGCGCTGCTCGGCCTGGTGCTGGTGACGCTGACGGCGCTCGTGCTGCTGCTCGAGGCGCGCTCGCGCGGCAAGGGGCGGGTGCGGCGCAGCGCGGCCGGGGCCGACCGCCCCGCGCAGCTCGCCCCGCTCGGGCGCTGGCGGCTGCCCGCCCTGGCGGTTGCCCTGGCGGTCGTCGCCGTCGCGCTCGTCGTGCCGGTCGGCGTGCTCGTCTCGTGGTCGCTGCGCGACAGCGCCGTCCTGCCCGAGGCGGGCGAGCTGCTCGGCTGGGCGTGGCACTCGGTGGTCGGCTCCGGGCTGGCGGCCGTGGTCGCGATGGTCGCAGCGCTGCCCGTCGCGGTGCTCGCCTCGCGCCGCCCGCGCCGCGCGACCGCGCTGCTCGAGCGCGCGACCTACGCGTCCAATGCGCTGCCGGGCATCGTGATCGCGCTCTCGCTGGTCTTCTTCGCCACGCGGGTGCTGCCCGCCGTCTACCAGACGCTCGCGCTGCTGGTGTTCGCCTACGTGGTGCGCTTCCTGCCCCAGGCGATGGCCGGGGCGCACAGCGCGCTGACCCGCGTCGACCCCGATCTCGAGCGCGCCGCCCGCGGGCTCGGCGCCTCGCCCGCGCGCGTGCTGGCCAAGGTGACCGCGCCGCTCATGGCGCCGGGCCTGCTGGCCGGCGCGACGCTCGTGTTCCTGTCGACCATGAAGGAGCTGCCGGTCACGCTCCTGCTGCGGCCGATCGGCTTCGACACGCTCGCCACCGAGGTGTGGACCGCGACCGGCGTCTCGTCCTACGGGACGGCGGCGGTCCCCGCCCTGACCCTGATCGCGCTGAGCGCGCCGGTGGTCTGGTTCCTGCAGGTCCGCCCACGGGGCACGCTGGCAGAAGACCGGTAACCTGCCCCGCCCATGGCGACCTTCGCGTCCGCAGACGAGGTCTACGACCAGCTCGGGCGGGTCTTCCGCGAGCTCGTCGCCGACGAGGAGCTCGGCCCGCAGGTGCAGGGCGCCGACACGGTGCTGCAGCTGCGCCTGACCGATCCCGAGGCGACGATCACCGTCAGCGCCAAAGCCGGCCAGGAGCGCGCAGTCGACACGGGCGAGACGCAGCACGAGCCGGAGGTCGTCCTGGCGATGGCCGCGGACGTCGCCCACCAGTTCTTCCTCGGCGAGCTCAATCTCACGATCGCGCTGGCGCGCGGCGAGATCCTCGCGAAGGGCCCCGTGCGCAAGATCCTCGAGGTCGTGCCGGTCGTCCGGCCCATCTTCCCGCGCTACAAGGCGCAGCTCGAGGGCGCGGCGGCCTAGACGTCCGCCGCGGGATGCGCCTCGACGGCACCGGCTACCACGAGTCGCTCGAGCACGCGGCCGAGCAGGCGCTCGCCGCCGAGGCCGACGGCCTCGACACCTTCTGGGTGACCGAGACGAAGACCGACGCGTTCCTGGCGGCCGCGGTCGCCGCGCAGCGCACCGGGCGCATCGGCATCGGCACCAACATCGCCGTGGCGCTCGCGCGGTCGCCGATGACGGTCGCCGTCCAGGCCAACGACGTACAGGCGCTCTGCGGCGGGCGCTTCGCCCTGGGGCTCGGCTCGCAGGTCAAGGGCCACATCGAGCGCCGGTTCTCCATGCCGTACGACCGGCCGGCGGCGCGCATGCGCGAGTTCGTGCTCGCGATCCGGGCCATCTGGGAGGCGTGGGCGTCCGGCGGCACGCTGGAGTTCCAGGGCGAGTTCTACCGGCACAGCCTCATGACGCCGATGTTCGACCCCGGGCCGAACCCGCACGGCACGCCGCCGATCCTGCTCGCGGCGGTCGGGCCGCTGATGACGCAGGCGGCCGGCGAGGTGGCCGACGGCATCATGCTGCACGGCTTCACGACCGAGGCGTACCTGCGCGCGGAGACCGTGCCGGCACTCGAGCGCGGGGCGGCGAAGGCGGGCCGCACCCTCGACGGCTTCCAACTCGTCCTGCCGTGCATGGTGGCCGCCGACGAGGACCCGGCCCGGCGCGAGGAGCTGGTGGCCGGCGTGCGGGGCCAGATCGCGTTCTACGGCTCGACGCCGGCCTACCGGCGGGTGCTGGAGCACCACGGGTGGGAGGAGGTCGGCGAGCGACTCACCGCCATGAGCAAGCGGGGCGAGTGGGCGGCGATGGCCGGCGTCGTGCCCGACGAGATGGTCGAGCGCATCGCGGTCGTGGGGACGCCCGCCGAGGCGGCGGCGGAGCTCGAGTGCCGCTTCGGCGACGTGGTCACGCGCCTCGTGCTCCCGGACGTTCTCAGCGGCCCGGCGCGCCAGGCGCTCGCCGAGGCTCTCCGGGCCCGCCTACCCGCCTGACGGCGTGGGGGAGACGCCCCGCAGCACGAGCTGCACGGTGTGCTCGGCGAAGCGCTCGACCAGCGCGTCGTCGAGCGCCTGGCCGGTGTCGGCCAGCCATCCGCGGGCGACGAACAGGAAGTCGCACATGCCGACGACCGAGAACAGCAGCAGGGTCGGGTCGACCGGGCGCAGCGTCCCGCGGGCGACCCCCTCGTCGACCAGCCGGCGGTAGAACGCCAGCGTGGGCCGCACGAACGTCTCGGACAGGCGCGCCACCGAGTGGTCCCCGGCGGCCAGCCGGGAGCTCAGGGCGTTGAGGTACGGGTAGCGGACGAGGTTGCGGACGGTCGCCTCGACCTGCACGGCGAGCGCCTCCTCGGGCGCCAGGCCCCGACCCATCAGCGCGTCCTGCTCGGCCATGATGCCGCCGACGGCGCGGTCGACCAGCGCGTCGAGCAGCTGCGCCTTGCCGCCGAAGCAGTAACTGACCATCGCCACCCGCACGTCGGCGCGCGCGCAGATCTGGCTGACCGACGGCTCGGCGCCGGCGGTCTCGCACAGCAGCTCGTGGGTGGCCTGCAGCAGCTTCTCGGCGGTGAGCTCCGCCCCGCGGGGCGGGTGGGGCGGCGGCGGCAGCACGCTGGCCTGGCGGGGACGTGGACGGCGGGTCGTCGTCGCTCGGGCCACGTCGCCATGATGCCAGAACTTCTTGAACGTTCCACCAAATCTGGTTGAATGCCCATTCAAGGCCGCGGCTCCGGGCGGCCCTTCCGATAGGACTTGACCATGAGCGCCCCCGAGGACCCAGCAGCCGCCCAGCCCCAGCCGGTCCTCGCGCAGGGCGTGCTCGACGGCCAGGTGGCGGTCGTGAGCGGCGGCGGCTCGGGCATCGGGCGCGCGACCGTGCTGGAGCTCGCCCGCCTCGGCGCCACGGTCGTGGCGTGCGGCAGGCGCCTGGAGCCGCTGGAGGAGACCGCGGCCCTGGCCGCGGCCGACCGCGTCGACGCGGCGGCCTGCGGCATCCGCGAGGAGGACCA
>DASPKC010000463.1:0-7838 GCA_035628295.1 Baekduia sp.
TACAAGCCGACCCGCTTCGCGGCGGGGCGCAATGGCTCGGGCATCGACCTCGAGTGGGCGCCCAGCCGCGAGCGCGACATCGAGTGGTACCGGGTCTATCGCTACCCCGTCCTCGGCACCCGCTCGCTGGTCTGCG
The DNA here is from genome assembly GCA_035628295.1 of Baekduia sp. Taxonomy (GTDB): domain Bacteria; phylum Actinomycetota; class Thermoleophilia; order Solirubrobacterales; family Solirubrobacteraceae; genus Baekduia. Next base: position 137 of record DASPKC010000463.1, read on the forward strand.
AGACCAAGAAGACCACCTGCCGCCACGACAGCCCGCCGTCCTCGACGCTGGTGACCTACCGCGTGGTCGCCGTGGACTACGACAGCGCCGGAGCGCTGCGGGAGGGCGCGCTGTCCGACCCGGTCGACGTGCCGCTGACCAACACCCCGCCCAGCGCTCCGACGAACCTGCAGCTCACCACGCAGGACGACGTCACGACGCTCACCTGGTCGGCGTCCCCGGGCGATCCGGACCTCGGCGACAGCGTCTCGTACTACCGCGTCTACCGGGACGGCCAGCTCGTGGAGGACCGCTACGACCGGACCGGCACGGCGCAGGAGCTCTCCTTCGTCGACTCGAGGACCAACGGCATGCAGCACACCTACTGGGTCGTGGCGGTGGACAAGCGCCTCGCGGAGTCCGCCAAGCTCGGACCGGTGACGGGATGACCCGCCTGCGCGACCAGCGCGGCGAGGTGAGCCTGACCGAGCTCCTCGTCGCGGCCGTGCTCATGCTCATCGTCGGCAGCGCCGCGCTGCTGGGCATGGAGACCTTCCGCCGCGTCGAGCACACCACGACGCAGCGCAACGACGCGCAGGACCACGCCCGCGCGGCGCTGGACCGCATGTCGCGGCAGCTGCGCAACCTCGCCAGCCCGACGCCGTCGCAGCCGCAGGCGGTCGATCGCGCCACCCCGTACGACGCGATCTTCCAGACGGTCGACCCGGTGGGCCCGAACGCCGGCACGAACGCGACCAACGTCGAGCGCGTCCGGTGGTGCCTGGACGCCGGCACGCCGACCGCGAAGCTCTGGATGCAGCGCCAGACCTGGACCACCGCGCTGCCGCCGGCGGTGCCCAGCTCCACGGCCTGCCCGGCGCCGACCGGCGGCGGCGCGAACTGGGCCGACGCGCAGGTCGTCGCCGAGCACGTCGTCAACCGCCGCGACGGCCTGGACCGTCCGCTCTTCTCCTTCAACTCGGCGACGCCGACCGACATCTCGGCGCTGCACGCCGACGTGGTCATCGACCGCGACCCGGGTGCGGGCGCCGCCGAAACGCGGCTGTCCACGGGGGTGTACCTGCGCAACCAGAACCGCCGGCCGACCGCCGCGTTCACCGCGACCCGCAGTGCCCAGGGCATCGTCCTCAACGGCTCGCTGTCCTCCGACCCGGAGGCCGACGGCCTGCGGTTCCAGTGGTACGTCGGCGGCACCGCCATCGACGGCGCCGACGAGGTCGTCTACACGATGCCCGCGACGGCGGGGCAGTCCTACTCGATCAAGCTCGTCGTCGAGGACTCCGCAGGCCTCGACGGCTCGACGACCCAGGTGGTGACCGGATGATCCGCCGGCTGCGCAGGGAAGAGGGCGGCTGGGCCCTCGTGACCGCGATCGGCCTGCTGTCGATCTGCATGGCGTTCGCGATGGCGACGCTCGCCCAGGTCGACACCCAGCAGCGCGAGTCGGGCGTCTCGCGCACCAAGGAGACGGCGTTCAACGCCGCCGAGGCCGCGCTCAGCGCCCAGACCTTCACCCTGGCCCAGGGCTGGCCCGGCAGCGCCGCCAAGGCCTACCCGGTCTGCACCCAGGCCTCCACGGACCCGCGCTGCCCGTCGACGCAGGCGCTGCAGACGGCGACGTCCTCGCCGGACGCGCTGCAGGGCTTCAGCTGGCGTACCGAGGTCCGCGACAACCGCGCGCCGGACACGATCAACTTCTACGACGACACCCTGACCCAGGGCGCGGCGCCCTACGACGACAACAAGGACGGCCGCGTGTGGGTGCGCGCGCAGGCCAGGGTCGGCTCGCGCACGCGGACGCTCGTGGCGCTGGTGCGCGTCGAGGAGCAGCCCGAGCCGATGCCGCGCGCCGCCGTCATCTCCGGGCGCCTGGAGATCTCCAACAAGGGCAACAAGGCGATCGTCGACGGCAGCGTCAGCTCCGACCCGACGGTCCAGGTCCGCTGCACCGTGCAGCTGCTCGACCTCAACCCGTGCCTGGGGCACTCGCTGCTGGACGGCGCGACCAGCACGCTGGCGGCGCTGTTCGGGCTGCTGGACTCCCAGCTCAAGCCCAACGTGGCGGTGCAGGGCTACGCCGGCGGCGACGCCGTCACGGCGGACGCCCGAGCCCGGCTGGAGAAGACGGCGCAGGCCGACGGCACCTGGTACGCCACGTGCCCGACGTCGCTGCCGGCGGGGCGCCTGGTGTGGATCGAGAGCGGCAACTGCACCTACGAGGCCAACGCCGTCGTCAACAGCGAGAGCGCGCCCGGGATGATCGTGCTCGACAACGACGCGACGCTGACGCTCAACGGCACGCTGGACTACCACGGGATCATCTACGCCCCGAACCCGAACAACCTCACGAGCGACCGCGTCCGGGTGCACGGCAACGCGCGGGTCTTCGGCGGCGTGCTCATCGACGGGCAGGGCCAGCTCGAGGCGGGCTCCTCGAAGGTCAACGTGACGCTGCGCCTGGGCGCCTACGACCGCGTGCGCAGCTATGCGTCGGCGGGCATGATCCAGAACACCTGGCGCGAGATCGTCCCGGCCTCGTAGAGGCTCGCCGCCGGCGGCCCTGCGGCATCGACATGCGAGTTGATCTCGCCCAGCGAGATCAACTCGCAGCTCACCGCAGCAGCCGCCCGCGTCGCGCCCGGCAACCGGCAGCGTTCCTGGCCGCGCGTTCGCCAGGCGGACGCGGCTGTCAAGGCCCGCGGACGACCTGCCGATGCAGCGGCCATGACCGTCTCCCTGGCGCCGGCTGCGCTCTTCGGCCTGCTGATCGGATCCTTCCTCAACGTCGTGGCCTGGCGCCTGCCGCGCGGCGAGTCGCTCGTCACGCCGGGGTCGCACTGCCCGGGGTGCAGGGCGGCGGTCAAGCCCTGGGACAACATCCCCGTCGTCTCGTGGCTGCTGCTGCGCGGGCGCTGCCGCGGCTGCCGCGAGCGGATCTCGCCGAAGTACCCGATCGTCGAGGCGGCGACCGCCGCGCTGTGGGTCGCCGTCGTGGCCACGCAGTGGGGCGAGGTCGACCGGCTCGTGCTCGGCGTCGTGCTCGTGACGCTGCTGGTGCCCATCACGCTGATCGACCTCGAGCACCGGATCATCCCCAACCGCATCACGGCGCCCGCCGCCGTCGCGGCGGTGGCCCTCGGCCTGGCGCTCGCCCCCGAGCGCGTCCCCGAGCAGCTGCTCGGCGGCCTGGCGGCCGGCGGCGCCTTCTTCCTCGTCGCCGCGGTCAACCCCAAGGGCATGGGGATGGGCGACGTCAAGCTTGTCGGCGTCCTCGGGCTGTTCCTGGGGGCCGACGTGGCCGTGGCGGTGCTCGTCGCGCTGCTGGCGGGCGTCGTCGTCGGCGCCGCCATCGTCGCGCGCCTCGGCCGCACCGCCGGGCGCAAGACCGCCGTGCCCTTCGGCCCGTTCCTCGCGCTGGGCGCCGTCGTTGCGCTGCTGGCCGGCGACCCGCTGATGGACGCCTACCTGTCGACGTTCTGATCTGGACGCCTGTCCGATCAACCGTCCCCAGGACTGACGACCCCGCCCCCTCCGTCCGACCACTACCGAGACCCATGGCCAAGCCCACCAACATCACCGGGCTCGAGATCGAGCCGGCCGCGGTCCACGCGGCCACCGTCAGCGTGAACGGCAGCCTGCGCATCGAGCACGCTGCCGTCGCGGAGCTCGAGCCGGGCGTCGTGCGCGACGGCGAGGTGCAGGACGTCGAGGGCCTCGCCGAGGCCCTGCGCGTCCTGTTCGCCGACCATCGCGACCTCGACAAGCGCGTCCGGCTCGGCGTCGCCAACCAGAAGATCGTGGTGCGCGTCATCGAGCTGCCGCCGATCAAGGACCCCAAGGAGCTGGAGGCCGCCGTGCGCTTCCAGGCCCAGGACGCGATCGCGATGCCGCTGGACAGCGCCGTCCTGGACTGGCACGCGCTGGACGTCGTCCCGACGGACGCCGGGCCGCGCCAGCGCGTCCTGGTCGTGGCCGCCCGCCGCGACATGGTCGACAAGGTCCTGGCCGCGGCGCGCGCCGCCGGGCTGCGTCCCGAGGGCATCGACGTCTCCGCTTTCGCCATGGTCCGCGCGCTGCACCGCGCCTCCGACGCCCAGGGCCAGGCCGTCCTGTACCTCTCGATCAGCGGCCTCACGAACCTCGCGGTCGCCGAGGGCACGACCTGCCTCTTCACCCGCGTGGTGGGCGGCGGCCTCGAGGCCATCGCCGTGGAGCTCGCCGAGCGCCGCGCCATGCCGCTGGACGCCGCCCGCGCCCTGCTGCACCGCGTCGGGCTGGAGTCCACCGTCCTCGAGGAGGACGAGGCCGCCGTCGACGCGCGCGCCATCCTCCAGGACGGGGTCGCGCGCATCGGCGGCGAGGTCCGCAACTCGCTCGACTTCCACGCCGCCCAGGACGGGTCGGCGCTCACCGTCGCCCACGCCGTCATCACCGGCGCGGCCGCGGCCGTCCCCGGCTTCGCCGAGGCCCTGGGCACCCAGCTCGGGATGCCGGTCCGGCGCGCCGAGATCGACGGCTCGCCCGAGGGCATGGATCCCGGGGTTCTCGCTGTCGCCGCCGGCCTGGCCGTCGACGAGGCGCCCGCCGACACGAACGGAGGCCGTCGATGAGGGCTGTCAACCTGATCCCCGCCGAGGAGCGCCGCGGAGGCGGCGGCTCCGCGGGCCGTTCCGGCGGCGGGGTGTACGTCCTGCTGGGTGCGCTCGCCGCGTTCGTGGTCCTCGCCGGCCTGTGGGTCGCCGCCGGCCGCCAGGTCGACGACCGCGCCAGGCAGCTCGCCGAGGTCCGCACGAAGGCCGACGCCGCCCAGGCGACGGCCGACAAGCTGGCGGCCTACTCGCGCTTCGCCACGGTCGCCCAGAGCCGCCTGGAGACGGTGCGCAACGTCGCCGCCAGCCGCTTCGACTGGTCGCACACCCTGCGCGAAGTCGGCCGCGTCATCCCGGAGGACGTCGCGCTCGAGAGCCTCGACGGCAGCGTCGCGCCGCCCGCGGCCCCGGCCGGCGATCCCGCGGCGGCCGCGGCCACCCCGTCGGGTCCGACCCTGAAGATCATCGGCTGCACGCCGTCCGAGCAACGCGCCGTCGCGCGGCTCATGGCCCGGCTGCGGCAGATCGACGGCGTCAAGAACGTCGCCCTGGAGTCCTCCGCCAAGGAGGAGGCCGGCGCGGCCGCCGGCGGCCTCACCTCCGCCGGCGGCGGCAAGGGCTGCGCCAACGGCAAGGGCACCGGCGCGCCGAAGTTCACCGTCGCCGTGACGTTCGGGTCCGTCCCCGTCGCGCCGCAGGCCGCGGCTCCGGCCGCTCCGGCTGCCGCCGCGTCCGCGCCGGCCGCCGCCTCCACCGCCACTCCGACCGGGAGCACCACGCCGTGACCACGCGCGATCGTCTCGTCGTCCTCGTCGTCGCCGTCCTGGCGGCGTGCGCCGGCGGGTTCTTCTTCCTCGTCAAGCCCCAGCGCGACGACGCCGCAGAGCTCGGGGCCAAGCTGACCCAGGAGCAGCAGCGCCTGACCGACGCCCAGAGCGCCGCTACCACGGCGCAGCAGGCCAAGGCCAGCTACGCCGCCGACTACGCCACCGTCGCCCGCCTGGGCAAGGCGATCCCGGCCGACGACGACGTCGCGTCGCTCGTCTACCAGCTGGAGGCGACGGCCAAGCGCCATGGCGTGGACTTCCGCTCCGTCAAGAGCTCCGGTCCGGCGGCCGGCGCCCAGGCGCAGGCCGCGGCGGCTCCGCCGGCGGCCCAGGCCGCGCAGGCCGGCGCCGACCAGAAGGCGCCGGGCGGCGACGCGAAGGCCGACGCCGCCAAGCCCGCCGGCGGCGGGACCGTGCCGGCCACCCAGGCCGCGGCCGCGACCGCGCCGGCCGGCTCGCCCGTCGGCACCGCCGGCCTGCCGACGCTGCCCTTCCAGTTCACGTTCGCCGGCTCGTTCGGCAACATGCGCAAGTTCCTGGCGGCGCTCGACGACCTCACCGTCGTCAAGCGCGGCGGCCTCGTCGTCCGCGGCCGCCTGCTGACCATCGACAAGGTCTCGCTGCACGAGGCCACCGACGGCTTCCCGAAGCTCGAGGCGGCCGTCGACGCCACCGCCTACCTCGTCCCGCCCACCGAGGGCGACACGGCCGGCGCCTCGCCGCAGGGCCCCGCGGCCGCGCCGTCCGCGCCCTCGTCGGGCTCCGCCGTCCCCGCCCCGACCGCCGCCATCACCGGAGGCCTCCGATGAGCGCTCTGCGCAACCTCTTCGACGATCTCGTCGAGAAGAAGCTCTGGCCGATCGCCCTCGCGCTCGTCGTGGCGCTCGTGGCCCTGCCCCTCGCGTTCGGCGCGGGCGGCGGCGCCGACGAGGCTCTCGAGTCCGCACCGGCCGCGGGCGGCCCGATCGCCGCCACCGCCGCGGCGGGCGGTGCGGTCGCCCTCGAGGGCGACGCCGCCGTCGACAAGCGCCTGCGCAAGGGCAAGGTGCGCGACCCGTTCCGCCAGCTGGCGAGGGCCAAGAAGGCTTCGACGAGCTCGGGCAGCACGTCGGTCGCCACGGCGCCCTCCTCGTCGGGCTCGTCGTCCTCGTCGGTCGCCAAGCGGACGGGTGGCAGCGCGCCGCGTCCCGGCATCGGCGACGGGGGGCCGGAGGCGCCGCAGACCGGGCCGGTCGTCACGTCGACCGGGCCCGTCGCGGTCAAGCCGCGGCCCACGCCGGTCGTCCCCAAGGCCGACGGCCCCGCGGAGGTCGTGCTGCGCTTCGGCCTGCGCGGCGCCGAGCAGGTCCGCACCGAGGACCCGACCAAGCTCCAGGGCTTCCCGAGCTCGAAGTTCCCGCTCCTGGTCTTCTCCCAGGTGCGCAAGGACGGGCGCGCACTGCGCTTCATGGTCAACCCGCTGGCCAAGATCGCCGGGGAGGGCACCTGCCGCCCGAGCCGCGAGACCTGCCGCATGCTGGAGGTCGGCGCCGGCCAGACCACGTTCGTGAGCATGCTCAAGGACGCGGAGACGATGGAGCACTACCGCCTGGACGTGGTGCGCGTCTCGCGGTAGGCCGCGCGGAGCGCAAGCTCCATAGACTCAGGCGCCGCATGGAGCTGCGCCTGATCACCGCCGGCGAGTCCCACGGGCCGGGCCTGACCTGCGTGGTCGAAGGCCTGCCCGCGGGGCTCGAGCTCGACCGCGAGGCCATGGACCGCGACATGGCCCGGCGGCAGCTCGGCCACGGCCGCGGCGGGCGCATGAAGATCGAGACCGATCACGCGATCGTGACCTCCGGGGTGCGCCACGGGCGCACGATGGGCGGCCCGATCGCCCTGACGGTCCCCAACCGTGACTACCAGAACTGGGAGGAGCGGATGAACCCGTGGCCCGTGGAGGCGGCGGTGCCCGAGGTGCACCTGCCGCGCCCCGGCCACGCCGACCTGGTCGGCACGTGGAAGTACCGCCTGACCGACGTGCGCGACGTCCTCGAGCGCGCCAGCGCGCGCGAGACCGCCGCGCGCGTGGCCGCCGGGGCGCTCGCGCGGCAGCTGCTCGCCGCCTTCGGCGTCGAGATCGCGAGCCATGTGCTCGCGCTCGGGCCGCTCCCGGAGGGCGGACTGCCGGACGTACCCTGGGAGGAGGTGACGGCGGTCGGGGACGACCGGCCTCTGCGGTGCGCGGACGCGTCGCTCGAGGCCCGCATGGTCGAGGAGGTCGACAGGGCGAGGCGGGCCGGCGAC
>DASPKC010000464.1:0-2454 GCA_035628295.1 Baekduia sp.
ACGGCCGCGTCTGGCAGAGCTCCCGCCAGCGCGACCGCGCCCTGTCATCGTTCGTTCGCTTCTACAACCGACAGCGCCCTCACAGCGCCGCCGGCGGCCGCCCACCCATCACCCGCGTCCACTAAGTCCGCAAGCAGGACAGCTAGGCGGCGAAGAGGACCAGGTCCGGCTCGCGCTCGCCGCGCAGCACCGCGAGGTCCACCTCGACCACGCGCAGCCCGCGCGACTCGGCCAGCACGCGCGCCTGCGGCTTGACCGACTGCGCGGCCAGGACGCCCTGGCACCCGGCCATCGCCGGGTCCTGGCGGATGCGCTCGAGGTAGCGGCACAGCTGCTCGACCGCGTCGATGGTGCCGACGCGCTTGATCTCCACCGCGATCCAGCCGTCCTCGCCGTCGCGGCACATGAGATCGACCGGCCCGATGTCCGTCGGCCACTCGCGGCGCACGAGGCGGAAGCCCTCCCCGCACCACTGCGGCTGGTCGGCCAGCAGCTCCTGCAGGTGCGCCTCGACGCCGTCCTTCTCGAGCGCCGCCGCCTCGCCCATGTCGTGCGTGACATCCGAGAGGACCTCCTCGATGCGGATCTCCAGCCGGTCCTCCGTCGCGCCGGCGTGCTTGCGCACCACCAGCCGGTCCTCGGACTCCTCGATGACGGTCGGCGGCGTCATCCAGTTCTGCGGCTTGTAGCCGCCGGTGTCGGCGTGCACCAGCACGGAGCCGTCGGACTTGAGCATCAGCAGCCGCAGCGCCATGGGCAGCACGGCGGTCAGGCGGCCGGTGTAGGTGACCTCGCAACGGGCGACGATCAGGCGCATGGGTTCGCCACCGTACGGCCTGCGCCGGACGGTCAGCGCCCCGCCGGCGGCGGCTCGTCCAGCTGCACCAGGCCCGGGGCGTGCTCGACCTGCAGGGTCGTGTGGGTGATCGAGAAGCGCTCGTGGAGCAGGTGCTCGAGCTCGGCCCGGCGGCGGTGGCAGTCGGCGTGGGTCTCGACGACGACGTGGGCCGACAGCGCCGGGAAGCCCGACGTCACCTCCCACACGTGGAGGTCGTGGACCTCCACGACGCCGGGGGCGCCGGCCAGCGCACGGCCGATCTCGCCGGTGTCGACGCCGCGCGGCGCCGCCTCCAGCAGAACGCGCCCGCTGTCGCGCACCAGCGACCAGCCCGAGCGGACCATGAGCGCCGCGACGACCAACGCGGCCGCCCCGTCGGCCTCGCCCCGGTCGGTGGTCACGAGGACGATGCCGCCGGCGACGGCGGCCAGCGACCCGTACAGGTCGGCGAGCACGTGGGCCCGCGCGCCCTCCACGTTGAGCGACCGGCGCTCGGCGCGCGACAGCGCCCACGCCGCCGCGACATTGACGCCGGCGCCCAGCACGCCGATGGCGATGACCACGACGCCGTCGACGTCGGGCGGGTCGGCGAGCCGGCGCACGGCCTCCACCGCGATCACGGCGGCGAGCACGAGGAGCGCGGCGCCGTTGACCTGCGCCGAGAGGATCTCGGCCCGGCCGAAGCCGAAGGTGTAGCGCGCGTCGGCCGGGCGCGCGGCGACGCGCGCCGCCACCAGCGCCAGCGCGATCGACGCCGTGTCGGTGAGCATGTGCGCGGCGTCGGAGAGCAGCGCCAGCGAGCCGGCGAGCAGGCCCGCCACCACCTCGGCCACCAGGAAGCCGCCCGTCAGCGCGAGCGCGACGGTCAGCCAGCGGCGGTCGGCATCGGCCCCGGGCGCGTGCGAGTGGTGCGCGTGGCCGCCCACGTCAGGGCCGCCGCGCGGCCAGGACCGTCTCGGGCTCCGCGCCCGGGATCTCCACCACATCCAGGCCGGCGCGTGCCAGCAGGCGTGCGGCGGTCCGGTGCGGCGTGTGGAACGGCGTCCCGGCGCCGAGGCTGCTCACGGCCACGAAGGCGCCGCCCGGGCGCAGCGCGCGCGGCAGGTCGCCGGCGACGAGCGGCAGGTTGATCTGGACGACGAGGTCCAGCTCGCCATCACGGAACGGCAGCGCCGCCGCGTCGCCCACCACGAACGTCACGCGTCCCGCCAGCTCGTCGCCGGCCTTGGCGCGGGCCACGTCCACCATGCGCGGGGAGACGTCCACGCCGGTCACCCGCGCCGCCGGGAAGCGGCGCGCGAGGTGCAGGGCGCCCACGCCGGTCCCCGTGCCGAGGTCCGCCGCGCGGGCGACGTCGAGGTCGAGCGCGTCGAGCGCCAGGTCCAGCAGGCCGACGCGGCGCGCCGGGTCCAGCCCGTCGTCCCAGGTCGCGGCGCGCCGGTCCCACAGCCGCCGGTTGACCCGGCGGACGAGCGGCCGCGCCGGACCCACGTGCGTCGCGACGGTGCCGAGCGCCCGGCCCAGGCGGCGCTGCCAGGGCGTCGGGCCGGCGCTCATGGCGGCGGCGGCGCGCCGTCGCGCCAGACGCCGGCCGGGCGGTCGTACCAGCGCACGAC
>DASPKC010000465.1:0-6627 GCA_035628295.1 Baekduia sp.
GAGGAGCACTTCGCGACGACGGCTCGCGGATCCCATGTAGAGGACCTCGACATCGCGCTCGCGGTCGAGGTCGCGACCCCAGCCGTCCAGGGCGGGCGACCATCCGAGCGCGAGCCGGCGGGCCGCCACCCCGCGGATGCGCAGCCGGCGCGCCCCGACCTCGCTGATGTCGAACACCGCCCCCATGCGCCGGGCGTGCTCGAGGGCCTGCTCGAACCACACCGTCCCCGGCTGCTCGGTGCACAGGGCGACGGTCTGGGCGAGCTGCGCCTCGTCCGGATGGCGCTCGGCCGGCGTCGTCAGGTGGAACTCGTGCGGGATGGTGATGTAGACCCGGTCAGGCTCCAGCGCCGGGAACGCGTCGACGGCCCACTCGGTGGCCGCGCCCGCCGCCTCGGCACCCTCGCGCACGACCTCCAGGAGCTCGGTCATGAACAGGTTGGCCTGCGAGGAGGCCACGAAACACAGCCGCAGGCTCATCGCTTGAGGCGGCGCAACGGGGCGGTGACGCGCCAGCTGACCGACGCCAGCATCTCCTCGTGCACGCGTCGGTTGCGCTCCACGACCTCGTCGAGCGCCGCCACCCGCGCCTCGAGCTCGCGGATGCGCTGCAGCGCCTCGTCGCGCTCGAGCTCCACGTCGCCGATGCGCGCCACGCGCAGCTCCACGTCGGCGAGCATCCGGCCGAGCTCGGTCACGCGCGCCTCGAGGGCGCCCTCGCGGGCGCGCGCGGCGTCGAGCGCGCGGCGGGTCGCGTCGAGGTCGTCGCTCACCGGCGGGATCCTAGGCGCGACGGGCCCGCAGCCCGGCGGCGATCTCGCGCGCGGTGCGGACCTCCCGATCGGGCAGGACCCTGGCCTGCCAAGGCGTGGCGCGGCGGACGCGCTGGGCGAGGGGCCCAGCGCAGGCCTCGGCGCTGAAGCGGGTGCGGACCCGCTCACGGCCGGCCGCGGCATGGGCGCGGGCACGAGAGAGGTCGCCGAGCACGTCTCGCAGGAGCGCCGCCGCGTGCTCGAGATCGGGCTCAGCCCATACGCCCTCCGCCGGATACGGGCCCTGTTCCGGGCCGACCGGCCGCGGGACGAACCGCACCGGGAAGCCCGACGCCTCGTCGAGGACCTCCGTGGATCCCGACCAGCCCGTGGCGATGACCGGCTTGCCCAGCGCGAGCGCCTCGGCGAGCGTCAAGCCGAAGCCCTCGGCGCGGTGCAGCGACAGGTAGACGTCGCAGGCTGCCACCAGGCCGTCGCGATCGGCGGCATCGAGGTAGCCGTCGCGGACGATCACGTCTGGGTGCCCGGCGGCCGCCTGGAGGACGCGGTCGTGTGCGGCCGGGTGGCGGTCCCCGTTGATCGACTTGACCAGGAGGACGGGTCCGTCCGGCCCGGGGACGGGGAACGCCCGGCGGAACGCCTCGATCGCCCCTTGCGGGTTCTTGCGGTCCAGCACCGAGTTGTGGTCGAACGAGAACAGCACGACCGGGCGGTCGTCGGGCAGTCCGAGCGCGTCACGCGGCAGCGCCGGCGCGTCCGGCCATCGCACCGGCAGGTCGACCTGGTGCACGGGAGTGCTGCCGGCCGCCGGCCGCAGCGCCTCGGCCACGAACGCGCTCCCCGCCCAGACCTCGTCCACGTAGGCGAAGGACTCGGCCAACCAGGGCGGCAACAGCGTCGTCTCCCACCACCAGACGCCGATCGTGCGGCGCCCGGCGAAGAACCGCTCGCCCAGCCGGGCGTGGAAGCGCGGTGTCTGGTCGGCGTTGACGCAGAGGATCGAGACGGGGAAGAGCGCCTCGGGATCGGTCGCGTGCGGGAAGGCGTGGCCCTGGCGGCTCGCCGACGCCACGAAGCCGATCGGCAGGCAGGGGACGCCGGCGGCATCGAGGGCGGCGACCAGCATGCGCGCCGTCTCGCCGTTGCCCAGCTCCGCCTCGAACGGTCCGACGACGTTCACGCCCGGCAGGGACACCGTGCCGAGCATGACGGACACCCAGCCGAGGCGTCCGTCGGCGCCGCGGGCCCGTCTTGCGCCGCACCGCCGGTTAGAGTCCGCGCCGCGCGGGGGCGGGGGCCCCTCGCCGGGGGGAGGCGCTCGAGCGCGGTTGCGCGTCGCTGCGCCCGTCAGCGAACCGAGGGGGAGGCACCCGTGAGCAGGCTCAACGACATGCGTGGCGTCGCGGCGGGCCGGCGCGCCCGCGCTGCGACCGCGACGGCGGCTGCCGCTGCGGCGCTCGGCGCGGCCGGGGCCGAAGCGGCCGTGCCGTACCCGATGCCGGCCTCGCAGGTGGTGACGTACCGTGATCAGCGCGGCCAGGTCGTCCGCTACGAGGTGGCCTCGGGTGCCGACGTCCTCACGGTCGAGCCCGGGGATGCGCGCGACGAGCTCGTCGGCGCGCGCCTCGCGCCGCCGCCCGGCAGCGGCGTGGAGGTGCTGACCCGCGGCGGGGCCGACCTCGTGCGCGTGGACCTCTCCGGCTCGGTGGTCGACACCGGCGACGGCGGCGACGCCGTCGTGATGGCGCGGGGAGGCACCGTGCGCGCGGGCGCCGGTGACGACGTCGTGCAGCTCGGGACGGACCCGGTGACCCTCGACTGCGGCCCGGGCACCGACACGGTGCACGTGCCGGCCCCCGGACCGGCCCCGGCCGCCACCGGCTGCGAGCACTTCCTGGCCGGCGCGTCGGCGGGGCAGGTCGGGACCGTCGGGCTCGTCGATCACGCCTTCGGGACGCAGCGACTGGCCGGCGCGGCGGGCTTCACCTTCGGGCTGCTCTCGCCGGACGAGATCGTCGGCGCGCAGTGCGCGCTGGACGGCGGCGACTGGTTCGCCTGCGCCACGGGCGCGGCGAGCAACCGGCGCGACACGCTGGCGGGCGACGGCCTGCACCTCCTGCAGGCCCGGGCGGTGTACGCCGGCGGCGCGCTGGGCGTCCCCGGGCGTCAGGCCTACGTCCAGGACGTCACGCCGCCCGGTGCACCGCGGTTCGTGCAGGAGCCGCCGCGCGAGGTGACGGTCGGCGACGGCTTCGCCTGGCAGGCCGACGCCGCCGACGCCGGCGGGGTCACGATCCAGCACGCGCGCTTCCCCGTCGGGGGCACGCCGGAGTGGCGCGAGGGCGCCGACGGCGGCGCGCCGGCGTTGACGACGCCCGGCACGTACGTGCTGGCCGTGCGGGCCCTCGACCCGGCCGGCAACCTGAGCCCGGAGACGCGCCGCGAGTTCGTCGTGCGCGCCGCGTCGCAGCCGCCGGCCGAGCAGCCGGCGCGCAAGCCGGCGCCGCAGACGCCGGCGGCGGGCGCCGGGCGCCGGCGGCCCGCGCTGTCCCTGGCGGCCCTCGGCCTGCCGCGCACCGGGCGCAAGACGCCGACCCGCGGCCTGGTCATCCTGCGCTGCCCGGCGGCGCCCTGCGAGGCCCGCCTGCTGCGCGGCCGGGAGGTGCTCGCGCGCCGCAGCGGCCGCGCGACGGTGGTCCTGCGCCTGCGGCCCGCGACGCAGCGCCGCGTGGCGCGCGCGCCGCTGACCACGACGCTCACCGTCCGCGACGGCCTGGGGCGCACGCTCACCCGGGCGCTGGTCCTCACGCCGCCGAAGCCGTGACGCCGTAGCGGCGGCAGGATGGTCGCTTGGGCGACAAGCGCCTGACCCTCGCCGCCACGATCCTCGGCTCGGCCGTCGTCTTCGTCGACGGGTCGGTGGTCAACGTGGCGCTGCCGGCGTTGCGCGCCGACCTCGACGCGTCGCTGGCCGAGCAGCAGTGGGTGGTCGAGGCCTACCTGCTGCTGCTCGGGGCGCTGGTGCTGGTGGGCGGGTCGCTCGGAGATCTGTACGGGCGGCGGCGGATCTTCGTGCTGGGTGTGGCCGGCTTCGGCCTCACGAGCGTGCTGTGCGCGCTCGCGCCGACGGCGGCGATGCTCGTGGCGGCGCGGGCGCTGCAGGGCGTCGGGCGCGCCCGTCTTCGCGCTCATCCAGCAGCCGTCGCTCGGATGGGGCGACGTGCAGGTCGCCGGCGGCCTGGGCGGCGGCATGCTGCTGCTGGCGGCCTTCGTGATCCACGAGGCGCGGGCGCCCGACCCGATGCTGCCGCTCTCGCTGTTCCGGGCGCGCAACTTCGCCGTCGGCAACGTCGCGACGCTGGCGGTCTACGCCGGCTTGGGCGCCTCGACGTTCTACCTGCCGATCTTCCTGCAGTCCGTGGCCGGCTACAGCGCGCTCGAGGCGGGCCTGACCCAGCTGCCGATCACGCTGCTGATGATCGGCCTCGCCGCACGGTTCGGGGCGCTGGCGCGGCGGATCGGGCCGCGGGCCCTGATGGGCGTCGGGCCGCTCGTCGCCGGTGGCGGCCTGCTGCTGCTCCTGCGGGCGGACGCCGGCGCCACGTACGTGTCCGACGTGCTGCCGGCGGTCGTGGTGTTCGGTGTCGGGCTCGCCATGACCGTCGCGCCGCTGACGGCGACGGTCCTGGCGGCCGCCGACCAGCGCCACGCGGGCGTCGCCTCGGGGATCAACAACGCCGTGGCGCGGGTGGCGGGGCTGCTGGCCATCGCGGTCGTGGGGGCCGTGATCGCCGGCGCCTACCGCGCCGAGACCGCACCGCTGCGCGAGGTGCTGGTGGCCGTCGAGGAGGTCCGCGAGCGGCCGCTCACGCCCCCCAGCGAGGTCGTGGCCCTGGAGGACCCGGACGTCGCCGCCCGCGCCGACGCGCTCGGCCGCGAGGCGTCGGTGACCGCCTTCGGCTGGGGGATCGGCGTCGCCGGGGGGCTCGTGGCCACCGGGGGGCTGGTCTCGTTGGCCGGGATCCGCAACCCGCGACCGTCCGACCGCCGCGCATCCGCGCCGTTCGCGGCCTAACCTCCGTCCCAGCATGTCCCGTCGTGCCCGTCTCCGCGAGCGTCTGGCCGTGACCCCCGAGCGCTACGCGCGGATCGCGCTGGTGGCGCTCGGATTCCTCACGCTCATCGTGTTCACCGGCGCGGCGGTCCGCGTCACCGGCTCGGGCCTGGGCTGCCCGAACTGGCCGAAGTGCAACACCGAGTCGCTGACGCCGACGGAGATCCACGCGCCAGTCGCCATCGAGTTCGGCAACCGGATGCTCACCTTCCTGGTGACCGCGTCGTCGGTCGCTGCGCTGCTGTTCGCCTGGACCCGCAGGCCGTTCCGGCGCGACCTGTTCCTGCTGGCCCTGATCCTCCCGATCGGCGTCCTGACGCAGGCGGTCATCGGCGGCATCTCGGTGCTGGTGGACCTGGACTACTGGTGGGTCATGCTGCACTACCTCGTCAGCGCCGCGCTGCTCATCCCGGCCGTGCTGCTGGTCCTGCGGGCCCGCGAGCCGGGCGACGTGCCGCGCCGGCCCGCCGCCCCCGACCGGCTGACCGCCAAGGCCGTCTGGGCCCTGGCGCCCCTCGGCTTCCTGACGCTGTTCATGGGCACCGCCGCGACGGCCGCCGGCCCGCACTCGGGCGGCGAGGGCACCGACGACCTGGTCGAGCGCCTCGACATCAAGGGCGAGGAGACGCTGGACTTCGTCATCCACCAGCACGGCGCCGTGGCGACCGTCCTCGGCATGTCCGTCGTCGGCGTGTGGTTCCTGGCGCGCCGGCGCGAGGCGCCGCGCGACCTGATGGACCCGCTGCTGCTGACCGGCATCCTCCTCGGCTCCCAGGGCGCGATCGGCGGCGCGCAGTACGCCATGGAGCTTCCCGACGGGCTCGTGTGGCTGCACGTGGTCGTGGCGACGCTGACCTGGCTGTCGCTGCTGTGGGCCTGCTTCAGCGCCGGCTGGCCGAGCCGCGTCCCGGCGAGCGGCCCGCCTGACCTGGCCGCGCCGCCGCCACGCGAGCCGAGCGTCGTGGCTTAGTCCGCGATCCGCGTCAACTCGCCGAGGTCGAGCAGATCCTTCGCCCGGCCGGCCTCGCGCTTCATCGCGATGAGGTCGTCAAGGCCCACCACGCGCACCTCGACGCCTCCGAGCCGGCCCGTCTGCGCGACGGCGGCCATCGAGTCGAAGTCGCGTGCCCCGCGTGCGCGGTGGAGGATGTCGAGCATGCCCACCGTCGTGCGCACGCGGTAGTTCTCGCCGCGGGCGAGGTCGAAGTCGCCGGTGGGATCGAGCTCGCGTTGGCGGAACTGCGACTCCCACACGACGGCATCTCCCCCGAGCGCTTCGATGGCGCGGGCCAGCCGCCGGTAGTTCTCCGGATGCTGCCGGACGATGATGTCGAGGTCCTCGGTGCCGCGCACCACGCCGTGGAAGGCGACGGCGAAGCCACCGACGATCAGGTACTCCAGGTCATGGCGGGCCAACGCCGCGACCATGGCCTCGGCATCGAAGACCGGCGGATGCTCGGTCATCGCCGGCTGGCAGCCAGCTCGGAGAGCTGCCGCGAGATCCGGGCGGCCGACGTGAGCCCGTCGGGCGCCCGGGCAGCGGCATGCTGGTCGTCCTGCCACCCGGGGAGCGGGCATGCCTCGAGCTCGAGGCGCTCGCCGAGGCAGAGCAGGAGCTTCTCCAGCGTGGCGACGGTGGGGCTGACGCGTCCGGACTCGATGTGACTGATCGCGGCTTGGCTGGTTCCCGCCCGCCGCGCCAGCTGGCGTTGCGAGACCTCGTGGCGTTCGCGCGTGGTG
>DASPKC010000466.1:0-4196 GCA_035628295.1 Baekduia sp.
AAGAAGGAGAAGATCGAGGGCCGGACCAAGATGTCCAAGAAGGAGCTCGTCGCGGCGCTCGAGGACTAGCGCCCGCGCCGGGCGGCCTGGCGCCGCTCGCGGTCCTCGGCCTCGCCGACGAGCAGGAACGCCAGCGACACGAGCAGGACCCCGCCGATGCCGAGCAGCAGCATGCCGGCGGCGCGGACGCCGACGCTGTCGCCGAACACGACTAGGAGCACGCCCGCGAGGGCGAGCAGGGCAGCGGGCAGGCCGAGCCGGCGGGTCATGCGCCCGGGGTACCCGCTGCGGGCGGGGTCACCCGGCCCGGTCGCGCAGCAGGGCGTCGACCTGGATGCCCACGAGGAACGTGATGGTCGACGCGTAGACGTACGCCATCAGGACGACCACCGTCGCCAGGTTGCCGAACAGCGAGCCGTAGCTGGCCACGTGCGTGAGGTAGGCCAGGAACGCCGCCGACATCACCACCCAGGCGCCGATCACGAGCAGCGTCCCGACCGATACCCAGCTCAGGGGCTACTCGAAGTCGGGTCCGCGGTGGACGAGCAGCCCGACGGCGAGCGCGAGCAGCGCCGCGGCGGCTGCCCAGCGCGCGAGCAGCAGCAGCACTCCCAGCGCCGGACCCGGGTCGCCGTAGAGGAGCGGCGTCAGGTTCACCACCGCCGCCGCGGCGATGATCAGGGCGATCAGGACCGCGGCGAGCCAGAGCGAGCGGACGTGCCGTGCGCGCCAGGGGCGATCCTCCTGCACCCCGTGCACCCGGTTGAGCACGTCCATCGCGGCGCGCACGCCGCCGGAGACCTGCCACACCGCCAGCGCGGCCCCCGCCGTGATCCAGAACACCTGCTTGGAGCCCAGCACCCGGGTCACCGTGTCGTCGATGACCTTCATCGCCGCCGGGCTCACCGATTCGGCGATCGACGGCCGGACGTCCGAGCGCCACACCTCGGTCAGCTCGAGGAGCCCGAGCAGCCCGAGGACGAAGAGCAGGACCGGCACGACGGCGGTCAGCACCTGGAAGGACATGGCGCTGGCGAAGAGCAGCAGGTCGTTGCGGTCGAACGCGTCGACGAGCTCGCGCACGAGCGCCCGCCGCCCGCTCCGCTGCTCGGTCGCCATGGTCCGGAGGTGTTCCCGGCGCGCGGCGGAGCAGACGAGCCGCGGCGCGCCCGGCGGCCCGCGCGCGCATCAGGTCGCCGGGGGACGCAGCAGCTCGGTGGACCACCACGCCGCCCGGAAGCCGAGCCGCGCGTACAGCTCCTTTGGCCGGTCCTCGTCGTCGGCGACGATCCACAGGTCCTGCACGTCACCGGCGGCGGCGATCGCGGCGCGCGTCATGGCCGTCCCCCGCCCGGCGCCCCGCCACTGCGGCGCGACGTAGACCTGGGTGATCTCGGCGGCGTCGCCGTGGCGCTCGAGCTGGGCGAAGGCGACCGGGACGCCCGCCTCGCGCACCGCGAGCACCTGCACCGCCCGCGCCATCGCCACCCCGCGCGCCTGCACCAGATAGGCGGCGGGGTCGCTGTCGGGGAAGTCCTCGCGGTGCCACGCGACGCGCAGCTGCCGGACGTCGTCGTAGCCGACGTGCTCCACGGCAGGCGGCGGGCCGGGCGGAGGCGGCGTCTCGTGGCGCATCCACACCAGACGCGTGGCCTGCCAGCCCGCCGCCTCGAAGTCGGGGCGCAGCGCGGCGGCCCCTCCGGGACCTCGACGTCGACGCGGCGGTGCGCCAGGCCGGCCAGCGCGTCGTCGGCGAAGGCCGCCAGCTGCGCGGCGGTCATGCGCGGGTCACGTTCGACGCGCACGACGTTGAAGTCCCAGTAGTCGGGCAGGTGCGTGGCGCGGGCGATGGTGCCGTGCGCCCACGGCTCGAGCACGTCGCAGACCGCGGCGTGCCCGGCGTGCCGCCAGGCCCGCGCCTTCTCGGCGCCCGTCACGACGGGCAGCCTAGACGGCTCGCCGCACCCGCCGTTACGCGCGCGTTGCGCCGCCGCATCGACGGCCCGGCGGGGCAGCGCCGCGTCGTCGCCGGCTCGACCGCCGTCCAGGCCGGCGCCGCCGAGATCGAGACGTTCGCCGCGCAGATCCCGGTCCGCGCCGGCCAGCGCGTCGGCGTCCAGGTCGGCGAGGCCGACCGCGTGGGCATCGACTACCGCGACGCCGGCGGGAGGGCCGCAACTCCTCCTTCTGACCCTCGGTCGGGGGATGCAGGACCGGGGAGGCGGCGCCGCGAGGCGCCGCCTCCCCGCGCTTGCTCGCGGGAGCGCGAGACCACCGCTAGGGTCCGGGGCGTGGGGTGGTTCAGCAAGACGTGCCCGGCGCTCGTCGCGGTCGTGGTGCTGCTGGCGCCCGCCTCGGCGGGGGCGCAGAGCAGCGGGTCGTTCAGCGCGACGGCCGAGGGGCTGCGACTGACGGTTGCCGGGCAGGCGGCGTTCGACTGCGAGCACGCCCGGCAGTTCGGGGGCAACGGGACCTGCGACTGGTTCGAGGCGGTGCACATCGTCCCGGCCTCCCAGCCTTGCGGTCGGCAGTACTGGCATGCCGGCCAGGTCGCGCGGTTGTCGCCCCGGCCCTTCCGCTCCCGGCAGCGGCCGTACGGCTGGACCGCCGAGAAGGGCCGGCCCCCGATCCGCATCTGCCTCTACGTCGAGCACGAGTTCTTCGCGGCGGACTTCCTGATCGCCGAGGCGGTGCTCGACACGCGGGTCGCGGGCGGGGTCAGCTCGACCCCGGTGCCACAGCCCGCGCCGCCGGCGCAGCGCCCGCGCGGGCCGTTCGCTGGCATCGCGCTGTCCCGTCCGCATTTCGAGTTCTGCGGCGAGCACGCCCTGCAGGAGGAGGCGCAGCGCACGTTCCGCGCAGAGCGCGACGGCACGGCCAATCGCATGGATCCCGACGAGGACGGGATCGCGTGCGAGTTGCTGCCGACCCGCGTCCGGCCGCCCCGTCTGACGATCGCCCGCGCGCGGCGCGCGACTCGCGCCGTCCTCCTCGCGCGCCTCGGGCCCCGCTTCCGCCACCGGACCGGCCTGCGGATGCCGTGTGACCGGCGCAGCCCGACGCGTGTGCGCTGCCGGCCGGCATGGCGAGCAGGCGGCCGCTGGCGCGCCTCGGTCCTCGTGCGCTCGGAGCGCCGGCGCGGGCAGGACGTCCTGCGCTGGGACGTGACCGTGCGCCACGCGCAGCATCGAGCGAGGACGACGGCGCGCTGACGCGGGCGCGATCGGGGCGCCCCGCGCCGGGAAGGCGAAGAGCATGTCGCGCTCGCTGCTCGCGGTCCTCGCCCTCGCGTTCCTGCTCCTCGTCGCGGGCCCGCTCGTGTACGACGGCGCGCGCGACGACCGGCTCGCCGACGGCGTGCGCATCGCGGGCGTCGACGTGGGCGGGCGCACGGCCGGCCAGGCGCGGCGCCTGGTCGCCGCGCGCGTCGAGCGGCCCGCCCGGCGTGACGTCGTGGTCGCGCGCGACGGGCAGCGATTCGTCCTCGGCGCCGCGCGCTCGCGCGTGGATCTCGACGTGGAGGCCAGCATCCGCCGCGCGCTGGACCACAGCCGGGCCGGATCGCCGTGGAGCCGGACCTGGCGCGCGCTGACCGGCGGCCGGGTCGACGCCGACGTCCCGGCCGAGGTGCGCTTCGACGAAGCGGCGGTCGGCGCGTTCGTCAAGCGCGTGGGCGACGTCCTCGACGAGCGCGCCCGCAACGCCGACGTCGACACGCGCGACGGGCGCCTGCGCGTCGCCCGCTCGGCCACGGGCTTTCGCACCGACCGCGAGGCGCTGTTGGCCTCGATCACCGCCGACCTCCGCCGGCCGCGCCCCTCCGGCGTCCACGAGGTCCCGGGCGAGGTGCTGCGCCCGCGCGTGACGACCAAGCGCCTCGTGCAACGCCATCCGCTGCTGCTCGTCGTCGACCGCAAGCGCAACCGGCTGCGCGTCTATCGCCGGCTCGAGGTGGCCCGCACCTACACGATCAGCGTCGGGCGCGCCGGCCACGACACACCCGCCGGGCGCTACGAGATCACCTCGAAGGAGACCGACCCGGCCTGGCACGTCCCCGACGAGCCGTGGGCGGGCGAGCTCGCCGGCCAGACGATCCCGCCCGGCGATCCGCGCAACCCGCTCGAGGCCCGCTGGCTCGGGATCGAGGACGGCGTCGGCATCCATGGCACGACGGAGACCGAGAAGCTCGGCCGGCG
>DASPKC010000467.1:0-14969 GCA_035628295.1 Baekduia sp.
CTGCGCCTCGCCGCCCGACAGCGTGCTCGACGGGCGCTCGAGGCTGAGGTAGCCGAGCCCGATCTCCTCGAACGACTCGAGCGTCCGGCGCAACGCCGCGAGCATCGGCGCCACCGACGGCTCGTCGAGGGCCGCGATCCACGAGGCGAGGTCGCGGATCTCCATGGCCCACGCGTCGGCGATCGAGATCCCCGCGATCTTCGAGGACCGGGCGCCCTCGTTGAGCCGGGTGCCGTCGCAGTCCGGGCAGGTGGCGAAGGTGACCGCCCGGTCCACGAACGCGCGGACGTGCGGCTGCAGCGCCTCGCGGTCCTTGGACAGCATGGACTTCTGGAGCTTCGGGATCAGGCCCTCGTAGGTGAGGTTGACGCCGTCGACCTTGATCTTGGTCGGCTCCTTGTGCAGCAGGTCGTGGAGCTCGCGCTTGGTGAACCGGCGGATCGGCTTGTCGGCGTCGAAGAAGCCGCAGCCGCTGAAGATGCGCCCGTACCAACCGTCCATGCTGTAGCCGGGGATCGTGAGCGCGCCCTCGTTGAGCGATTTGGTCTCGTCGTAGAGCTGCGCGAGATCGATGTCGGAGACGCGGCCCAGGCCCTCGCAGCGCGGGCACATGCCGCCGGTGCGCGAGAAGCTCGCCTTGACGGTCCTGCGGGTGCCGCGCTCGACCGTGATGCCCCCGCTGGCGCGGACCGACGCGACGTTGAACGAGAACGCGCTGGGCCAGCCGACGCGCGGCCGGCCCAGCCGGCTGAACAGGATGCGCAGCATCGCGTTGGCGTCGGTGACGGTGCCGACGGTCGAGCGCGGGTCGCCCCCCAGCCGCTCCTGGTCGACGACGATTGCCGTCGTCAGCCCGTCGAGGACGTCGACGTCCGGCCGCGCCAGCGTGGGCATGAAGCCCTGGAGGAAGGCGCTGTAGGTCTCGTTGATCAGCCGCTGGGACTCGGCGGCGATCGTGCCGAACACCAGCGAGCTCTTGCCCGAGCCCGAGACGCCGGTGACGACCGTCAGCCGGCGCTTGGGCAGCTCGACGCTGACGTCCTTGAGGTTGTTGACGCGCGCGCCGTGGACCCGGATGCGGTCGTGGCGGTCGGCGGCATGCGTCCCCGCCGGCGCGGTGTCCGTGGTGGTCGCCACTCAGCGCAGCTCCTGGATGCGGATCAGGTTGCCCGAGGGATCACGCAACGCGCAGTCGCGGATGCCGTACGGCTGGTCGGTGGGCTCCTGGACGACTTCCGCGTCGCCGGCCTGCAGGCGCTCGAAGGTCGCGTCGAGGTCGGGGGTGGCGAGGTTGATGCTGGCGAAGGTGCCCTTGGCCATCATCTCGGCGATCGTCCGGTGCTCGTCCTCGGTGATGCCGGGCGTCGCGCCGGGCGGGTACAGGACGATCGCGGTGTCCGGCTGGCCGGCGGGGCCCACGGTGATCCAGTGCATCCCGCCGTACTCGACGTCGTTGCGCACCTCGAAGCCCAGGGTGTCGCGGTAGAAGGCCAGCGACGCGCTCGCGTCCTCGTGGGGCAGCATGCTGGCGTGGATGGTGAGGTCCATGGCGCGCACGCTACGGGCGGCTCGCGCCCCGCGCTTCTCGATTCCTGACCGGTCTGGTCACCTGCTTGGCCACGCACGGCGCCATCCCCGCCGTCGCGCCCGCGGCCTCGCGCCGGTAGACGCTGGGCGGCACGCCGACCAGCTCGGTGAACCGCGTGCTGAAGGTGCCCAGCGACGAGCACCCGACCGCGAAGCAGACCTCCGTCACGCTGAGCTCGCCGCGGCGCAGCAGCGCCATGGCGCGCTCGACGCGCCGGGTCATCAGGTAGCTGTACGGCGACTCGCCGTAGGCCGCCCGGAACTGCCGGCTCAGGTGCCCCGCCGACATGTGGGCGCCGCGCGCGAGCGCCTCCACGTCCAGCGGCTGCGCGTACTCGCGGTCGATCCGGTCGCGGACCCGGCGCAGGCTCGCGAGGTCCGCGCGGCGCTGCGGGGCGACAGGGCTGCGCGTCACGGGCGGGATCGTGCCAGGTCGACTCGTGCGCGTTCCAGAGCGGTGGCCTGCCGGCCGAGTCCTCGGACCTGTTCAGCGGATGCGGGACTCGCTGACAGGCGAGAACTGCGGCTCGCTGCGCCGGTACAGGCCGCATGCCTGATGCTGGATCCCTGGGTCGCCGCCCGCGCAAGCGTCATCGGCGGGGACGTAGTACGCCTCCTGGCCACTCCACGCCCAGCCGGACCAACCGTCGCGGGCGCCGTCGAGACCATAGGCACCGGTCGCGATGCGATACCGGATGGCGCCCGAGTCCCGGGTCGAGCATCCACCGCGATCGGCGTGGCAGGCGCGGAAGAACGCGACCCGGCCCGCGGCGATCGATGGCCCGAGATAGGTCTGGCCTCCGATGCCGGTGCCCATGGAGGCCACCTGCCGTGTGTCGGATCGGCCGACGTTGGTCAAGCGGATCTCGTTCTGCCGAAACCCGGGGAACGCGTCGGGCTGGTACGTCCAGTGCTGGGCCACCCAGCGGCCCCAGAGCTCCTGTCCATGCAGCGTCACATCCTCGATCCGGCGGCAGTCGGGCGGATCGACGGCTCCGCATCGCCGGCGTGGCAGCGCGGCGAGCCGGACCGACGGACGCGACCTCGGCCACTGCAGACGCTTTGTGTATGGCACGACTTGATGCCGACCGTAGCGGCGCCCGAACACCAGACGACCTCGCCAGACGCTTGGTGCCACCTCGTCGCTCCCACGGGTGTTGGCGTTGCGCACCGGACGCAGGCGGTCGCCGACATCCAGACCGATGACGAACAGGTCGCAGGATCCGTCGCAGAGCGACACCACCGCAGAGGGCCGGCCGGACGAATCAGGGCCGAGGTCGGCGTCGAAGGCCTCGCGCTGTGAGCGCACGAGCAGATCACGTACCTCACCGTTGCGCCAGACGCTCAGGTTGTAGCGCTCGCCGTCGAACCGGCTGAACAGCACGTACCCGTCGTACTCGTCCGCCGGCGTCGCCCTGGCGAGCGGCACCAGCAGCGGGTCGCCCGCCGGCGGCTGGGCGCGCGCTGCGGGCGGAGCGAGAAGTGCCGCGAGCGCGCCCGCGATGAGCAGCATGCCGCGCAAGGCCATGGGCTCTGGCTCCCCCGGGGCGCTCGCCGTCCTGCGAGATCGTCATTGCCGTGACACCAGGCGCTCCGTCCCGGTCCGACGACCCCAGGGGTCAGGCGGGTGTCGGCCGGTGACGCGGCCATCCGTCCACCACGACATCCGAAGGCGCGTCGTCGAGCCGGCGCACCGGCGCCACGACCGCCTCCTGGACCTTCCAGTCCAGTTCGAGCAGGCGGCGCGAGAGCTGCTCGCAGCGGTCCACGAGGCCATCCTCGTCGGCCGGCACGGCGAGGACGCTCACGTTGAAGACGTGGCCGGTGTCGCGGATGCGCACGGCGGCGCGCTGCACCCACGGCGTCTCGGCGACCACCTGCTCGATGCGCTCGTCCAGCGGATGCTCGCCCTCCTCGTCATAGCGTCGGGGCCGGCCGTCGAGCAGGTCGCGGACGGCCGCCGTCGTGTACCGCACGCCGTCGCGCAGGATGTCGGCGCCGATGGCGATCGCGGCCGCCGCGTCGGCCCACCACAGGCCGAGGCCGATGCCCACCACGCCGGCCATCGCCGCCGCGCCGGTCATCCAGTCGGCCTTGTTCATCTGCGCGTCGGCGAACAGGACCTTGTCGTGCAGCTCGGAGGCGAGCCGGATCTTCAGCCGGCCGAGCACCACCGCCGGCACCACCGACCATGTCAGGGCCGCGAGCATGAGCCAGCCCAGCCACACCTGCCAGTCGAACAGCTCCACCATCCCGATCGAGGGGTGATCGCCGCCCAGGAGCTTCAGCGTCGAGTCGACGATGAGGAACGTCCCCATGAACAGCAGCGCAAGGGCGGCGGTCAGGTACGCGATCTCGACGGCGCGGTGGTAGCCGAACGCAAAGCGCCGGCTCGGCGGGCGGTAGCGGACGCGTGCGGCGACCAGGAAGGCGAGCGGCGGGGCGAGGCTGAGCATGTCCTCCAGCCAGGCGCCCTTCATGGCCTGCGAGGAGCCGAGCGTGAAGTAGATCGCCACGATCGCCGAGACGAGGTAGGCGATGGAGATCCACTCGAGCCGCACGGCGCGGCGGTGGGCCGCCTCGAGCTCGGCCGGCAGCTCGGTGCCGCCCGGGTACCTCACGGCCGCGCCTCCCGCTCCAGCAGCCGGCCGGCTTCGTGCTCGGAGTCGAGCAGGAACCGCTCGAGCTCGACGAGGAACGCGTTCTCGCCCATGGGGACCGCCATCGCGTGCTCGTGCTCGTCGAGCTCGGCGTCGGTGCGGACGAGCCCGAGGTCGTCGAGCAGGTAGTCAGGGACGGCCTTGGGGCCGCTCGCTGCCCCGATGTCGTCCACTGGCCGGACCTCCGCGTCGGTGTCCTCGGCCAGCTTGGCGGCGATCTCGCTGTGGGCCTCCACCGCGACGACCTGACCCTCGAGGTCCTCGGACAGGGCGTCGGCGGTGCGCTCGTCGGGCGCCGCGATGACCCACTGCGTCGTCAGGTAGGGGCGTGTCAGGGTGACCTCCCTCTGCCAGGGCGAGTGCCGGGTGAGCCCGGCGATGACGATGTCGAGCTGGCGCCCGTGCAGCGCGCCCATGAGCTCGGCCTCGGAGCCGCGCACCCACTCCACGTCGGCATCGAGGCGCGCGGCGAAGCGTTCGACGAGCCGCGCCTCCACTCCACCGGGCTCGCGATCGTCGCGCACGACCACGAAGGGCGGGGCGTGCGTCACGCCGACACGCAGCGTCCCACCGCGCACGCGGTCGAGCGTGCCGTCCACGTCGGCGGGGAACTGGCAGCCGGCCACGGCGAGCGCCAGGGCGACGGCCGCGCAGGCCACGTGCAGCATCCGCGGCGTCACGCCTCCGCCGCAGCGCGCTTGTGCCAGGGCCACCGGCCCTCGAGCTCGACCTCCAGCGTGAAGCTGAGGAACGTCCGGACCGCCACGATGATCGCCAGCACCCCAACACTGGTGAAGGTGGGCGAGACGGCGACCGTGCGGATGATGTCGGCCGCGACCAGCAGCTCGAGCCCCAACAGGATCGCCCGGCCGATGGCCTGCCGGTACTGCCGGTAGCTGCCGTGGGACGTGTCGCCAGCGACCGCCCGGCGGCCGAGCGCCAGGGTGGCCCACGCCACGCCGAGCACGATGACGGCCACGCCGGCCGCGTCGACGGCCTTGCCCACCGTCTCGATCGTCGACTCGAAGTCGCCTTCGGCGGCGGCCAGTGCGAGCATGGCCGCCGCGTACCCGGCCACGGCGGCGTGGCGGGGGGGCTGTCAGCCGCCCGCGGGGCGCCCGCGCGCTGACGGCCTCGTCGTCCGCCTGACGCCCCGGCCGCCGGTGGCCGGCCGGCGGGCAGCCCGGACGCATGCCCTTCCCCTCGCTCGCCCGCCTGGCTGCCGTCCTGGCGTGCGCCGTGACGCCACTGGCGTGCGGTGACGAAGACGACGACGCACCTGCCCGGGCACCGCAGACACCGGCCGTGCACCTCGATCTCGCGGAGGTCCAGTCGCTGCTCGACGAGCACGTCGCCGTCATCCGCACCGGGGGCGAGGCGTCCGTGGCGTCGGTTGCCGAGCCGGAGGCGGTCACGACCGTCCGGCTCGCGGCGCAGACCGGCGAGGAGTTCGACCTCGTGGTCTTCCCCGCCCCCGGTGACGCGCGCACGCACGAGGCCGCTCTGGCGCGCGCCGCCGGCGAGGACGAGCCGGGCGCGGCGATCCGCGCGGCCAACGTCGTGGCCGTGTTCGACCAGCGCCCGCGCGACGGGGCGGCCGCCGTCGCCTGGGACGTGCTGCGGCGCCTGGGAGACGCGTGCGCCGATCCGGAGGACGCCGCACCACGCCTGCGGGGCCTGTGCCTGGACCCGGACCCGCCGCGGCCCGACCCGCCGGGTCGCGGCACGGCCGCCGACCGCGGCGCCGACCCGGGCAGCCAGGTCCGCGTCGGTCCGCTGCGCTACGACGTCGTCCTGGCCCGCGCGCTCAACCCGGCGATCCGGCCCGACCGCGCCTGGGTCGGCCGGCACCGGCCGGCTCCGGGGCACGTGCTGCTCGGCGTCTTGCTCCGGGCCTGCAACCCGGACGACGAGCCGCACCGCGCCACCGAGGAGCTGACGGTCGTCGCCGCGTTCGGCCGGCGCGTGACCCCCGAGCCTCTGCCGGCCTCGACCGCGGTGGCCTACGACGGCGGCCGCGTGCCCGCCGATCGCTGCGTGCCGCGCGAAGGATCGGTGGCCGAGGCGACCGCCGGCGGCGCGCTGGTGCTCTTCGAGGTCCGCGAGGACCTGCTGCAGGAGCGACCGCTGGCGCTGGAGATCCGGGACGCGGGCGAGGTCCGGCGGCTGCAGCTCGACCTCTGAGGACCGTCACCCGCCGGCGAGCTCCACGACGACCTTGACGTCGCCGGGCTGCGGGCGCAGCGCGTCCTCCCACGACGCGAGCGGCACGCGGCGGGTGATGATCCGCTCCAGCCACGCGTGCTCGGCCCGCGCGAGGGCGTCGGCGGCCGCCTCGTAGTGGGCCCGGTTGGCGCTCACCGTGCCGAACACCACGTCGTTCTCCAGGACGAGGTCCATGTTGAGCGCCGAGACGTCGACGGCCAGCTCGCGGCGGCCCGGCGACAGCCCGGTGAGGCACACGATGCCGTTGGGCCGCGAGGCGCGCAGGACGCCCAGGACCACCTCGGCGGCGCCCGTGGCCTCGATGACGACGTCGGGGGCCGGCACGTCGGCGGGTGCCGCGCCCGGGTGGTACGTGGCCCCGAGCGCACGGACCAGCTCGGGCTTCGGACCCTCCGTGGCGAGGTCCAGGACATGCACCTCGAGTCCCCGCTGCGCCGCCAGCAGCGCGCCGAGCAGGCCGACCGGGCCGGCGCCGGTGACCAGCACGCGCCCGCCGCCGAAGCACGCGCGGTCGGCGATCCGGTCGATCTGGTCCCAGGCCTTGGCCAGGATCGTGGCGGGCTCCAGGAGCACCCCGGCCGCCCCGAGCGAGGGGTCGAGGCGCACGCAGAACTCCGGCTCGATGCGCCAGCGCTCGGACGCGAAGCCATGGCGGCGCTTGATCCCGCGCTCCTCGTAGCGGCCGTTGCGGCACATGTCGAACTGGCCGGCGGCGCAGCAGGGGCACGGCGCCGGATCCGGCCGGCGCACGACGCCGGCGACGAGGTCGCCGGGCGCCATCCCGGCATCCGCCGGCGCCTCGAGCACCCGGCCCAGCGACTCGTGCCCCAGGACCAGCCGGTCCTCGCCGTCGGGGGCCTCCCCGTACGCGCCGTCGACGATGTCGCGGTCGGTGCCGCAGACGCCCATCGCCAGACCGGCCACCAGGATCGGCCCGTCCTCGCGCGGCGGCTCGGGCATGTCCGCGACGTGGGCCGATCCGGGCCGGCCGGGATGGACGGCCAGCGCCTTCACGGGGTTGCCTCGTCCTCGGCCCGGGCCCGGCGCTCGACCGCCGGACCCCGCGTGCGCCCGAGGTTCAGCGCACTGTCGACGAGCGCGATGTGGGTGAAGGCCTGGGGGAAGTTGCCGACCAGCCGGCGGGCATCCGGGTCGTACTCCTCGCTGATCAGCCCGACGTCGTTGCACAGGCCCAGCAGCCGCTCGAACAGCGCCGTGGCGTCGGCCTGCCGGCCGATGAGCGCCAGGCAGTCGACCAGCCAGAACGTGCACGGCAGGAACGCGCCCTCGCCGGGCGGCAGGCCGTCGTCGGCCCGGTCCGTCCGGTATCGCAGGACGAAGCCGTCGCGCGTCAGCTCGCGCTCGACGGCCTCCACCGTGCCTCGGATGCGCGGGTCGTCGGGCTCCAGGAAGCCGACGAGCGGGAGCATCAGCAGCGCGGCGTCCAGCTCGCCGGACCCGTAGGCCCGGACGAACGTCCCGCGCGCGTGGTCGTAGCCCCGGTCGAGCACGTCCTGCTTGATGGCGTCGCGCACGGCGCGCCAGCGGTCGACGGGACCGTCGAGGCCGAACCGCTCGCACGCCTGCACGCCGCGGTCGAAGGCCACCCACGCCATGACCTTGGAGTGCACGAAGTGCTGGCGGCCGCCGCGCACCTCCCAGATCCCGTCGTCGGGTCGCCGCCACGCCCCCTCGAGGAACGTCAGGAGCTCGCGCTGCACCGACCAGGCCTCGGCATCGGGCTCGAGCCCGTGCAGGCGGGCCTGGTGCAGGGCGTCCATGACCTCGCCGTAGACGTCGAGCTGGAACTGGCCGGACGCCGCGTTGCCGGTGCGCACCGGGCGGGCTCCCTCGTAGCCCGGCAACCAGTCGAGCTCGAGCTCCGTGAGCCGCCGCTCGCCCGCGAGGCCGTACATGATCTGCATGTCGGCGGGCGCGCCCGCCACGGCGCGCAGCAGCCAGTCGCGCCACGCGC
This sequence comes from Baekduia sp., assembly GCA_035628295.1. Taxonomy (GTDB): domain Bacteria; phylum Actinomycetota; class Thermoleophilia; order Solirubrobacterales; family Solirubrobacteraceae; genus Baekduia. Next base: position 8,449 of record DASPKC010000467.1, read on the forward strand.
GCGCCTCGTCGAAGTGCCCCGACTGCATGAGCGCCAGCAGCGTGAACGTCGCGTCGCGCAGCCAGCAGTACCGGTAGTCCCAGTTGCGCACGCCGCCCAGCTGCTCGGGCAGCGACGTCGTCGGGGCGGCGACGATGCCGCCCGTCGGGCGGTTGGTCAGCGCCTTGAGCACCACGAGCGACGCGCGGACCTGCTCCGCCCAGGGGCCGGCGTGCGGGCCGAGATCGACCTGCGAGGACCACGCCCGCCACCAGCGCTCGGTGTCGTCGATCAGCCGCCGCACGTCCGCGACGGGCGGCTCGGCCTCGTGCGACGGGCACCAGGTGACCGCCAGCGCGCAGCTCTGGCCCTCGCGCACCGTGAACTCGCCGACCGTGCGCCGGTCCTCCCCGCGGAGCTCGGTCTCGGCATCGATCCACAGGGCGTCGGGGCCCGCGATGGCGAGGCGGCGATCACCCGAGCGGCGGACCCACGGAACCACGCGCCCGTAGTCGAAGCGCATCACCAGCTCGCTGCGCATGGTCACCGTTCCCGCGAGCCCCTCCACCAGCCGGACGAGCTCGATCTGGCCGCCCCGCGGCGGCATGCAGTCCACGACGCGCACGACGCCGTCGGCGGTCTCGAACTCGCTCTCGAGGACCAGCGTCCCCGGCCGGTAGCGGCGGCGGGCGCACGGTCCGCCCTGCGCGGGCCCGACCAGCCAGCGCCCGTGCTCGGGCCCGCCCAGCAGCGCGGCGAAGCAGGCCGGGGAGTCGAACCGCGGCACGCACAGCCAGTCGACCGCCCCGTCGCGGCCGACGAGCGCCGCGGTCTCGAGGTCGCCCACCAACGCGTAGTCCTCGAGGGGCGCCACGCCGCACAGGTGTCCGCATCCGTCCGTCGCGCGCCACGCCGCTGTCAGGCGGGTGACAGCCCGCAAGCGGCCGCCGGCGCCCCCCGGGCAGGCGGCGGTCCGTCATGCGAACGAGGAGGAGCTGATGTCCAGGAGCGCGACGCGCCGGCGGTCCACGGTGGCCGGTGTCGCTGCAGCCGTGGCCGTGACGGGCACGGCGGCCGCCCCCGCAGGCGGACGGATCACCGAGTACCCGCGCGACCCGTCCGCCACCCCGCTGGCCCGCGCGATCGCCGACGAGGGGCGGATCGTCCGGCGCGCGGTGTTCTCGGCCCTGCCGCCCAGCTCGAAGCCGGCGGCCGTGTCGACCACCCGGCTGGGCGGGTTCCCGCGCAGCGGCAAGGCGTACGCGATCCTCAGCACGGGCAACGCGCGCTACGCCGACAACGCGAACACCAGCCAGTACACCGGCGCGGAGTCCCGCGGCCCGTCGATCCGCGGCGCCCGCGACGTGGTGATCATGCGCATCGACCTGCGGGTCCCGCGCGGCGCCAACTGCCTCTCGTTCCGCTTCCGGTTCCTCTCCGAGGAGTTCCCCGAGTTCGTGCAGGACATCTACAACGACGCGTTCATCGCCGAGCTCGACATCTCCAACTGGGACGCCTCCAGCAAGGAGGATCCGACGATCACCGCACCGCGCAACTTCGCGCGCGCCGGCAACGGCCGCCCGATCCGCGTCAACGCGGTGGGCCCGACCGCCCTGACCGCGTTCCGGGCGCGCGGGACGACCTACGACGGCGCCACCCAGGTGCTGCGTGCGTCGACGCGGATCTCGCCGGGCCTGCACCGGCTCTACCTGTCGATCTTCGACCAGGGCGATCGCGTCTACGACTCGGCGGTCTTCATCGACAAGCTCATCGTCGGGCGGCGGTCGTCCTGCGCGACGGGCGCGGTGGTCGAGCGCTGAGCGACGGCGGCCACGTCGGGCGCGAGGCGCGGTCGTCGCGCGACCTGTCGCTGACGACCGGCGGCATCACGCTGCTGGGCGTCCTGCTCAGCGTGGGCGTGACGGTCGGCTTCGGCGTCAGCGGCGCCTGGTGGGTCCGCGTGCTGGCCGGCATCGCGACGACGACGGCGCTCGTCGCGGTGGTCAAGGTCGGCACGCGGTCCGGCCGCGGCCCGCTGGCGCGCGCCGCGGACTGGGTCATCAGCCGCAGCGACGGCGTGCCGTCAGGCGGGTGACAGGCCGGCCGGGCGGCCGCCTCCACCGGGGAGGCCCGGCACATGCGTCGCCACCTCGCCCTCCTGCTGATGAGCGTCGCCGTCGTCGCCGCCGGATGCGGCGACGACGAGGCCGACCAGGCTCGCGACCGCGCAGGCACGATCACGGAGCAGGTACAGGACCTCCAGGACGACCTGTCCGACGAGGCGCGCGCCGTGCTCGACCGCGCCGGGGAGGTCGGCGGCGACCTCGCCACGACCGCGGAGGGCCTGGCAGCGGAGGAGCTCAGCTCTGCGGAGGCCGAGCGGCGGCTGGACGCCGCCGCCCGGCAGGCCGAGACGCTCGCCCAGCGCGCTGCAGACCTCCCGCAGACCGACGCGGCGCGCGACCGCCTCGTGGCGGTCACCGCGGAGCTCCAGCAGGCCGCCGAGCGCGCGCGCGAGGCGGTCGGAGACCGCACCGATGCCGACCGGCTGCGCGACACCGCCGACCGGCTGGCCGACGACGTCCGTCCGCAGCTGGAGGCGCTCCGCGACGACGTCCCGGAGCGCGCCCGGGACGAGCTGGACCGTCTGCTCGAGCGCCTGGGCGGGTGAGCGGCGGACCGCCATGACGACCGCGCGAGCGCTGCTGCCACGCGGCTCGGCGCTGCTGGCGATCGACGTCGTGCTCGTGGTCTGGGTCGTCGCGTGGGGGGCGCTGGGCATCGCGGTCGCTGGCGAGGTGCGGGGGCTGCGCCAGCTCAGCGAGACGGTGGCCGATGTCGGCCAGGCCGCCCGTGAGACCGGCCAGGTGCTCGGGGCGCTGGAGGACGTGCCCCTCGTGGGCGGGACGGTGGGCGAGGCGGCCCGCGAGGTCGACGACGCAGGGCGCAGCGCCATCGAGAGCGCCCGGCGCAGCCGCGAGAGCGTGGACGACCTGCAGTGGATGCTCGGCCTGTTCCTCGCGGTGGTCCCGAGCATCCCGGTCCTCGGCCTCTACGTCCCGTTGCGGGTAGCGGCCGCGCGCGAGCGCCGGGCGCTGGCTCGCCTGGTCCGCGAACGCCGTCACGACCCGGTGCTGCGCCACCTGCTGGCCCAGCGCGCCCTGCTGACCACGCCGTACCGCCACCTCGAGCAGGCCGACGAGGACCCGGTGGTCGCCGCCCGCGAGGAGCACCTCGACCTCCTGGCCGACGAGGAGCTGCGGCGCCTCGGCGTCTCGCGGAGCCTGCGGGGGTGACCGCCGCCGCGCGGCTGCTGCGGCGCCTGCGCTGGGTCGTCGTCGCGGCCTGGCTGGCCGGCGCGGCGGTGTGCACGTTCGCGCTGCCGACCATCGAGCATGCGCGTACGGGAGCGCTCGGCGCACTGGTGCCCGAGGACGCCGACGCGATCAAGGCCGAGATCCAGGCCGCCGAGCGCTTTGCGTTCCCGCTGCTGTCACGGACCGTGCTGGTGCAGCGCGACCCGGACGGGCTTTCGGCCCGCCGGCAGCTCGAGGCGGTGCGGCTGGCCGCTTCGCTGACCCGCGGCGAACGCCCGCGGTTCCGCCGCATCGAGGCGGCGCTGCCGCTCACCAACGCGCTCGGTGAGGCGCCGTACGCGCGCGAGCGCTCGACGACCGCGCTGACGTACCTGTTCTTCGGCCCGCGCGTGCACGTCGACACGCGCGTGCGCGACGCGCGGCGGCTGGCCGACCAGGCCGTCGCCCCCATCGACGGGGGTGTCGTCGGCGTCACCGGCCAGGCGCCCGCGCTGCGCGAGCAGGCCGAGCTCATCGTGGACCGCCTCCCCCTGATCGAGCTCGCCACGCTCGTGCTCGTCGGACTGGCCGTCGGGGTGCGGTTCCGGGCGCTCGGTGCCCCGCTGCTGACGCTCGTGGCGGTGGCGATCGCCTACCTCGTCTCGAGCCGGGTCGTCGCCTATGCCGGCCAGCAGGCGGGCTTCGCGGTGCCCCAGGAGGTCGAGCCGGTGATCGTGGTCCTGCTGTTCGGGGTCGTGACGGACTACTCGATCTTCTACCTGTCGCGGTTCCGCGCGCTGCTGGCCGCCGGTGAGGCGCGCCTGCCGGCCGCCGACCGCACGATCGCCCAGATCTCGCCGATCATCGCGGTCGCCGGAATGGCGGTCATCGCGGCGACGGTGACGCTGCTGGCGGCGCAGTTGGAGTTCCTGCGGGTGTTCGGGCCGGGGCTGGCGTTCTCGGTGTTCGTGGGCCTCCTCGTCGCCTTGACGTTCGTGCCAGCCTGCCTGGCGATCTTGGGCCGCAGCCTCTTCTGGCCGCGGCGCCCGGGAGCTGACATCCCCGCCGAGCAGGCCGCCGAGGAGCCGGCCGCACCGGCCCAGCGGCGCAGGCGGTCGCGGGCCGTCGCGTTCGCGTGCGGCCGGCCGTGGACGGCGACCGCGGTGTCCGTGGCGGTCCTGGCCGCCGCGTCCACGGGCCTGACCGAACTGCACCTCGGCAACCCGGTCGTGCGCGGGTTGCCGGCCGACAGCGACGCCCGCCAGGCCTACGAGGCCGGGACGGCCGGCTTTGCGCCGGGGGTGCTGTCCCCGACGGTGGTCCTGGTGACCGGCGACGGCGTGGCGTCCGAGCGCGCCGGGCTCGCGCGGCTCCAGCGTCTGCTGGAGCGCCAGCGCGGCGTCGCCCTCGTCGTCGGACCCGCGCAGCAACCGCTTCCGGGGGTGCGGCTCGGCGTCACCCGCTCCCGCGGCGGGAACGCGGCGCGGTACTTCGTGGTCCTGCGCCAGGACCCGCTTGGCGCGGAGGCCATTCGCGATGTGCGCCGGCTCAACGACCGGCTGCCCGCCCTTGTGGACGCAGCGGGCCTGCGCGGCGCACAGCCTTCGGTGGCCGGCGACACCGCCTTGTCGGCCGAGACGATCGACAAGACGGTCGACGACCTGGGCCGCATCGGGCCGATCGCGCTGGTGGCGCTGTTCGTGGTGCTCGCCCTGTACCTCCGCGCCCTCGTGGCGCCGCTGTACCTGATCGCCGCCAGCGTGCTGGCCTTCACCGCCGCGCTCGGCCTGGGCTCGTACGTCTTCGGCGGCGAGCTCACCTACTTCGTCCCCTTCGCCGCCGCCGTGCTTCTCGTGTCCCTGGGCTCCGACTACAACGTCTTCCTCATCGGCCGGGTATGGCAGGAGGCGGGCGGGCGCCCACTGCACGAGGCGGTGCCGGTGGCCGCGACGAAGGCCGCCGCGCCGATCACGCTGGCCGGGCTCGTGCTCGCCGGGTCCTTCGCCCTGATCGCGATCATCCCGGTGCGCGCCTTCGCCGAGCTGGCGGTGATCATGGGACTCGGGCTCCTGCTCGACGCCTTCCTGGTCCGCACGATCCTCGTGCCGGCGCTCGTCATGATCGTCGGCGAGCGCAGCGCCTGGCCGGGGTCGCTCGCCGCTCCGGCGCAGGAGTCGCTCGCCAGGTGACGGCGGCCGCTCAGGGCTCGACGAGCCCGCGCCGGATCGCGTAGCGCGTCAGCGCCACGCGGTCACGGAGGCCGAGCTTCTCCAGGATGTTCGAGCGGTGGCGCTCGACGGTCTTCTCGGCGATGTGCAGCACGGCGCTGATCTCGCGCGTCGTCAGGCTCTCGGCGATCAGCTTGAGCACCTCCGACTCGCGCAGCGTGAGCGGGTCGGCCGCCACCGCCTCGGGCCCGCGCTCGAGGTACTCGCGCACGAGCGCCGCGACGCCCTTGGGATACAGGAAGGGCTCGCCGCGCATCGCGGCGTGGCAGGCGCGCAGCAGATCCTCGTGGGCGGCGGCCTTGAGGACATAGCCGCTGGCGCCGGCGCGCAGGGCCTCGAAGAAGAACTGCTCGTTGTCGTGCATCGAGAGGATGAGGACCCTGACCTGCGGTCGCTGCGCGCGCAGGTGCCGAGCGGCCTGCAGGCCGGTGAGGCGCGGCATCGACACGTCGAGCACCGCCAGGTCGAGGTCCGTGCGCAGCGCGCGCTCGATCGCCTCGGCGCCGTCGCCGGCGTCGGCGACGACCTCGAGGTCGGGCTGGCGGTCGAGGATCAGCCGCAGGCCCTCGCGGACAAGCACGTGGTCGTCGGCCAGCAAGATCCGCGCCTTGAGCGGGACGCTCACGGCGCCGTGGCCTCGCTGGGCAGGTGCAGCGTCACGGTCGTGCCGGCGCGCGGTCGCGACCGCACCTCGAGCTCGCCGCCGACGAGCAGCGCGCGCTCCCGCATGCCGCGCATGCCGCCGTTCATCGCCGCGCCGCGCGGCATCCCGTCGCCGTCGTCGCGCACGGACAGCACGAGGTGGCCGTCGTCGGCGATCGCCAGGCTGACCTCGGCCGAGCGCGCCCCGGCGTGGCGGACCACGTTCGTGAGGCTCTCCTGCGTGACGCGGTAGAGCACGGTCTCGACCTCGGGCGCGAGCGGCGGCAGGTCCGAGGGCAGGTCACGCACGATCGCCAGGCCGGTGCTGTGGGACATGTCGGAGCACAGCGTGGCCAGCGCGGCCGCGAGGCCGAGC
>DASPKC010000468.1:0-3764 GCA_035628295.1 Baekduia sp.
GTCCTCCTCGGGCGGCCACAGCGCCTGGGCGTCGCTGGCGCCCAAGGTGCTCGGCTCGCGCTCGATCGCCGGCGCCGGCACGGGCGATGCGAGGCCAGGACGGCTCGGGGTGGGGCCGATGGCGCCCAGCACGGCGCTCATCAGCTCGCCGCAGGAGGTGAAGCGGTCGTCGGGATCCTTGGACAGGCCGCGCGCGAGCGCATGGGCGACGCCCGGCGGGACGTCGCCGACGACCAGGGCGATGTCCGGGGGCGGCTCGGCGAGATGCGCCTCGCGCAGCGACGGCCCGCGGCGCGGGTGGAACGGCGGGCGGCCGGAGATGCAGGTGTAGAGCGTGGCGGCGAGGGCGTACTGGTCGGCGGCGGGGCCGACGTGGTCGCCCAGCCACTGCTCGGGCGCGGCGTAGGCGGGCGTCAGCCCGGCGGGGTGGCCGGCGAGGGTGAGCGTCTCGAAGACCGCTGCCTTGGCGAGGCCGAAGTCGGCCAGGTAGGCGTGCCCCTCGCCCGGGCCGGCGACGAGCAGGATGTTCTCGGGCTTGACGTCGCGGTGGACGACCCCGCGCCGGTGGGCCCAGTCCAGCGCCCAGGCGACCTGCGCCACGATCGTCGTGGCGCGGGCGGCATCGAGGCGCCCCTCGGTGGCCAGCACCGTGCCGAGGTCCGTGTCGCACAGCGGCATGGCGAGGTACAGCAGGCCCTCGTGCTCGCCGTGGTCCCAGACCGGCAGGACGTGGGGGTGCGTGACGCGCTGTGCAGACTCCGCCTCGCGCTCGAAGCGCTGGCGGAACTCCTCGTCGTCGGCGAGCCCGCGGCCGAGCACCTTCAGCGCGGCGGGCCGGTCGTAGCGCGTGTCCACGGCCTCGTAGACGCGGCTCATCCCGCCCTCACCGAGCTCGCATTCGATGACGAACCGTCCGCCGACGGTGTCGCCCGCCGACAGGGCCACGCGACGGCTCACGCCCACGACCGGACCTCCGGCGTGGTGCGGCCTCCGTGCGGATCCTGGACCTGCACCCTGAGCCTCCCCTCGTCGCGCAGAAGACTACGCCGCTCGGGCGCCGAAAGCAGGGTTTTTGCGTGTGAGGTCGAGCACAAGACGCCCGATGGCCGCGGGAGCCTCGTCGACACCGGTGAAATTCGGGAACTCGTTGACGTCGACGATGGTCGGGCCGGCGTCCGATTCGAGCACGTCGAGGCCCAGGAGCGTCAGGCCGAAGGCGGCGCGGCACCGCGCCGCCAGGGCCCGCAGCCGGGGCGTGAGCGCGACCCGGCGCCCTTGCGCATGCGGGTCGACCAGCGGCGAGGGCCGGCGGGTCGCCCACATCTCGCGCCCGGCGAGGTAGAGCTTGAGCTCCGTGCCGCCGGCCTCGACGTAGGCCTGGGCCAGGTGCGGTTCGCCGCCCCAGGGCCCGACCTCCGGCGAGCGCAGCACCCGGACGCCGCGCGCGTTGTCGCCGTGCACGGGCTTGAGCACGAGCGGGAAGGCCGCGGGGGGCAGCCGCCGCAGGTCGCGCGGCTCGTGCACGAGCACGGTCGCCGGCACCGGCAGGCCGGCGCGGGCCAGCAGCCGCGCGCAGCGCAGCTTGTCGCGCACCGCCTCGATGCGGTCGGGCGCGTCGAGCAGGACCGCGCCGCGCGCCTGGGCCTCGGCGAGCAGCCGCAGCGCCTCCGGGTGCCGGCTGCGTCCCACGACGACGTCCCCCGCGCACGCCGCAGCCAGGCTGGGGCGTGCGTCGGCCACGACGAGCTCGACGGGGTGGCCGCGGGCGTGCAGCCAGGCCACGAGTGCCGCGGGCATGCGCTGCTGGAGGTATCGGCGGTCGGTGACGACCCAGGTGCGCGGCACGGTCACGCGTCGCAGGATGCGGGCGCGCGGGCGTCCGGGCACCGCCCCCAAGGGCTGGCCGGGGCACACCTGCGCCCGCGGCGGCCGGCCTCGCGGACCGCCCGATCCGTACCCTGGTGCGCCGTGTCCGCCGTACGCCCCGAGTTCGGGCCGACGCTCCCGGATCTCGCCCGCCCCGTCCTGCGCCGCCTGCCGCGCCGGGCGCTCGTCGCGCTGGCCGTCGTGGCCGTCCTGGTGCTGGCCGGCGTCGCCGTGCGCCTGCTCTCGGGGGGCGAGGACCGCACGGCCGTCGTGGTGCGCGACGTCCCGGCGCCGTTCAACTTCGCCTACCAGCCGGACCGCCTCTCGCGCACCGCGCCGCAGGGCCGCGAGGCGGTCGCGCTGCAGGCCGACGGGTTGCGCTACGCCGTCTCGCCGCTGCGCCTGGAGTCCTTCCGCGGCGACGCGAGCGGCGTCCTGCCGGTCCTGGCCGCCCACCTGCAGGGCGAGATGGCGCAGGGCTACGAGGGCTTCACGCTGCGCCAGGAGGGCCGCGCGAACATCAACCGCCAGCAGGGCTACGAGCTGTGGTTCCAGTTCCGCCGCGACGGCGCGACCTGGTACGGCCGGCGCGTGATGCTCCTGCCCACGCCGCTCTCGCGCGACGGCGCCGACATCGTGCTGCTCGCGCGGCGCACCGAGCGCGTGCCCAAGTTCTCCTCCGTCGGGGGCGCCGGGCCGCTGAAGGTCGCGCTGCGCTCCTTCCGCTTCGGCACGGAGCGGCCGTGAGCGCCGCCGAGGTCACCTTCGACGACTTCCTCAAGCTCGACATCCGCGTGGGGCGGATCGTCGAGGCCGAGTCCTTCCCGGAGGCCCGCAAGCCCGCCTACAAGCTGCGCGTCGACTTCGGCGAGGAGCTCGGGGTCAAGCGCTCGAGCGCCCAGATCACCAGCTATCCGCTCGAGGCGCTGCCGGGCCGGCTCGTGCTGGGCGTGGTGAACTTCCCGCCGCGCCAGGTGGGGCCGGTGCGCAGCGAGGTGCTGGTGCTGGGCACCTACGCCCAGGACGGCACGGTGCTGCTGGTCAGCCCGGAGCCGCACGCGCGGCCGGGCGACCGCCTCGGCTGAGCGCCGGCGCTAGGGCGCGGGCGCCGCGGTCCCGCCGGTGGCCGCGGGGTCCTCGGCCCGCGCGGGGCCGGACGCGGGCGCCGGCTGCTGCGGCGCGGGCGCCTGCGGCTGCGTGGGCTGCGGCTGCGGCTGCGGCTGCGCGGTGGGCTGCTGCGCGGAGGAGTCACCGGCCGGCGGCGCGGGCTGCGGCTGGCCGGCGGGCGTGGCCGACGCGGGCTGCGACTCCTGCGCGACCGCCTGGGGCTGCGCGGGGTCGAGCTGCTGAGGCAGCCGCGAGGTGGTGGAGCCCTCCTGCGGCGTGAGCGCGGCCGGCGGGACGGCTCCGCCCGGCACCGGCTCGGCCGGCGCGGCGGCCGGGACCGGCGGCTCCTCGTGCGAGGCGGCCGTGGCCGGCGCCTCGTCCTCGGCCTCGTCCTTGCGGGCCGGCCGCGGCTTCTCGGCCGCCGTCGCGACCGGCGCCGGCGGCGCGGGCTGCGGCTCGTTGCGGACGACGACCGGCGCGGCGGCCGCCACGGCAGGAGCGGCGGGCGCGACGGCGGCCGCGGCCGGCGCGGAGCGCTTGGCGCGCGACTCGCGGGCGTGGTCGACCTCGACGGCTCCGGCGGTCACGATGGCGGCGGCGGCCAGGCCGGCGGCGGTCTTGGACGCGAAGGCCGAAGCGCCCGCTGCGAGAGCGCTGCCGGCGGCAGCCGACCCGGCGGCGCTGGTCCCGGCGGCGGCGGCCGCCCCGCCGGCGGACATGCCGCCCTGGGCGATCAGGAACTTCTTCAGCAGCAGCAGCGGTCCCACGGGGAACAGCGCGGCCAGCGCCTT
>DASPKC010000469.1:0-5232 GCA_035628295.1 Baekduia sp.
GGCGTGCGGATCGCCGCGCCGACCCAGCTCTGATCCGCGGCGGCCGGCTGCAGGACGAGCCGGGCGCCGAACAGCAGACGGGTGACGGCCAGGCCGGTGGCGAGCGTCCGCGGGTCGGGCATGCCGGGGGGCTACCCGGCGCGCGGGGCGATGCGCAGCGCCTTGGGCAGGTGCGTGAGCACCTCGGCGCCGTCGTCGGTGACGACCGCGAGGTCCTCGATGCGCACGCCGACGGCCTCGGGCACGTACACCCCCGGCTCGACCGTCACGACGTTGCCGGCGGCCAGCGTGGCCTCCGAGCGCTGCGACAGCCGCGGGCCCTCGTGGACCTCAGCCCCGACCCCGTGCCCGAGGCCGTGGCCGAAGTGCTCGCCGTGCCCGGCCGCAGCGATGATCTCGCGGGCCACCGCGTCGACGTCGCGCCCGCCCGCCCCCGCGCGGACCGCCGCCAGCGCCTCCTCCTGCGCGCGCAGCACCAGCTCGTAGACCTCGCGGTCGCGCGGGTCGAGGTCCTCGGAGGTGCCGAACGTGCGGGTGCAGTCCGAGGCGTAGCCGTCGAGCTGCGCGCCCCAGTCCACGACGCACAGCGTCCCCTCGGAGATCAGCACGTCGCGCGGCGACGCGTGCGGCAGCGCGCCGTGGGCGCCGGCCGCCACGATCGGGGGGAAGGAGACGGCCTCCGCGCCCATGCGCCGCATCGTGACCTCGAGGTCCAGCGCCACGTCGCGCTCGGTCCGGCCCGCCAGGCCGCGTGACAGGACCTCCTCCAGCGCGGCATCCGCCAGGCGCGCGGCGGCGCGGATGCGCTCGAGCTCCTCGGCGTCCTTGACCGCGCGCAGCTCTTCCACCAGGCCGCCGGCGGGTACGAGCTCGACGCCTTCGCCGACCGCGCCGGCGAGCTTGGCGTGCGCCTTGACGCTGAGATGGTCGTCGTCGAAGCCGACGCGCCCGCGCAGGCCGCCCGCCGCGTTCGCCACGAGCTCCTGCGCGATCTGGCGCTCCCAGACCTGGTCGAGCTCCTCGGCGGACTGCGTCAGGTACCGGAAGTCGGTCACGAACCGCCGGACGTCCTGCCCGACCACCGCGAGCCCCGCCGAGCCCGTGAACCCCGTCAGCCACCGGACGTTGACCGGGCCGGTGACCAGCAGCTGGTCGAGTCCGTCCCGGGCGGCCCGGGCCGCCAGCCGGTCGGCGCGGGCGGCGCTCACCGCGACAGCTCCTCGCGCAGGCGCTCGAGCGCGTGGCGGTAGCCGTCGGGCCCGCGACCCTGCACGGTGTCCAGGCAGAGGTCGCGCACGACCGACGTCCGGCGGAACTCCTCGCGCGCCCCGGTGTCGGAGAGGTGCACCTCCACGCTCGGCAGCGCGCAGATCTCGAGGGCGTCGCGGATCGCCCAGGCGTAGTGCGTCCAGGCGCCGGGGTTGAGGATCACGCCGTCGGCCAGGCCGTCGAGGCGGTGCAGGTGCTCGACGTACTCGCCCTCGTGGTTGGTCTGGAAGAAGCGCGCCTCGAGGCCCAGCTCGCGCGCCCAGTCGCCGATGCGCTGCTCGAGCGCGTCGAACGACAGGTCGCCGTAGATCGCGGCCGGGCGCCGGCCGAGCTGGTCGAGGTTGACGCCGTGCATCACCTCGATGCGATTCTGGACCAAGGGCACAGCGCGCGAGTCTGCCACGTCGCCCTCCCGGCACGGGGTCAAGGAGGACGCCGCAGCAGCCGATGCACGGGTCGTGCGCCGCGCGCTGCCCGAGCTGCTCCTGGCCGTCGCCTGCTCGGCCCTCCTGCTGACCGTGGGCGGGCTGACGCCCGCCTTCACCGACTACGAGGAGGAAGCGCAGCCCGCGATCGAGGCGCTGCTGCGCGGCGACGTCGGCCGCTTCCTGGAGGGGTTGCCGGCCTACGGCGGCTCGGTGGTGCTGCGCGCGCCGTTCGCGCTGCTCGCCGACGCCCTCGGCGGCGGCGACCTGGCCGTCTTCCGGGCCCTCGCGGTGCCCGCGCTCCTCGCCGCCGCCGTGCTGGCGGCGGTGCAGGCGGTGCGCCTGCGCGAGCGCGGCCGCCCACGAGCCCAGCGTCTGCTGCTCGTCCTGCTCGTCGCGCTCAACCCGTTGACGATGCGCGCGCTGGACGTCGGTCATCCCGAGGAGCTGCTGGTCGGCGTCCTCTGCGTCGCCGCGGTGCTTCTCGCGCTGGCCGACCGGCCGGTCTGGGCGACCGTGGCGCTGGGCGTGGCGATCGGCGCCAAGCCTTGGGCGCTCGTCGCGCTCGCACCCGTCCTGCTCGCGCTGCCGCCCGGCCGCGTCCGGGTCGCCGCGGCCGCCGGCGCCGGCGCCGTCGCGACGCTGGTCTTCGCGCCCGTGCTGCTCGGCCGCGCCGGCGCGGAGCTCACGGTCGCGGTGGCGCGCGACAGCGGCACGATCTTCCAGCCCTGGCAGGTGCTGTGGTTCTTCGGTGACCCGACGACGTCGGTGCTCGGCGCCGACGCCCTCGTCAAGGAGGGCTACCGCGCCGCCCCGGCGTGGGCGGCAGGCAGCACGAAGGCGCTCGTCGTGGGCGTGTGCGCCCTGGTCAGCCTCCTCGCGTGGCGGCGGCGGGTGCCGCGCGAGCGGGCGCTCGTGCTCCTGGCGGCGGTGCTGCTCCTGCGCTGCCTCCTGGACACCTGGAACACCGACTACTACGCCGTGCCGTTCCTGTTGGCCCTCGTGGTCTGGGAGACCCGGACCCACGACCGGCTGCCGGTGCTGTCGGTCGTCGCCACCGGCGCGGCGTACGCGACGACCTACGACCTGCGCTACGACGTCAGCCCCGACGCGCTGGCGGCGCTCTACCTGGCGTGGTCGGTGCCGCTCGCCGGCGCGCTGGTGTGGCTGAGCTCGCGCACCGCCGCGAGCACGTCGGCGGCCCCGACGTCCTGGCCGTGGACGACGTCGCCCGGTGCGCGGACGAGCACGAACGGCGTCGGCCCCTCCCCCACCCGCTTCTTGTCGCGCGCGGTCGCGCGCACCACCGCCTCGGCGTCCACGCCGTCGATCGAGGTGGGCAGCCCGGCGGCGGCCAGCAGCGCCTCGACCTCGTCGCGCAGCGCGCCCTGACCGCTGAGGCGCAGCGCCGCGAGCAGGCCGAGCCCCACCGCCTCGCCGTGGCGCAGGCGCGCGTAGCCCGTCACCGTCTCCAGCGCGTGGCCCACGGTGTGGCCCAGGTTGAGCACCTGCCGCCGGCCGCCGTCGCGCTCGTCGGCCGCCACGACCGCGAGCTTCGTGCGCGCGCACGCCAGCACGACGTCGTCATCGACCGGCGCGCCGCCCGCCACGCGCTCCCACAGCGCGCCGCCCGCGATCAGCGCCGTCTTGACCACCTCCGCGTAGCCCGCCGCCAGCTCGGCGGCCGGCAGCGTCGCCAGGGTCGCCGGGTCCACCAGGACCGCGGCCGGCTGGTGGTAGGCGCCGACGTAGTTCTTGGCCTCCGGGAGGTCGACGCCCGTCTTGCCGCCGTAGGCGGAGTCGACCTGGGCGACCACGGTCGTCGGGCACTGCACGACCGGGATGCCGCGCTGGTAGCAGGCGGCGCAGAAGCCGGCCAGGTCGCCGACGACGCCGCCGCCGACCGCGACGAGGTGGTCGGTGCGCGTGACGCCCTGCTCGGCCAGCGCCCGCCAGACGAGCTCGGCGGTGCGCAGCGTCTTGTGCTCCTCGCCCGGCGCGATCTCGACGGCGCCGGACAGGCCCGGGACGCCGTGGTGCTCGGCCACCGCCGTGTCGGTCACCAGGAACGACCGCCCGCCGATCAGCGGCGTGCGGTCGGTGCCCAGCACGCCGCGGCCCACCAGGACGGGGTGCTCGCGCCCGCCGGGCCGCGCCCAGATGCCCCGGGTCCCCGCCGGCGCCGCGCGCAGCGCCGCGATCAGGGGGGCCGCGCGTTCCAGGCCGCCGCGATCGGTCGCCATGAGGAAGACGTCGGCCAGCGCGTCGTAGAGCGGGGTGCGGTCGCACAGCCGCTCCTCGAAGGCGCCGCGGTCCTCGGCCAGCGGGCGGGTCCCGGCGCCGGCCGCCCGGTGCCACGCCGTCCCGGCGTCGATCTCCGCCAGGACGACGACGTGGCGGTCCAGCGCCGCCTGCACGACCGGCGACAGCACGGCGCCGCCACCGAGCGACACCACGTCCCCCGGCCCGGCGCGGTCGAGCACCTCGGCGACGAGGCGCTCCTCCTCCTCGCGGAAGCGCGCCTCGCCGTCGGTGGCGAACACCTCGGCGATCGGGCGCCCGAGGCGCTCCTCCAGCAGCGCGTCCGTGTCGACGTGGCGCAGGCCCTGCGCCGCGGCGGCGCCCGAGGCCAGCGTCGTCTTGCCCGCGCCCATGAAGCCGATGACGACGACCGCGCCGTCGGCCAGGCCGGCCGTCACTGCGGGCGAGGACTCCACCCGATGCGCTCGCAGTAGCGCGCCACGGCGTCCCGGACGTCGTCGACGTGGTCGCCGCCGAACTTGCGCCGGTACGCGTCGGCCAGCACGAACGCGATCATCGCCTCACCGACGACCCCGGCGGCCGGCACGGTCGTGGAGTCGGTGCGCTCGCGCAGGGCCTGCGCGGGCTGGCGCGTGGAGATGTCGACCGAGCGCAGCGGCCGGGTGAGCGTCGGCAGGGGCTTCATCGCGCCGCGCACGAGCAGCGGCTCGCCGGTCGTCATCCCGCCCTCGAGGCCGCCCGCGTGGTTGGTCTCGCGGAAGAACCCGCGCTCGTCGTCGTAGAAGATCTCGTCGTGGGCCTCGGACCCGGGCCGGCCCGAGACGTCCCAGGCGTCGCCGATGGAGACGCCCTTGACCGCCTGGATGGAGCAGATCGCCATGGCCAGGCGGCCGTCCAGGCGCTCCTCCCAGGAGATGTGCGACCCGAGGCCGGGCACCACCCCGTAGGCGACGACCTCGAAGACGCCGCCCAGCGACTCGTTGGCCTTGCGCTGCACGTTGATGTGCTCGACCATCGCCCGCGAGACCTCGGGGTCCAGGCAGCGGACCGGATCGTCGTCGACGCCGTCGAAGTCGGCCAGGCCGGGCGCGAGGTCGCGCTCGGGGGCGCGGACCGCTCCGATCTGCACCACGTGCGAGCGGATCTCCACACCGAGGGCCTGCAGGAACTGGCGCGCCAGCGCGCCGCCCGCCACGCGCGCCGCCGTCTCCCGCGCGCTCGCGCGCTCCAGGACGTTGCGCACGTCGGTGAGCTTGTACTTCCAGGTGCCCACCAG
>DASPKC010000470.1:0-3539 GCA_035628295.1 Baekduia sp.
TAGTCCAGCACGGTGATGCCGTACTGCTCGCGGAACCAGCGGATCGCCTCCGGGTAGAGCGGCTCGCCGGCGCTGCACACGCGCCGGAACTCGCACGGGTACCGCGTGCCGGCGTCCTCGATGCCCATCATCGAGCGCATCGCCGTCGGCGTCGTGAAGACGTTGGTGACCTTGTTGCGGCTGAGGAAGTCCAGCTGGCCGTGCGGGTCGAATCCGCCCTGGCGCTGCAGCACGACCTGCACCGCCCCGAGGCGCCACGGCCCGAGCAGCGGCGCGATGCCCGCGGCCCAGGCCCACTCGCCCATCCCGTGGAAGCGCTCGCCCTCCTGCACCTCGTGGCAGAGCTCGAACTCGTTGTGCGCGAGCAGGTAGCGCTGCGCGTGGACGATGCCCTTCGCCAGTCCCGTCGTGCCGGACGTGTAGTACAGCTGGGCGGGGTCGTCGGCCGCGGTGTCGGCCTCGACGTGGTCGGTCGGCGCGCCCTCGAGCAGGCCCTGGTCGAGGACGAGCACCTCCACGCCGTCGTACCGGCCCTCGAAGCGCGGCGCGTTCTCGGCGTTGGTCACGAGGACCTTGGGCCGCGCGTCGCCCACGCGGTGCGCGATCCCCTCGTCGCCGTAGAGCACCGACATGGAGAGCAGCAGGGCGCCGAGCTTCCAGGTGCCGAAGAAGATCGCCGCCGTCTCGGCCGTGGGCGGCAGGACGACCGCCACCCGCTCGCCCTTGGCCACGCCGTGGTCGCGCAGCACGTGCGCCGCCTGGTTGGCGAGGTCCTGCAGCTCGCCCCAGGCCACCTCGCGCCGCGCCCCGTCGAAGCGCTCCCAGATCATCGCGAGCTTGTCGCGCGGGTGCTTGTCGCAGACGTCGGCCGCGATGTTGTAGCGCTCGGGGACGTCCCACGTCCAGGCGGCACGACGCTCGTCGTAGGTCATGGTGGCGAGCATCACCCCTCCTGCAGCCTCGATGCAAGCTCGCGGACGATGGCGGGGTCGCGCAACGTACTCGTGTCCCCCAGCTCGCGGCCCTCGCCGAGGTCGCGCAGCAGCCGGCGCATGATCTTGCCGCTGCGGGTCTTGGGCAGGTCGTCGGTCAGCACGATCCGCTTCGGGCGCGCCAGCTTGCCGATGCGCTGCGCCACGTGCTCGCGCAGCTCCTCCTCCAGGCCGGCGGTGTCGCGGCCCGCGGTGGCGGTGACGAACGCCAGGATCGCCTGGCCGGTGAGCTCGTCGGACTGGGCGACGACGGCGGCCTCGGCCACCGCCTCGTGGGCGACCAGCGCCGACTCGACCTCGGCCGTCGAGAGCCGGTGGCCGCTGACGTTGATGACGTCGTCGATGCGGCCCTTGATCCAGACGTAGCCGTCGTCGTCGATCTCGGCCGCGTCGCCGACCAGGTAGGTCCCGGCGTCGTAGCGGCTCCAGTACGTCTCGACGTACCGGTCGTCGTCGCCGTGCAGGCCGCGCAGCATCGACGGCCAGGGATGCTCGAGCACGAAGACGTTGTCGTCGCGCAGCCCGGCGCGCACGCCGGGCAGCGGCGTGCCGGCGCTGCCGGGCTTCATGGCCTGCGCCCCCGGGAGGGTGGTGACCATGATGCAGCCGGTCTCGGTCTGCCACCAGGTGTCCACGACCGGGCAGGTGCCGCCGCCGATCACCTCGCGGTACCAGTGCCAGGCCTTCGGGTTGATCGGCTCGCCGACCGTCCCGAGGAGGCGCAGCGACGACAGGTCGTGGCGCGCCGGCACCTCGGCGCCCCAGCGCATGCACGCCCGGATCGCCGTCGGGGCGGTGTAGAAGTGCGTCGCGCGGTGGCGCTCGACGAGCTCCCACCAGATCCCGTGGTGCGGAAAGTCCGGCGCGCCCTCGTACATCACCGACGTCATCGCGTTGGCCAGGGGCCCGTAGACCATGTAGCTGTGGCCGGTGATCCAGCCGACGTCGGCGGTGCAGAACCACACGTCGCGGTCGGGGTCGACGTCGAAGACGAGCCGCTGCGTGCTCGTGACACCGACCAGGTAGCCGCCGGTCGAGTGCACGATGCCCTTCGGCTTGGCCGTCGACCCCGACGAGTACAGCAGGAAGAGCGGGTGCTCGGCCTCGAGCTCCGCGGGCGGGCAGACCGCTGCGGCGGCGTGCACGGCGGCCGCGTAGTCGACGTCGCGCACCGGATCCATCGGGCAGTCGACGCCGGTGTGGCGCAGCACCACGACGGTGTGCAGGTGCTCCAGCGGTGCGAGCAGCTCGTCCAGCGGGCCCTTCACCGGCGCGGTCCGGCCCTTGCGCCGGGCGCCGTCGGCGGTGATGAGCGCGACGGCCTCCGAGGCCTCGAGGCGCTCGGCCACGGAGCCGGCGGAGAACCCGCCGAAGACGACGTTGTGCGGCGCGCCGATGCGCGCGCACGCCAGCATCGCCACGACGACCTCCGGGACCATCGGGAGGTGGATGCCGACGACATCCCCCGCGCGCACGCCGCGGTCGAGCAGGACGTTGGCCAGGCGCTGCACGTGGTCGAGCAGCTCGGCGTACGTGACGTCGCGGCGGCTGCCGTCCTCGCCCTCCCAGTGCAACGCGACCCGGGGCCCGAGCCCGGCCGCCACGTGGCGGTCCAGGCACTCGTAGGACGCGTTGACCGTCCCGTCGGCGAACCAGCGGTAGAACGGCGCGCGCGAGTCGTCGAGGACCTCCGTCGGGCGCCGCAGCCAGTCCAGGCGCCCGGCCTCGCCCGCCCAGTACGCCAGCGGGTCGTCGGCGCGGAAGGGACGGTCGGTCAGCGTCGACGCGCGGGCGAAGTCCGCGGGGACCTCGACGCGGTCGCGCCGGAGGAGCGCCGAGAGGCGCTCCTCCAGCCGGTCGGTGGCCGTGGCGGCCATCAGTGCGCCACCGCGGTCTCGGCGCCCAGACCGGTCTCGGACCGGACCTCGAGCTCGGTCAGCAGGGCCTCGGGCGAGCGCTCGGAGCTCAGCATCGTGCCCAGCCAGCAGCCCAGGAACCCGATCGGGATGGACAAGATGCCGGGGTTGGCCAGCGTCCACCCGATGGGCGAGCCCTCGGAGTCGGGGCCGGGCCAGACCTTCGGCGAGACGACGATCAGGAAGATCGCGGAGACGATCCCGAACAGCACGCCCGTCAGCGCGCCGGCGGTGTTGAAGCGCCGCCACGTCAGCGCCAGCAGCAGCGCCGGGAAGTTCGCCGACGCGGCGACGGCGAACGCGAGGCCCACCATGAACGAGACGTTCAGGCCCGCGCCGCCCACGAGGGCGATCACGATGGCGATGACGCCGATGCAGGTGGCGGCGAGCCGCGCGACCAGGACCTGCTCGCGCTCGGTGTCCTTGCCCTTGCGGATGATGCTCGACCAGATGTCGTGCGCCACGGCGCCGGATGCCGACAGCACGAGGCCGGCGACGACGGCCAGGATCGTGGCGAACGCCACGGCGGCGATGATCGCCAGGAAGAGGTCGCCGCCCAGCGTGCCGGCGCCGCCGCCGAGCTCCTCGGCCAGCAGCGGCGCGGCCAGGTTGCCGCCCTTGCCCGCAGCGG
>DASPKC010000471.1:0-6467 GCA_035628295.1 Baekduia sp.
AGCGCGAGCGGCGCCTCGGTCAGGTCCTGCTCGGGCGCGGCCTCGGCCAGCCGCGTGATCAGCGGCGCCAGCTTGGGCAGCGCGTTGTCGGCGAAGGCCGGCATCGAGGCGTGGCCGGCGACACCGTGAACGGTCAGCGTGAAGCGCGCGACGCCCTTCTCGGCCACGCACACGCCGACGAGCAGCTCGTCGCCGTGCGGGATGACGGTCCCGCCGCCCTCGTTGAGCAGCATGTCGCAGCGCACGAGCTCCGGGTGGTTCTCGCACAGCCAGATCGCGCCGAGCTCCCCGCCGGTCTCCTCGTCGGCGACCGCCACGACGAGGAGGTCGCCGCGCGCGGGCCGCCAGCCGGAGCGCGCCAGGGCGCACGCCGCCGTGACCTCGGCCGCGGTCTGCGACTTCATGTCCTGGGCGCCGCGACCCCAGACGTCGCCTTCGAGCACGTCGCCCGACCACGGGTCGTGGCGCCAGTCCTCCGGGTCGGCGAGGACCGTGTCGACGTGCGAGAGCAGGCACAGCGTGGGCCCGTCGGCGCGGCCGCGCAGCCGGGCGACGAGATTGGGCCGGTCGTGCGTGGCCCCCACCAGCCGGACGTCGTCGAACCCGGCGGACTCCAGCTCCGCGGCCAGGAGCTCGTTCGCGGCACGCTCGGCGCCGGGCGGGTTGACCGTCCGGCAGCGCAGCAGCCGCTGCAGCAGCCCGACCGCTGCGTCCTGGAGGTCGTCGGCCATCGTCACGGGGACGCTACCGGGGCGTGGCAGGATCCCCGCCCGGTGTCGACCAGGATCGGACTGCGCACCGTCCTGCGCGAGTGGGGGCGGCTCGGGCTCATCGGCTTCGGCGGCCCGCCCGCGCACGTCGCGCTGCTGCGCCGCCTGTGCGTCGACGAGCGCCGCTGGATCGACGCCCGAGCGTTCGAGGACGCCAACGCCGCCTGCCAGCTGCTGCCCGGGCCCGCCTCGACGCAGCTGGCCATCTTCTGCGCGCACCGCGTGGGCGGCGCGCGCGGCGCCGTCGTCGGGGGGCTGGCGTTCATCCTCCCCGGCCTGGTCGCGCTCATCGCGCTGGCGGCGCTGACGCTGGGTGACGACCCGCCGACCTGGGTGCTCGGCGCCGCGGCCGGCGCCGGCGCAGCCGTGGTGGCGGTCGTCGTCCAAGCCGGCGTCGACCTGGGCCGCACCGGGGTGCGCAGCCTGCGGGCGGCCGTGTACCTCGCCGTCGGCTTCGCGACCACGGTGCTCCTCGGGCCGTGGGTCGTCCTCGCGCTCGTCGGCTGCGGGGTGGTGGAGCTCGTGTGGCGCCGCGGCACACCGCCGGCGCTCCTGTCGGTCGCGGCGCTGCCCGCACTCGCCTGGGTCGCCTTCCAGGTGGGCGCCCTGAGCTACGGCGGCGGCTTCGTGATCGTCCCGCTGATGCAGGGCGAGGCGGTCGACGGCCGGGGATGGATGACCGAGGGCGAGTTCCTCAGCGCGGTCGCCCTCGGCCAGCTCACGCCGGGGCCGGTGGTCCAGACGGTGGCGGCCGTCGGCTGGGCGGCTGCCGGGCTCGGCGGCGCGCTCCTGGCGGCGGCGATCGCGTTCGCGCCCTCCTTCCTCGTCGTGCTGCTCGGCGGCGCGCGCTTCGAGCGCCTGCGCCGGGCGCCCGGCCCGCGGGCCTTCCTCGACGGCGCGGGGCCCGCGGCCGTGGGGGCGATCCTCGGCGCCGCGGTCCCGCTGCTGGCCGGCGTCGACGAGGCCTGGCAGGTCGCCGTGCTCGCCGTCGCGGCGCTGCTGCTGGCGCGGGGCCGCGGCGGCGTGGTCGTCGTCCTGCTCGGCGCGGCGGCCGCCGGCGCCGTGATCGCCGCCGCCGGCGGCCCGCTGCCGCCGCGCTGACCGCCACCATCCGCGCATGGAAGGACGTCTCTTCGACGCCGAGCCCGACAGCGGCCGGCCGGACCTCGCCGCCGGCGACGACGCGCCGCTCGCCGCCCGGCTGCGCCCCCGCCGGCTCGCCGACGTCGTCGGCCAGCGCCACGTCCTCGCGCCCGGTACGGCGCTGGCGGGCGCCCTCGAGCGCGGACGGCCGTTCTCGATGGTCCTGCACGGGCCGCCCGGCTCGGGCAAGACCACGATCGCCCGGCTGGTGGCCGCGCACGCCGACGCCGCCTTCGAGGAGCTCAGCGCCGTGCAGGCGGGCAAGGCCGAGGTGATGGCCGTCATCGAGCGCGCCCGCGAACGGCGGCGCTCCGGTCGGCGCACCGTGCTGTTCCTCGACGAGATCCATCGCTTCAACAAGGCCCAGCAGGACGCGCTGCTCCCGGCGGTCGAGGAGGGCCTGGTCACGCTCGTGGGCGCCACCACCGAGAACCCCGGCTTCTCGGTCAACAGCGCGCTGCTCAGCCGCGCGCCCGTCGTCGAGCTCGAGCCGCTGGCCGCGCAGGACATCCGCGAGCTGCTCGACCGCGGGCTCGCGGCGCTCGAGCGCGACGCCGACGCCGACGAGGAGGCGCTGGCCTACCTGGCGTCGCGCTCGTCGGGTGACGCCCGGACCGCCCTCACCGCGCTGGAGATCGCCGCCTCCACCGGCCGCGTGACGCTCGCCGCGGCGCAGGACGCCCTGCGCCGCGCCGCCGTGCGCTACGACAAGGCCGGCGACCAGCACTACGACCTGGCCAGCGCGTGGATCAAGGCCACGCGCGGCAGCGACGTCGACGCGTCGCTGTACTACCTCGCCGTCATGCTCGAGGGCGGCGAAGACCCGCGGTTCATCGTCCGGCGGATGGTGATCCTGGCCTCGGAGGACATCGGCGTGGCCGACCCGCAGGCGCTGCTGATCGCCGTGGCGGCCGCCCACGCCGTCGAGCACGTCGGGCTGCCGGAGTGCGCGCACGCGCTGGCCCAGTGCGCCGTGCACCTCGCCCGGGCGCCGAAGTCCAACGCGGCCTACCGGGCGCTGGGGCGCGCCCGCGAGCACGTCCGCACCCATGGCGCGGCGCCGATCCCGGGCTACCTGCGCAGCACCCCCGTGGGCGACGAGCCCTACGTCTACCCCCACGACCAGCCCGGCGGGGTGTCGGACCAGCCGCTGCTGGCCCCGGAGTTGGCCGGCGTGCGCTTCTGGCAACCCTGAACAGACCCGTGCATCCGTCCAGACGGGTGAACCTTTCGGCGTTCACCGGCGTTCTACATGAGGAAGGACGCCGCACGGCACCCTCGAATCCCGCACTCGATGCTCCTCGCCCACGGACACCAGCTCCCCGACGGCCCCCGGGTCCGGCTGCGCCTCGCGCGCAGCTCGGACCGGCCGGCGCTGGGCGAGCTGGCCCGGCGCACGGGGCGGCCGTGCAGCGAGCTCGAGCTCCAGCGCATGGTCCGCGTCCGGCCCCGCGCGCGCGTCGCGATCTGCGCGACCGCCTGGGTCGACGGCCACGAGGCCGTCGTCGGCTACGCCGCCGGGGACCTGGCCGCGGGCGCGCCGGATGTCGTGCTCGCCGACGAGGGCCTGGCGCCGGGCGTCACGGACGTCCTGGCCGCCGCCGTCGCGGAGCGCGCCGGCCTGCAGCCGCGCACCGTGGCCTGACCGCCCCCGGGCCGGTCGGTAGCGTGCCGGGGGTGTCCGGCACGCAGGAGGCGACCCGCAGGCTGGAGGCGCTCTCCCCGGCGACCGGCGAGGTCCTCGGCAGCGTCCCGGTCGCCACGGCGGCCGACGTGCGCGCGGCGGTGGCCGAGGCGCGGGCCGTGCAGCGGCTCTGGGCGCAGCTGCGCCTCGCCGACCGCGCGCGGTACATGGCGCGCGCCGCGCAGGCCGTGGTGGACGAGGCGGCGGACATCGTCGCGCTCGTCGCCCGCGAGCAGGGCCGGCCCCGCACGGAGGCCGAGCTGCAGGAGGTGTTCGCCGCGATCGAGACGCTGCAGTGGCTGGCGGAATCGGGGCCGCGGATCCTGGCCGGCGAGCGGATCAGCCTGTCGCGGACGCTGCACCCGCTCACGCGTGCGCGGTGGCGGTACGAGCCGCTGGGCGTTGTCGGCGTCCTGGGGCCCGCCACCGAGCCGTTCGCCACGCCGCTGGGCGATGTCGCCGTCGCGCTCATGGCGGGCAACGGCGTCGTGCTCAAGCCCTCCCCGCACGCGGCGCTCGCGGGCGAGCGGATCGCGCGCGTCTTCGTCCGTGCGGGACTGCCGGAGGGGCTGCTGGCGGTCGTGCACGGCCACGGCGACGCCGGCCGCGCGCTCGTGGAGGCCGACGTCGACCAGGTGCGCTTCACCGGCTCGCTGCGCGCCGGCCGCGGGGTCCTGGAGGCGTGCGCGCGCGGCCTCAAGCGCAGCGTGCTCGAGCTCGGCGGCAAGGACGTCGCCCTGGTGTGCGCCGACGCCAACGTCGCGCAGGCGGTCGAGGGCATCACGTGGGCCGCCTTCGCCAATGCCGGGCAGTCCGGCGGCTCGGTCTCGCGCGTGGTCGCGGTGCGCGACGTGGCCGACCGGCTGCTGCGCGGCATCGTGGCCCAAGCCGAGGGGCTGCGCTGCGGCGATCCGCTGGACCCGGCGACGGAGGTCGGGCCGCTCGTCACCCACGGCCGCCGCGACGTCCTGCGCGAGCTGCTCGACGACGCCGCCGAGGCGGGCGCCACGCTGCACTGCGGCGGCCCCGTCGACATCCCGGGCCTGCAGGGCGCGTTCTGCGCGCCGGTCGTGCTGTCCGACGTGCCGCCCGGCGCGCGGATCCTGCGCGAGGAGGCGCCGGGGCCCGTCGTCGTGGTGTCGGTCGTCGACAGCGAGGAGGCAGCCATCGCCACCGCCAACGACACGGCGCTCGGCCTCGGCGCGTCGGTGTGGACGGCCGACCGCTACAAGGGCGCGCGCATCGCCCGCGAGCTGCGCGTCGGCATGGTCTGGATGAACCAGCACCTCGCGTCGCGCTCCGCGCCGCAGATCCCCTGGGGCGGGGTGCGCGGCTCGGGCCTGGGCCGGGCGCGCGGCGCCATCGCGCTGCGCACGTGCGCCGAGCCGAAGGTGACGACCTGGGACCCGCCGCGGGGGCAGCCGTTCTGGTGGTTTCCCTACGACGCCGCGCTGGGCAGCACCGGCCGCGCGCTCGCCCGCCTGCGCTCCGCCCGCGACGCCGATCGCGAGCGGGCGCTGCGCCACGGCACGATCCCGGTCGCGCGGGTCGCGGCGCGGACGCTGCGGTCGCTGCGCTCGCGCTGACGGCTACGCCGCCGCCCGGGCGCTCGGCACCACGCGCAGCCGCTCGGGCAGCAGCGGCACGACGAACCGCCGGACGTACTCGGCGCCGCCGCGCACCGCCAGGCCGCGCAGCGGATCCCAGCGGAAGCCGTACTGGGCGCGGATGGACGGCGGCAGCAGCCCGATGGTGATCTGGTTGACCGCCTCGACCACCGGGCGCACCGCCAGCGGGACGGGCGGGCGCAGCACGATGTCGATGCCCAGCTCGCGGGCCGTCGGGGTCACCACCAGCTCGCCCGACGACAGGCAGCCGTCCATGTAGGCGCGGAACTCGGCCCAGGTCGCCGGCATGTCGGCGCGCCGCAGGCCGAAGTGCCGGCCCAGGACACCGAAGTCGCGCCAGTACGCGTCGCGCTCCGCCTCGCGCAGCCCGCGGACGTAGCGCTCGAAGACCAGCAGGCTCGAGTCCGCCAGGCAGGCCAGGATCCACAGCAGCAGCTCGGGGTCGTCGGCCGCGTAGGGCGTGCCCTGCGGGAACGGGCCGGCCGCCTCGTGCAGCGTGCCGCGGACCTTGCGGTGCATGGCGCGCACGCGCCGCGTCAGCCGGTCGGCCTGGGCCTTGTCGCCCCACGTGATCGCGTCGAGGACCTGGGCGGTCCGGCGCAGCCGGGCATAGGGATCCTCCAGGTCGCCCGTAGCGAGGAAGAAGCCCTCGAACGCCACGGGGTGGGCGGCCATCATCAGCAGCGCGCGGGGGCCGCCCAGGCCGACGGCCTGTTCGCGGTGGACCCGGCGGAGCATGGAGCTGTCCTCGAAGTACGTCGCCATCTCTGTGCTGTACGAGCGACTACCCTGGATCGCCCATGCCAGCCGCTGCGTACCAGGGCAAGGAGTGCGTCTGTCAGTTCAAGCGCGGGATCTGCGATCAGACCTGCGTCAAGGACATGCTCGAGACGCCGTTCTACATCGCCTGCCTCAAGCTCACCGGGCGGCGCTGCCTCGTGGTGGGCGGAGGGGCGATCGGGCTCGAGAAGGTGGAGGGCCTGCTGGCCTGTGACGCCGACGTCGTTCTGGTGGCCCCCGAGGCCGGGCCGGAGCTGGAGGAGCTCGCGAACGAGGGTTCCATCCGCTGGGAGCGGCGGGAGTACCGGTCGCAGGACCTCGAGGGCGTCTTCATGGTCATCGCCTGCACGGACGACACGGACACGAACATCCGCATCTACGACGACGCCGAGCGCCGGGCGATGCTCGTGAACGTCGTGGACGTCCCGCCGCTGTGCAACTTCATCCTCCCCGCGATCGTCC
>DASPKC010000472.1:0-22966 GCA_035628295.1 Baekduia sp.
CTTGGAGATCAGCCGGCCGTCGGGGTCGAAGACCAGGCCCATCGTCGAGGGCCGCGGGGAGGTCGCCTCGTAGGCGTACGTGCGCGACGGCTCGTCGGGGGCGCGCAGCAGCGCGACGCGCGCGGCGTCCTCGCGCTCGCAGCGCGCGCCGCCCGGCAGGGGCGGCATGGCGGCGCGATCGGCGCACACCACGCGCCAGTCCTGGGCCATCGAGACCCCGGCGACGACGTAGGCGTCCAGGCGGTCGGCCAGCTCCGCGAAGGTCTCGACCGCGACGCGGCCGAAGGTGTCGGTCAGCGCCAGGGCCAGCGCGCGGGTCGGTGGAGACGGCCGCGCCGCGAGCTCCGGGAAGCGCGCGGTGTACGCAGCGACCACCGGCGCGTAGCTCGCCAGCAGGCCGGCGATCGAGGTCGTCAGGTCGGGCGCCGAGCGCGCGGGGGCCCCGCGGGCGCCCGCGAAGGCCGCCATCAGCCCGAGGTCCTCGGGCAGCGCCACCAGGTCGCGGGCGGTGCGGACCGGGTCGCGCGGGTCGGCCGGCCCGCGCAGCCGGGACGCCACGTCGCGCGCCGTGACCTGCATGGCGGCCGGACCGGCGCCGCGCCGGCGCGCGTCGACGAGTGCCAGCAGCTTGGCGCGGAACGCCTCGCGGCTGGCCGCCCAGCCCATGTCGAACCGCGGGCCGGCGGCGAAGACGCGGACCTCGCGCGCGGGCGCCGTCCCGGCGGCGAAGGCCAGCGCCGCCACGAAGGCGAGCGCCGCGGCCACGAGCCGCCTCACCGCGGCAGGCGGTCGACCGTCGCAGCGAGGTCGAAGTCGTTCTGGGTGAGGCCGCCCTCGCTGTGCGTGGACACGGTGAGGCGCACCTTGTTCCAGCCGTGGACGAGGATGTCCGGGTGGTGGTGCATCTCCTCCGCGGCGTCGGCGACCTCGTCGACGAACGCCATCGCCCCGCGGAAGTCCTCGAACTTCAGATCCTTGACGATCGCGTCGCCTTCGCGCCGCCAGCCGTCGACGGCCTCGAGCTGTGCCGTCACCTCGTCGTCGGAGAGCCGTCCCATGCTGTCTGAGCTACCTTCGGTCGCCGATGCGGATCGTGAGTCTGGTGCCCCACGCCACCGAGCTGCTCTTCGCGCTCGGCCTCGGCGACGACGTCGTCGCCGTGACGCACGAGTGCGATCATCCCATGGAGGCCCGGGGCAAGCGCAAGGTCACGCGCGACGCGCTCCCGCTGGGGCTCGACGCCGCGGCGATCGACGCCGCTGTCCGCGAACGGACCGAGGGTGGCGAGGCGATCTACCAGCTCGACGAGGCGGCGCTGGCCGAGCTCGAGCCCGACCTCATCGTCACGCAGGAGCTCTGCCCCGTCTGCGCCGTGAGCTACGACGAGGTGCTCGCGGCGGCGGAGCGCATCGCGTCCTGCCCGAAGGTCATCGCGCTGGACCCCAAGACCCTGGGCGAGACGTTCGGCGACGTGCGCACGCTCGCGCAGGCGACGGGCCGCAAGGACGAGGGCGTGGAGCTCGTCGAGGCGCAGGCGGCCCGCGTCGACCGCGTGCGCGTGGCCGTCAAGGACGCCCCGCGCCCGCGCGTCGCCGCGGTCGAGTGGTTCGACCCCGTCTACGTCGCGGGGCACTGGACCCCGCAGCTGATCGAGCTGGCCGGCGGCGAGGACGTCCTCGGGCTGGCGGGCGAGCACTCCGAGCGCACGACGTGGCAGACGGTGGCCGCCGCCGAGCCGGACGTCGTGCTCGCGATCCCCTGCGGCTACGACGGGCCGCGGGCGGCCGAGGAGGCCCGGCGCTTCGCCGCCGAGCTCGCGTCGACCGGCGCGGCACGCGTCATCGCCCTCGACGCCAGCGCCTACTTCTCGCGGCCCGGCCCCCGGCTCGTCGACGGCCTGGAGACGCTCGCGCACGCGCTGCACCCCGACCTCGTGCCGTCAGCGCCCGGCGCGGTGCACGAGGTCGCCCTGGCCGCCGCGCGGTGAGCCGCCTCGTCCTCTACCTGCACTCGTCGTCCGGACGCTACGGTGCGGACCGCCAGCTGCACGCGATCGCCACCGGGCTGGACCCGGACCGGTACCGCGCGATGGTCGTCCTCCCCGACCACGGCGAGCTCGCCGCCGACCTGCGCGCCGACGGCATCGAGGTGCTCGTCCGGCCGCTGGCCGTCCTGCGCCGGGCGCTCATGTCGCCGCGCGGCATCTCGCGTGTCGCGGCCGCGTGGGCCGCGGACGCCGGCGGCCTGGGCCGCGTGGCGCGGTCGCACGACGTGGCGCTCGTCCACACGAACACGTCCGTGACGCTCGGCGGCGCCGCGGTGGCGCGGGTGGCCGGGATCCCGCACGTCTGGCACGTCCGCGAGGTGTACACCGGCTTCGAGCGCTGGTTCGCGACCTACCGGCGCCTGCTGTGCACGGCCGACGCGCTGCCGTGCGTCTCGCGAGCCACCGCCGCCCAGTTCGACGGCGTGCCGCAGGCGCGCGTCCTGCACGACGGCCTGGCCTTCGAGCCGCGCCGGGCGCCGCGCGAGGCGTCGCGCGAGGCGCTGGGCCTGCCGGCCGACGCCTTCGTCGTCGCGATCCTCGGGCGGATCAGCGGCTGGAAGGGCCAGGACGTGCTCGTGCGCGCGCTGGCCGAGCCGCCGCTGCGCGACCGTTCCGGCGTCGTCGCCCTCATCGCGGGAGAACCGTGGCGCGGCGAGGAGCGCCACCTGCGCACGCTGCACGAGATCGCCGCCGCGCACGGGATCTCCGAGCGCGTCCACCACGTCGGCTTCCGCGACGACGTCGCGCACGTCTACGGCGCGGCCGACCTGGTGGTGGTCCCGTCCAAGCACCCCGACCCGCTGCCCAACGCCGCCCTCGAGGCGGCCGCCGCGGGCTGCTGCGTGGTGGCCGCCGACCACGGCGGGCTGCCCGAGATCCTCGAGCACGGGCGCACGGGCGTGCTCGTGACGCCGGGCGACCCGGGCGCGCTGGCCGCCGCCGTGGCCGACCTCGCCGACGACGAGCCGCGCCGGGCCGCGCTCGGGGCGGCGGCCGCCGCCGACGTCACAGCACGGTTCGGGCGCGCCCGGCTGCTCGACGAGGTGCAGGCGCTCTACGACGAGCTGCTGTCTGCGTGATGCACCGCACTGTTGTACAACGACGGGCTGACGCCTACGATGCACAGCGCGGTCGGGGGGCCGCAGGCCGGCCGCCAGCGACCGGCCGGGGAACCGCATGGGCATCGGGGCGACACGCACGCGCCAGGGGTCTCGGACCCGGCGCTTCACTTGGCCGGCAGGCGCAGCAGCCGTGCTGCTCGGCGCGGCCGCCCTGCAGGGCGGAGGGACCGCCGGCGCCCAGGCCGTCTGCCCCAACGCCGACAGCGGGCCGGAGGCCGGCGCCGCGGCGCTCGCCGACGCGGTCTCCTGCCTGGTGGCCAACGAGCGCGCCGCCGCGGGGCGCCCCGCGCTCACGCCGAACGCCGAACTGCGCGCCGGCGCGGAGGCGCACGCCCGCGACATGGTCGCGCGGCGGTTCTTCTCGACGCGCACCCCGGAAGGCCGGACGGCCCGCGACCGCGCGATCGCGGCGGGCTACGACCTCGGCGCGGGCGCGTCGGAGATCTCCGAGGTCCTGTCCTTCGGCACGGGCGCCGAGGGCACGCCGCGCGCCGTCGTCCAGCGCTGGATGGCGAACGCCGCGGACCGCGACCTGCTGCTGTCGGCTCGCGCGCGCGACTTCGGGGCCGGTGTGGCCGAGGGCGTCCCGCAGGCGTCCTCCGACCGCGGCGCCACGTACGTGCTGGACCTGGCCTCCCCGCCGCCGCCGCCCGAGGCGGGCCGCCGGGCGACAGTCGAGGTCGTCTCCGGCGTCGTGCTGATCCAGCCGCCGGGGCGGGCCTCCTCCGCAGCGGCCGGGCCGCGGGCGCGTGCCGCGGCCTTCCGGCGCCTCGACGGCGCCCAGAGCATCCCGATCGGCTCCCAGGTCGACACCACGAAGGGCGTGGTCCGCTTGACGTCGGCGCGCAACCTGCGCGGCGCCACGCAGACGGCCGACTTCTTCGACGGCCTGTTCCAGCTGCGCCAGGTGCGCACGGCAGCGCCGGTCACGGAGCTGCGCCTGCTGCAGCCGCTGCGGTCCTGCGCGCGCAGCGGCCGCGCCCGCGGGGCACAGAAGCGCACCGAGCGCCGCCGCAAGGCCACGCGCCGCCGGCTGTGGGGCCGGGGCAAGGGCCGCTTCCGCACCCGCGGGCGCTACGCCACCGCGACCGTCCGCGGCACCCGCTGGCTGACGGAGGACTCCTGCGCCGGGACGCTCGTGCGCGTGCTCGAGGGCCGGGTCGCCGTGCGCGACCTGCGCAGCCGCCGGACGCGGACGGTCCGCGCCGGCGGCCGGCTGCTCGTGCGCCGCACGAGGGCCCTCAGGTGATCCAGGAGCGGCGCCGCTCCCGCACCCTCGGGCTCCTCGCCGTCGCCGTCGTCGCCTGCCTCGTCGGGCTCCTCGCCCACGCGACCGGCACGCGGTCGCTGGAGCTCGAGACGGTCGACCTGCGCTTCGACCTGCGCGGCGCCGAGCACGACCCGCCCGAGGTCGCGGTCGTGGGGATCGACGCCAAGACGCTCAGCGCGGCGGGCACGTTCCCCTTCAGCCGGACCTGGCACGCGCGGGTCATCGACCGGCTGGATGGCGCCGGCGCACGTGCCGTCGCCTACGACGTCGAGTTCGTGGAGCAGAGCGACGATCTCGACGCCGACAACGCGCTCGTCACCGCCGTCGCCAACTCGCGCGCGACGGTCCTCGCCGCCACGGAGACCGACGACGACGGCGAGCCCAACGTCTTCGGCGGCGGCGGCGTCGTCGAGTCGATCGGGGCGCGGGCCGGCAGCGTCCAGTTCCCGGCCGACGACGACGGCGTCATCCGGCGCATGCCCGCGCAGGCCGAGGGCCTCGGGAGCTTCGCGATCAAGGCCGCCGAGCTGGCCACGACCCGCTCGCCCCACCCGGCCGGGCAGCCGCGCCCGCGCCTCGAGCCGCCACCGGGCGAGTCGATGTGGATCGACTTCACCGGCCCGCCCGGCAGCGTGCGCAGCGCGTCGTTCGTCGACGTGCTGCGGGGGCGCTTCCCCAAGAACTTCTTCCGTGGGCGCATCGTCGTCGTCGGGGCCACCGCCCCCTCGCTGAAGGACACGTTCTTCACCGCCACCAGCGGTGAGGAGGTCATGAGCGGCGCGGAGCTCAACGCGCACGCGATCGTCACCGCGCTGCGCGGCTACGAGCTGCGCGAGCCGTCGTCGCTGGTCGACGGCCTGATCGTCGTCCTGCTCGGCGCGCTCGCCCCGCTGACCGCGCTGCTCGGCGGCCCCCGGCGGGCGCTCTTCGTCGCGCCCGTGGCCGTGCCGCTGCTCATGGTCGGCGCGTACGTCGCCTTCGACCAGGGCTGGATCCTGCCGGTGGTCTCGCCGCTCATCGCCTGGCTGCTGGGGATCGTGGGCGTGGTCATCATCGGCGCCGTCACCAACGCGATCGAGCGCCAGCGCGTGCACGACGTGTTCTCGCGCTTCGTCGGCCAGCAGGTCGTCGACGAGGTGCTCTCCTGCGCCGACGGCGCCCGCCTGCGGGCCGTCCAGGTGTACGGCACGATCCTGTTCTGCGACCTGCGCGGGTTCACCACGTACTCCGAGCGTCACCCCGCTCCCGTGGTGCTCGAGGCGCTCAACCACTACCTGACGCTGATGAGCGAGGCGATCCTCGACGCGGGCGGGACGCTGACCGCCTACCTGGGTGACGGGATCATGGCCCTGTTCGGCGCGCCCATCACCTACGAGGACCATGCCGACCGGGCGCTCGCCGCCGCCGACGAGATGCTGCGCCGCCTGCCCGCGTTCAACGCGTGGCTGCGCGAGAACGGCCACGAGGGCCCGTTCGACATGGGCATCGGGCTGTGCACCGGCCCGGTGATGTCGGGCAACGTGGGGTCCGAGCGCCGGCTGGAGTACACCGCCATCGGCGACACGGTCAACACCGCCTCGCGCCTGGAGGGGCTGACCAAGGGGACGCCGCACCAGCTCTTCCTGTCCGACGCGACGCGCCGCGCGCTGCTGCGCCCGCCGCCGCGCGAGCTGCAGGAGATCGGCGAGCTGGAGGTCCGGGGCCGCGGCGAGCGGGTGCTCGTCTGGACGTTCGCCGGCGTGCCGGGCTCAGAGCCCGTAGTCGTGCGGGTCGCCGGCGATGGCGAGCGCCCCGGCGAGGGCGAGCCCCGCGATCAGCAGGCAGCCGGCGTAGCCGACCCAGGCCTGCCGCCGGCGTAGCCCCTGCTCGATGGCCAGCGCCGCGGCGATCCCGCCGACCAGGCCGCCGATGTGGCCGCCGAAGGAGATGTTGAACCCCGGCAGGAACGAGATCACGAGGTTCAGCAGCAGCAGCGTACCGATGTCGCTGCGCAGCGGGTCGATCCCCTGGCGGCGGTACTCGACCAGCATGGCGCCCATGAGGCCGAACACCGCGCCCGAGGCGCCGACGGTCGGCGAGATCGTGGTCTGCACCAGGGCGCCGAACGACCCCGCCAGCAGCGCCGTGACGTAGAGCGCGACGAACCGCGGGGTGCCCAGCCGGCTCTCGAGCTGGGTTCCCAGCAGGTAGAGCAGGTACATGTTGAACAGGATGTGCAGGATGCCGCCGTGCAGGAAGCCGGAGGTGACCAGCCGCCAGACCTCGCCCTCGGCGACGCCGATGCCGGTCCCCGGGCCGAGCGTCCCGATGAGCGAGTAGTCCTGGAACAGCGTGCCGCCCCCGCCGCGGCCGAAGTCGCCGCCGCCGAGGAACGCGATGACGCACAGGCCGATGAGGATGTACGTCGCGCGCGGCTCCGCGCCCAGCGAGCTGAGCGTCTGCACGCGCGTCTTCTGCTTGGCGCACTCCGGGCAGCGCATGCCGACCGGCGTGGGCGTCATGCAGCTGGTGCAGATGGGCCGGCTGCAGTTCGAGCAGGAGACGCCCGTGTCGCGCCCCGGATGGCGGTAGCACTCGGCCATGCGGTGGCGGACCGTAGCAGCGACGGCCGCGGTGCTAGCTCAGATCGGCCGCGACCACCGGCGCGCGCGTCGGGCGCTGCGACCCGCCGCCCGGCTCGGCGGTGACCAGCAGCTGGTCGATGCCCTCGACGGACTCGTCGACCGTCACCCGCGCCCGGCCGTCCTCGCGGACGGTGAAGAGCGTGTGCGTCGGCTGCGGGTCGCCGCCCTCCCGCTTGAGCCACACCTGGTAGACGCGGCCGACCGGCGCCTGCGGCATGCGGTCGAAGACGAGCTCGGCCTGGCCGTCGTCGGTCAGCTCGACGCGCGCCGTGGCGCCGTCGGGCGCCGACGCCTGCACGGTGCGCACCACGGCATCGCCGCCGCCGCCCGTGAGCACGGCACCGCCGACGAGGCCTGCGGCCAGCAGGGCACAGGCGACGCCGACGGCCGCCAGCGGCCGCACGCGCAGCGCGTCGCCGAGGCCCCACAGGCGCCGCCGGCGGGCGGGCGACGGCGCCGGCGGGCGGTCGGCCTCGGGGCCGGCGGCGCGCAGCAGCTGGGCCTCCGCCTCGACGACCGCCATGATCCGGCCCTTGAGGGCGGGCGGCGGCGCGAGCTGCGGGGCCGCCATCGGCAGGGTGTCGGCGACGAGCTGCATGTCGGCCACGGCGGCCGTGCAGTCCGGGCAGGACGCGACGTGCGCCGCGTACTGCGCGGCCTCGTCGTCGTCCATCGCGTGCAGCACGTAGCTGCCGGCGTCGAGGGTTCGATCGCAGATCATGCGGAAGGGGCCTCCACCGCGTCGCCCAACTGGACGCGCATCTTCTCCAGTCCAAGCCGCATCCGCCCCTTGATGGTGCCGATGGGCGAGCCGAGCATCGTCGCGATCTCGGAGTGCGTGAACCCGCCGAAGTAGGCCAGCTCGATGACGCGCGACTGCTCGGCGGGCAGCGTCAGCAGTGCGCGGCGCACCTCGCGGGCCTCGCCGCGCCGGGCGGCCTCGGCGTCCGTGCGGTCGGGGGCCTCCATCCGCTCGGCGATCGAGTCGTCGTCGGTCGCCGCGCGCCGGCGGTCGTGCACGCCCGCGCGGCGCAGGCTGTCGATCGCGCGGTTGTGGACGATCCCGAGCACCCACGTGCGGACCGACCCGCGGGCGCGGTCGTAGCGCGCGCCCGAGCGCCACAGCGACAGGAACGCCTCCTGGACGACGTCCTCCGCCTGGCCCCGGGCGCCGGTCATCCGGTACGCCAGCGAGTAGGCGGCGCTGGAGTGGCGCTCGTAGATCACCTCGAACGCCGCGGAGTCCCCGCGGCGCACGAGCTGCATGAGGTCCTCGTCCGCGAGGGCGGCGAGGCCGGTGTCGGCTGTCGGGCGGCGGGGCATCGGCTCACCTGGTCTTCGCAGGCGGCGGGCCCCCGGATCACCGGTCCAGCAGCTTGCGCGTCTCGTCGACGGCCGCGCGCAGCGTGTCCTCGACCAGCTCGAGCGGGTCGCCGGCGTTGCGGCGGCGCTTGCGGTGGCCGGCGCGCACGCGCAGGACGACGAGCCCCGCTCCGGCCGCGGTGCCGATAGCGGCGGCCGCCGCCGCCCGCGGGATCGTCGGCCACTCGCGCGGGTCGCGCATCGCCGACAGCTCCCAGCCCTCGAGCTCCTCAGCGGCCATGTCGGTGATGGTGCTCAGGCGGGACTCGAGGCGGGCGCCGAGATCGGCGGGCGGCTCGACGGGCTGCAGTGCGCGGCGCAGCAGCGCCTCGATGTCCGGGAGGTGCCCGGGCTGTTCGGTCATCAGGCGGTGGCTCCCTGCGTACGGACGATCTCCTCGAGCTGCTTGATCGCCCGGTGGATCAGGACCTTCGTGGCGCCGTCGCTGCGTCCCATGGCTCTCGCGATCTCACGGTTGTCCATACCCAGCGCGAAGCGCATCACCAACGCCTCGCGGCGATCGTCGGGCAGCTCCGTGACGCCCGCGAGGATCCGCCGGAGCTCGTCGCGGCCCTCGGCCAGGTCCTCGGTGGTGTGGGTGGTGCGCAGGACGTCGGCGTCGTCGAGATGCGTCTGGGGGCGGCGCGAGCGGTCGCGGTAGTGGTTGGCCGCGAGGTTGTGGGCGATGCGGATGAGCCACGGACGCAGCGGGCGGCCGTCGGATTCGGCGAGCGCGCGCTCGAAGTGCCGGTAGGCCTGCAGGAACGTCTGCTCCGTCAGGTCCTCGGCGTCGTGGTGGTCCCCCACCCGGTAGTAGGCGTAGGAGTACACGTCCCTCAGATGCGCCCGGTACAGCTCGGAGAACGCACGGTCGAGCTCGGCCTTGTCCACGCGGCCCAGCCTAGTGGCCCGGACACGGCGCGCTCCACGGTCAGGCCGCCCGGGCGAGCTTGCGCGCCGCATCGGGCGCCGTGATGCCGGCCGCCCAGGCCCCGGCGTCCAGCCGCCCCTCCACGACGTCGGCCAGCCCGCGGACCCACGGGGCGTCGACACCGTCCTGCTGCAGCGCGTGGGCCAGCAGCGGCAGCGCGTCGAGCGCCTCGGCCGCCTGGCCCAGGGCCGGCTCGATCTCGGCCGCCGGCACACCGGCGCCCAGGAGCTCGCCGGCGCGGCGATTGCGACTGCCCTGCGCCAGGACCGTGGCGACGAGGTCGCCCGTGCCCGCGAGGCCGGCGAAGGTCGCGGCGTGCGCGCCACGGCTCCGCGCCCATGCGTCCATTTCCGCGAACACGCGCCCGGCGGCCGCGCCCGCGGCGTTGGGACCGTGCGCGGCGGCCGCGGCGGCGGCCAGGACGGCGGCGTTCTTCGCCGCGCCGGCCAGCTCGACGCCGATGACGTCGCGGCTGGGCTCCGCGGACAGACCGGCCTTCTGCAGCAGGTCGGCGAGCTGGCGCCCGAACCCCGCGTCGGCGCAGCCGACGACCAGCGCCGCGCCGTTCTCCAGCGCGTCGGCGGCGTGCCCGGGACCGCCCAGACAGGCGACGGCGCGCGCGAGGCAGCGCTCGGCGACGAACGCGCTGGGCAGCGTGCCGGCCGGCGCGACGAGCCCCTTGCTGAGGACGACGACCCCGGCGCGCTGCGGGATGGAGGCACCGAACTCGGCGATGGTCTCGGGCAGCGCGCGCGACGGGACGGCGAGGACCACGAGGTCGTGGTGGGCGAGGTCGAGGTCGGAGGTGGCCACGGGGCGGATGCCCTCGGGCAGCGCCACGCCCGGCAGGTACCGGCCGTTGACGCCGGAGACGGCGACCTCGGCGGCCTGCCCTGCGGTCCGGCAGCCGAGCTGCACCTCCACCCCGGCGCGCGCCAGCGCCACGGCCACGGAGGTGCCCCAGGAGCCGGCGCCGACGACGGCGGCGCGACGCACCGGCGGGATGCCGCCCAGCCACTCCCACTGGAGCATGACGCACGGCCAGATGCGGTCGGTCACGGCGCGGGCGAGTTGCGGCGAGGGGTCCTCGACCGTCGGGAAGGTCAGCGGCGCCCCGGCGCGGATGCGCACCTTGTGGGGGCGGATGCGCCAGCCGCGGCGGATCGTCTCCGTCCCGATGACCGCGACGGGCACCACGGGGGCGCCGGTCTCCAGCGCCAGGCGCCCGACGCCCCGCTTGGGCGCGCCCAGGCCGCCCGGGCGCACGCGGGTGCCCTCGGGGAAGATCAGGACGGCGTCGCCGCGCTCGAGGATCGCCCGCGCGGTCGCCATGGCGTCGCCGTCGGCGTTGCCGCGGTCGATGGGGAACGCGCCGAGGTTGTTGAGCAGCCACGCGGCGAAGCGCTGGCGGAAGAGCTCCTTCTTGGCCACGTAGTACAGCGGCCGTCGCGCCATCGTCGCGATGACGAACGGGTCGAGGAACGAGCGGTGGTTGGCGGCGAAGATCACCGGCCCCTGTTCCGGGATGTGCTCCCGGCCGATCCGGCTCATGCGGAACCAGAGGTGGAAGAACGGCTGCAGGACCGCGCGCACCAGCCAGTAGACCAGCGGATTGACGCCCTTGTTGCGGGCGCGATCGAGGTAGGCGGCGCGGTCCATCGCCAGTGGTACCCGGGGGCCATGGGGCCGGTTACAGTGGCCGGATGGCGATCGATCGAGCTCGTACGGCCCGCGGTGCGGTGGCAGGCGCGGTCGCCTGCGGCGCGTGGGCGGCGGCCCAGCCGCTGGACAAGCGCCTCTTCGGCGTCGCGTACGACGACACCGAGCTGCTCGGCAAGTTCGTGACCCGCGGACGCGCCTGGCCGGCGGTCGGGCTCGGGATGCACCTCGCCAACGGCGCGGCCTTCGGCGCGGCCTACTCGGCGCTGTCCGGCCGGCTGCCGCTGCCGTCCTGGTCGCGCGGCCCCGCGGCCGCCCTGGCCGAGCACCTCGCCTCGTGGCCGCTCGTGGCGCTGACGGACCGCTTCCACCCCGCGCGCGACGAGCTGCCGAAGCTGTCGGGCTCGCGCGCCGCGTTCGCCCAGGCGACGTTCCGCCACCTCCTCTTCGGGCTGGTCCTCGGGGAGCTCGAGCGCCGGCTCAACCCGCCGGAGGCCGACGAGGTCCCGCCCTACGAGCACGTCGCGTCGACCAACGGCCACGGCGACCTGCACCGGGCGCTCAGCGGCGTGCACTAGACACACGGCCGATGTCCCGCGCGAGCGCCTGCGGGACGGGGGAGCGGTGCCGATCCACGGAGCATGCCCTCCGTCCCCCTGC
Organism: Baekduia sp.; assembly: GCA_035628295.1. Taxonomy (GTDB): domain Bacteria; phylum Actinomycetota; class Thermoleophilia; order Solirubrobacterales; family Solirubrobacteraceae; genus Baekduia. Next base: position 11,675 of record DASPKC010000472.1, read on the forward strand.
GGCGCCGTCAGGCGGCGCCGCGCCGGCGCTCCGTCGCCGACGTCCTCGCCCTGCTGCCGCTCGTCGCAGGCATCGCCGTCTTCCTCTACGCGGTCCTCACCCCGCCCGCGCACGCAGGATCGCGCCCGGAGACCACGATCACCGCGGGCCCGGCCGCGGGCAGCACCGTGACGTCGCTGCCGGTCACATTCGCCTTCACGGGGACCGGGTCCTGGTTCGAGTGCTCGCTGGACGCCGGCGCCTGGAGCGCCTGCACGTCGCCGCGCTCCTTCAGCCAGCTCGCCAACGGCACGCGGACCTTCCGCGTGCGCGCCGTCAGCAGCTCCGGCGTGCGCGACCGCTCCCCCGCGTCGCGGTCCTTCACGGTGAGCGTCGGCACCGGCAGCGGCGGGTCCACCGCGTGCCTGCGCGCCGGCGCGGCCGCCGTGTCGCGCATCACGACCTGGCGCCCGGTCGGCTCGCTGCCGCTCAGTGACGCGGCGGCCGCGGCGAAGGTGGGCCCGCAGGCCGAGCGCCGCGCCGGCAACGCCACGCCCAACGGCTTCTGCCCCGCGCAGCCGCAGCTCGACGCGTTCTACGCCGCCAAGGACTGGTGGGGGCAGTCGCTGGCCAACCCGGGCTCGACCTTCAACGTCCTGCGCAAGTACGTGACCGGCCGCTTCACGGGCACGACCGACGAGATCATCTCCTGGGCCGCCTGGAAGTGGGGCATCCCGGAGGACTGGCTGCGCGCCCAGTACGTCAACGAGTCGTGGTGGCGCCACGAGACGCTCGGCGATCGCGCCACGGTCTCCGACCCGCTGATGTACCCGTCGCAGGCGCGTATCGCCGGCACCAGCGACGTCTACGAGAGCATGGGCCTCACGCAGGTCAAGTGGCGCCCGGACGGCTCGATGCACACGGGGACCGAGCCCCTGCGCTGGCAGTCGACCGCCTTCAACGTCGACTACCAGGCCAGCGTCGTGCGCTACTACTACGACGACCCCAACGGCGCCCGCTCGAACTGGGGCAACGACCCCGGCTACCGCTCCGGCGACCCGTGGCTCTCGCTGGGCGGCTGGTACAGCCCCTCGCCGTGGGGCAACAGCGGCCAGCTGGCCTACGTCGACCGCGTCAGGCAGCACCTGGCGGCGAGGACGTGGGAAGGGGCGCGGTTCTAGGCGGCCACGCGCCAAGCCCCAAAGCCGGAGGCGGGATTCGAACCCGCGACCCACGCTTTACAAGAGCGTTGCTCTGGCCAACTGAGCTACTCCGGCACGAGGCCGGAGTCTACGCCCGGGCGACCCAGCGCCCGTCGGTGCGCCCGAGGCGGACGGTGTGCTCCACCCCGCCGGCGACGGCGCGGAAGACGGCCTCGTCGGCGTCGGTGCCGGGGAGGTCGACGACCTGGACGAGGTGCAGCTCCTCCACGGCGGCGCCGGGGTGCTGCGCGGCGAAGGCCTCGCGCGCGGCTGCTTCGACGGTCGAGGGCTCCCAGCCGTTGTCCTGCGCGTGGGCTTCGGCCAGTGCCTCGTTGGCCGCGGCGATCCGGCGGCGCAGGTCCGCCTCGCGCGCGGCGCGCCGGCGGGCGTTGCCGACGAAGCCGCTGAGGAACAGCAGCACGACCAGCACGACGAGGACGATGAGGATGATCGCGAGGACGCTCACGCGCGGCAGCGTAGTGCAGACGCCCCCGGTCGCCTCGTCCCTACAGCAGCACGTTGCGCGACGTGAGGTGCGCCCCGACCTTGCGCTTGACGCGCTGCAGCGCGTTGTCGACGGTCTTGGTGTCGACGCCCAGGCGCTCACCGACCTCCTCGTAGCTGCGGCCGTCGAGGTAGAGCGCGAGCACGCGCGACTCGAGATCGCTGAGCGCCGTGGACAGGCAGCCCACGAGCGACTGCAGCTCCTCGGAGGAGATGACCTGGTTGACCGGGTCGTGCACGGCGGGACCCGGGATGACCTCGTCGAGCGTCGGCTCGCCGTCGGTCGCCGCGGCCGGCGTCTGCGAGAACGAGACGTACTGGTTCAGTGGGGTGTGCTTGTTGCGCGTCGCCGTCTTGACGGCGGTGATGATCTGGCGCGTGATGCAGAGCTCCGCGAAGTTGCGGAAGCTCGACTCGCGATCGCTGCGGAAGTCCCGCACGGCCTTGTACAGGCCGACCAGGCCCTCCTGGATGAGGTCGTCGGAATCGCCCCCGGTCAGGAAGTACGACGAGGCCTTGAGCCGGACGAAGCCGTAGTAGCGGCGCACGATGCGGTCGTACGCCGTCGGGTCACCTTGCTTGGCGAGGGCGATGAGGTAGCCGTCGTCGACGGCGACGTTCGAGTGCTGATTGAGGGAGAGACGGGCCACGAGCGTCGACCTTCCTTCCTGCATTGCAGGTGGTGTGGTTGCTCAGTGGCGCACTCCTCCCCTGGCGCCAACTGCAATATGGAATTCCGTCTCCCTCAGGGTGAGGTTGACGGTTACGACGCGGCCACACTCCCAGCCGCCGGCGCTCCTGTCAAGCCCGCAACCGCGATTGCAGGGCTCCATAGACGAGCGCGGACGCCGCGGCGGACACGTTGAGCGAATCGAGGTGCCCGCGCATCGGCAGGGCGACGACCTCGTCGCAGGCCGCCCGCACCCGCGGGCGCAGGCCGCGTCCCTCGGCCCCCAGCACCAGGACGCACCCGCCGGAGTAGTCCGGGCGCAGGTAGTCGACGCCGTCGGCCGCCGCGCCGTAGACCCAGCAGCCTGCGGCCTTCGCGTCGGCCAGGGCGTCGGCGACGTTGCGCACGCGCGCCACCGGCAGCCACTCCACCGCCCCCGCCGACGCCTTGCACGCCGCCGGCGTGACCTCGGCGCTGCGGCGCTCACCGATGAGCAGGCCGGTCGCGCCGGCGCACTCCGCGGTCCGGGCGATCGCGCCGAGGTTCTGCGGGTCCTGGACCTCGTCGAGCATGATCAGGAAGGGCTCGGGCGCAGCGAGCAGCCCGGCCGCGTCGGCGTACGGGTAGGGCCCCGTTTCGGCGCAGATGCCTTGATGGGCCTCGGTCCCGGCGCGGGCCGCGACCTCGTCGCCCCCGACGACCTGGACCCGCACGCCGTCCTGCAGCCACGGCTCGCGCGCCGCGCCCTTCGTCGCCCAGACGCGCTGGACGGGCCGGCGGCGCGCGCGCAGCGCCTCCCGGACCGGGTTGCGGCCGTAGAGGATCACTCCGCCGGCACGAGCTCGGCGCCACCGGGGGTGTCGCGCACGACCCAGCCGCGAGCGGCCAGCTCGTCGCGCAGAGCATCGGCGGCGGCGAAGTCCCGGGCGGCCCGGGCCTCCTGGCGGCGGCGCAGCAGGTCGAGCGCCTCAGCGTCGGGCCCGTCGCCCTCGGCGGCCTCGAGCAGGTTGGCCAGGCCGAGGACGTCGAGCATCTGCACGAGGTCATCGCGGCCGACCTCTGCGAGCTTGTTGGCCTCCCGCACCCACTCGAAGAGCGCCGCGAGCGCCGCCGGCGTGTTGAAGTCGTCGGCCAGCGCAGCGAAGAAGCGGTCCCGCAGCGGCGCCAGCGCCTCCGGCGACGGCCCGTCGACCAGGCGCCGGCCGGCCTCGCGGATGCGCCGCACCCGTTCGCGGGCCTGGCCCATCGTGTCCTCGTCGAAGAGCAGCGGGCCGCGGTAGTGCCCGCCGGCGAAGAGCATGATCAGCGCGTCGCGGCCCCAGCGCTCGAGGACGTCGGGCAGCAGTGCGACGTTGCCGACCGACTTGGCCATCTTCTGTTCGCCCATCTGGAGCATCCCGTTGTGCATCCAGATCCGGGCGAGCTCGGCGCCCCGCGCCATCCGCGTCTGGGCGGCCTCGTTCTCGTGGTGGGGGAACGTGAGGTCGTTGCCGCCGCCGTGGATCTCGAAGTCGACGCCCAGCAGCTCCTCGGCCATGGCGGAGCACTCGATGTGCCATCCCGGCCGGCCGCGGCCCCACGGTGCGTCCCAGGCGGTGTCCTCGCCCTCCTTCTGCGCCTTCCACAGCGCGAAGTCGAGCGGGTCGGCCTTGCGCGCCGCGCCCTCCAGGCCCTCTCCCTGGTCCATCTGGTCGACGTCGCGGTGCGACAGGGACCCGTACTGCTCATCGCTGCGCACGCGGAACCACACGTCGCCGACGTCGTCGACGTAGGCGGCGTCGCGGTCGAGCAGCGCCTGGATGAGGTCGATGATCCCGGTCATCGTGGCCGAGGCGAGCGGCTCGTGGTCGGGCCGGCCGAGCCCGAGCGCGTCGGTGTCGGCCACGTAGTTGGCGGTCATCTCGCGGGCGAGCTGCTCCGACGCGACCCCGGCTGCGCGCGCCGCGTCGTAGATCTTGTCGTTGACGTCGGTGATGTTCGCCACGAACGCGACGTCGTAGCCCTCGTGCTGCAGGAAGCGCTTGAGCAGGCTGAAGACGACGAACGGCCGGGCGTTGCCGACATGGATGCGGTTGTAGACCGTCGGGCCACAGGCGTAGATGCCCACCTTGCCGGGCTCGCGCGGCTCGAGGACGCGCAGGCCACGCGACCGGGTGTCGTGGATGCGGATCTCTCGCACGTTGCGGGCAGCCTACGTCCGTGAGGGACGCGACGCCCCCACGGCGGCGACCGGCGCCGGTTAGGGTCCTGCGCCGTGCTGGATCGTGCTGCGGCCGTCGACGAGGTCTTCCGGACGCTCCCGGCCCGGTACGTCGGTGCGCCGGCCGGCTTCGACGCGACGTGGCACATCCGCATCGCCGACCTCGGGCGCGTGTACGAGGTGCGGTGCACGCCGCACGGCGCGCGCGTGCGGCCGGGCACGTCGATGCGACCGGACGTCGTGATCGGCACTGACGCGGAGACCTGGCTGGCCGTGCGCGAGGGCCAGCTGCACGGGATCGAGGCCTTCGCGCAGCGCCGGCTCTACGCCCGGGGCAAGCTCGACCTCGCCGTGGGCTTCGAAGGCCTGTTCCACCTCCCCACCGGGCGCCCGCCGCTGCTGCGTGTCCACGACGTCGCGGTCAGCGCGGGGCACATCTCGACCCTGACGCTGGAGGCCGAGGGCCCGGACGTCGTGCTGATCCACGGGCTGGGCTCGGCCAAGAGCTCGTTCCTGGAGGCCGCCGCCGCCCTGCACCGCAGCGGCTTTCGCGTGCACGCGATCGACCTGCCGGGGTTCGGCAGCTCCGCCAAGCCGGCGCTCGCGCCCTACACCGCGCCCTGGTTCGCCCAGGCCGTGCTCGAGCTCCTCGACGCGCTCGGCATCCACCGCGCGCACATCGCGGGCAACTCGATGGGGGGTCGCGTGGCCCTGGAGGTCGGTCTCCGCCATCCGGAGCGGGTGCGCAGCCTGGTGCTCCTCGCCCCCGCAGTCGCCTTCGTCAAGCGCGGCCTGCACCCGGTCGTGCGGCTGCTGCGCCCGGAGCTCGGGGTCCTGCCTCACCGGTTCGCACGGCGGCACGTCGCGGGCCAGCTGCGGGCCCTGTTCGCCGACCCCGACGCGCTCGACCCCGCCGTGGCCGACATCGTCGTCGACGAGTTCCAGCGCGTCTACGGCTCGGCCTGGGCGCGCGCGGCGTTCCTCTCGGCGGCCCGCCAGATCTACCTCGACCCGCCGTTCGGGCGCAACGGCTTCTATCCGCGCCTGGCCGGGCTCGAGCCGCCCGCGCTGTTCGTCTGGGGCACCCGCGACGGGCTGATCCCGGCCCGCCTGGGCCACCACGTGCGCACGTGGCTGCCCCAGGCCGAGCAGCTCGTCCTCGACCGCTGCGGCCACGTCCCGCAGGTCGAGCGGGCCGAGCAGGTCGCGGGCATCCTGCGCCGGTTCATCGCCTCGAGCGAGGGCTTGGCCGGCGCGGCCGGGCACCTGCGGGCGGCCTGAGCTAGACCGGCGTCCCGCCGCGGGCCTCGCGGCGCCTCGCCGCCGCGACGCGCAGCTGCTCGTGCTCGACCTGGCGCTTGAGCTGCTGCAGCGTGCGCCGCAGGTGGCCGCGGATCTGCGGCGCGGCGACCTGCTCGGCGACCCACCCGAAGACGCCCGAGCCGGCCACGCCGTAGGCCAAGCGCAGCTCCACGTGCGTCCGGGCCGCGCCCCGCGGCCGGATGCGCCAGCGCCCGCGCTGGTCGGCGCCCGTGATGGACGTCCAGGACAGCTCGCGTGGCGGGTCGTGCTCGACGATCTCGACGAGCCCGCCGACCTCGGCCGACCCGACGCGCAGCAGAACGCGGATGCGGGTCCCGAGCCCCGACCGCTGCTCGCCGCACACCTCCCAGCGCGTCACGCCGGACCAGAAGTGCAGCTGGCGGTCGGCGTCCTCGACGAACGCCCACACGGCCTCGGGCGGCGCGCTGATGTCGATCTGGGCTCCGACGCGCATCAGCCGAGGAGGGGCAGGCGGCGCTCGGCGGCCAGCGCGTCGAGGGTCTCCTGCATCAGGCGGGTGATGTGCTCGTAGACCTCGTCGACGTCGGGGTCGTCGCCGAACTCCTCCTGCAGGTCGATGGGCGGCAGCGCCTCGACCACGATCTTGGACGGCAGCGGCAGGTGGCCCGTGAGGTCGCCCACCGTGATGCCCCAGGGCAGCGCGAGCACGATCGGCAGGCTCTTCAGCCGCGCCCAGCGGTCCAGCAGCAGCAGGCGGGCCAGCCACTGGCCCTGGGACACGAACAGCGCGGTCTCCTGGCCGCCGATGGAGACGATCGGGACGATCGGCACGCCCTCGTCGCGGGCCAGGCGCACGAACCCCCGGCGGCCCCCGAAGTCGACGCGGTGGCGCTGCCACGTCGGGCGGAACACCTCGTGGTCGCCGCCCGGGTAGACGAGCACCGCCGCGCCCTCGCGCAGCGCCTTGCGGGCGTTGTCGTGCGACGCCGCCACCGTGCCGTACCGGCGCAGGAAGCCGAGGCCGGGCATCGAGAGCACGAGGTTGTGGGCCAGTTGGTGGAAGCGCCGCTCGACGCCGAAGTACGCGCTGAAGGCCAGCGTGAAGACGATGGTGTCCGGCGTCATGTTGCCGCCGGAATGGTTGCCCACCAGCAGGACCGGACCGTTCTCGGGGATGTTGCCCAGCCCGCGGACCTCGGCGCGGAACCACAGGCTCGACAGCAGCCAGATGCGCGGCAGCGACTCGCGGATGTAGTCCGGGTCGCGCTCGTCGAGGTCGGCCGGCGGGATGCGCGACTGGATCGCCCCGGCCGCCGTGCGCAGCGCGCGGCCCGGCAATCCGGTCAGCGCACCGGTGAGCGCTCCGAGCGGTCCGCCGGCGGACGACCCGGCAGCTGCGGGGTCCCCGGGCTCGCCGGCGGCGCGCAGCCCGCCTTCCTTGTGCCCGTTGCGGGACGCGCCCTGGGCCGTCGAGGCCTCCGTCATGGGCGGATCGTAGTCCGCGACCCTGGTCGCCGTGTCCGCGGCAGTACGATCCACGCCGCGTGTCGCTGCATCCGGGCCAGAGCCTCGAGGCGCCCCTGCGGGTGCTGCTGCTCGAGGACGATGAGGGCGACGCGCTCATCGTCGAGGACCTCCTGCTCGACGCGCCTGTCGCCGTCGAGCTGCTGCGGGCCCGCAGCCTGGCTGAGGCGCGTACCCTCGCGGCGCAGGCCGACTGCGCGCTGGTCGACCTCGACCTGCCCGACGCGGCCGGTCTGGAGGCGCTGCGCGCCATGCGCGAGGAGGCGCCCGAGCTGGCGACGATCGTCCTCACGGGCCTGGCCGACGAGGCGCGGGGCGTCGACGCGGTAGGGGCGGGCGCACAGGACTACCTGGTCAAGGGCCAGGTCGACGGCCCGCTGCTCGCCCGGTCGCTGCGCTACGCCGTGGAGCGCCGGCGCGCCGAGCACGGCCGGCGCGAGCTCGAGGCCGCCCGGCTGGAGGCGCGCGAGAGCGCCCGCCTGGAACGCGGGCTGCTGCCGGTGCCGCTCGTCAGCGACCCCGGCCTCCAGCTCGCCGCCGCCTACCGGCCCGGCCGGCTGCGCACGCTGCTCGGGGGGGATTTCTACGACGCCGTGCAGACGCCCGACGGGGCGGTGCACGCGCTGATCGGCGACGTCGCCGGCCACGGCCCCGACGAGGCCGCCACGGGCGTCGCGCTGCGGATCGCCTGGCGGACGCTCGTGCTCTCCGGCTCGGACGCGGAGGCCTGGCTGCCGACCATGCAGGCGGTGCTGGTGGCCGAGCGCCAGCACGACGAGATCTTCACGACGCTGTGCACCGCCAGCATCGCGCCGGACCGCACGCATGCCGTGCTGCGGGTGGCCGGCCATCCGCCGCCGCTGCTCCTCGGCCCTGACGGCGGGCCGGTGACGGGCGTGGCGCCCGGGCTGCCCCTAGGCGTGGCACCGGGCGCGACGTGGGCGCCCGCGCGGCTCGAGCTGCCCGCCGACTGGGGCCTGCTCCTCTACACCGACGGGCTCGTCGAGGGCCGCGCGGGCGGCGAGCACCACCAGCGCCTCGGGGGCGACTGGCTGGCCGCCGAGGCGGCGCGACGCACCGCCCCGCGCGACTGGCGCGACCGGGCGCCGGCACTCGTCCAGGACCTCATCGCCGCCGCCGAGCGAGCCAACGGCGGCCCGCTGGCCGACGACGTGGCCGTCCTGCTGGTGACGTGCGGCGCTCTCGGCTGACGGTCGGCGGCTGGTTCGCCGTCATGATCGGCGGCGCGACCGCCGTCGGCCTCGTCGCCGTCGTCACCGCCGTGCTGGCTGTCGACCGCCTCAGCGACAAGCGCTCAGTGCTCGTCGACCGCCTCGACCCGGCCGCCGTCAGCGCGCTGCGCCTCACCACGGCGGTCATCACCCAGGAGAACGCGATCCGCGGCTTCGCGCTGGGCGGCGACGAGGAGTTCCTCGCCCCGTTCCGCACCGGGGTCGCCACCCGCCGGCGGGCCACGGCGGAGCTCCAGCGCCTGGTCCGCGACGACGACCTCGGCGAGGTCCGCGAGCGCCTGGCGCAGGTCGTGGCCGGCGTCGCCGCGTGGCGGGAGGGGTTCGCCGAGCCGGCCATCACCCAGGTCCGGGCCGAGGGCCCCGGCTCCGTCACCCCGGCGCAGGCCGCCGCCGGTGACCGCCTGTTCTCGCGGCTGCGCGCCGCCCTCGATCAGCTCGAGGAGCGCATCCTCGCCGATCGTGCGCGGGCGCGAGCGGACGTCCTCGACGCGGCCGACGCGCTGAGCCGGGCGCTCATCGTCGCCGCGGCGCTGGCCGTGATGACGGTGCTCGCCGTCGGGGTGCTCCTGCGCAACCTGGTCAACCGCCCGCTGTCGCGCCTGGGCGACGAGGTCCGGGCCGTCGCGCTGGGCGCGTTCGACCGGCCCGTCGTCCCGTCGGGGCCCGCCGACCTGCAGCAACTCGGCGCCGACGTCGAGGGGATGCGCAGGGCGCTCGACGACGCCCGCACGCGCCTGGAGGAGCAGGCGCAGGAGCTCCAGCGCTCCAACGCCGAGCTCGAGCAATTCGCCTACGTCGCCTCGCACGACCTGCAGGAGCCCCTGCGCAAGGTGGCGAGCTTCTGCCAGATCCTCGAGCGCCGCTACGGCGACGAGCTCGACGACCGCGCCAAGCAGTACCTCGCGTTCGCCGTCGACGGCGCCAAGCGCATGCAGCAGCTCATCAACGACCTGCTCATGTTCTCGCGCGTGGGGCGCGTCACGCGCGAGCCGGAGGAGCTCGAGCTCGCCGACATCGTGCGCCGGGCGCTCGACGCGCTCGGAGCGGCCATCGAGGAAAGCGGCGCGCGGGTCGAGATCGACGAGCTGCCGCGCGTGCGCGGCGACGCCGTCCTGCTCGGGCTGGTCTTCCAGAACCTCATCGGCAACGCCGTGAAGTTCCGCCGCGACGGCGTCGCGCCCGAGGTGGCGATCTCGAGCCGGCCGCGCGACGACGGGTTCTGGGAGATCGCCGTGTCCGACAACGGCATCGGCGTCGAGGACCAGTACGCCGACCGGATCTTCGTGATCTTCCAGCGGCTGCACGCACGCGAGGCCTACGCCGGGACGGGCATCGGCCTGGCGATGTGCCGCAAGGTCGTCGAGCACCACGGCGGCGAGCTGTGGCTGGAGACCGGCGGGACCGGCGACGGGGCGACGTTCCGGTTCACCCTGCCGCAGATCGAGGAGGATGCAGAGCATGACGCAGGCGCGTGAGATCGAGGTGCTGCTCGTCGAGGACGACCCCGGGGACGTCGTCCTGGTCCAGGAGGCGTTCGCCGACTTCAAGCTGCGCAACCGGCTGCACCACGTCGGCGACGGCGAGCAGGCGCTGCGGTTCCTCAAGCGCGAGGGGGACTTCGCCGATGCGCCGCGTCCCGACCTGGTGCTGCTGGATCTCAACCTCCCGCGCAAGGACGGCCGCGAGGTCCTGGCCGAGGTCAAGGGCACGCCGGAGCTGCGGTCGATCCCCGTGGTGGTGCTGACGACGTCCGAGGCCGAGGAGGACATCCTGCGCTCCTACGACCTGCACGCCAACGCCTACGTCTCCAAGCCGGTCGACTTCGAGCGGTTCATCGAGGTGGTGCGCCAGATCGACGACTTCTTCGTGTCGGTCGTGCGCCTGCCGCCGGGCGCCGCGGGCACCTGAGCCATGGGCCCGGGCGCGCTGGACATCCTGGTCGTCGACGACGACGTGCCCCTGCGCGACATGCTCTCGCGCTCCTTCGAGCGCGAGGGGCACCGGGTGGTGGCGGTCGGCGACGCCGAGGCGGCGCTCACGGAGGCGACCGGGCGCGGCTTCGACGTGGTGCTGCTCGACGTGGCGCTCGGGCCCGGGCCCAGCGGCCACGACGTGGCGCGCACGCTGCGCGCCCGGCGCAACGTGGTGCCGATCATCATGCTCACCGCGCTGGACTCCGAGGCCGACGCCGTCCAGGGTCTCGAGTCGGGTGCCGACGACTACGTCACCAAGCCGTTCGGCCTGGCCGAGCTGCGCTCGCGCATCCGGGCCGTCCTGCGCCGCTCGACCGGGCAGGTGCTCGGCGACGGCACGGTGACGATCGGCCCGGTGGAGCTCGACCCCCGCCGCCGGGAGGTGGCCGTCGACGGCCGGCCGGTGCGGCTGACGTTCAGCGAGTACGAGGTCCTGCACTGCCTGATGGGCCGGCCCGGGCGGCTGTTCAACCGCCAGGAGCTGCTGCGGGCGATCTGGGGCGACAGCGCGTTCCGGGACCCCCGCGCCATCGACGTCCACATCCGGCACCTGCGCGAGAAGCTGGAGGCCGTGCCGGAGGAGCCGCAGCTCATCCTCACCGTGCGCGGCGCGGGCTACCGGTTCCGCGAGGCGTGAGCCGGCGGCTGGGGCTGCGCTCCCGGCTGCTGCTGGCGCTGGTCGCCACCGCCGCCGCGACGCTCG
>DASPKC010000473.1:0-10310 GCA_035628295.1 Baekduia sp.
GCCGGCCTCCTTGATCTCGTTGAGGACGGCCTTGAGGCGCTCCTCGAACTCGCCGCGGTACTTGGAGCCGGCGAGCAGGGAGCCGATGTCGAGCGCGATGACGCGCCGGTCGCGCAGCGACTCGGGCACGTCCTCGTCGACGATGCGCTGCGCCAGGCCCTCCGCGATGGCGGTCTTGCCCACGCCCGGCTCGCCGATGAGCACGGGGTTGTTCTTGGTGCGGCGGCTGAGCACCTGCACGACGCGGCGGATCTCGTCGTCGCGACCGATCACGGGGTCGAGCTCGCCGCGGGCGGCGCGCTCGGTCAGGTCGATGCCGAAGCGCTCGAGCGCCTGGACCTTGTCCTCGGGGTTCTGGTCGGTGACGCGGTGCGAGCCGCGGACCTCCTGCACCGCCGCCTGGACGCGCTCCTTCGTCAGGCCGGCCGCCCGCAGGACGTCGCCGGCGCGCGAGCCGTGGGCGCTGAGGCTGAGCAGCAGGTGCTCCGCGCTGACGTACTCGTCGCGCAGCTGGCGCATCTCGTGCTCGGCGGCGCGCAGGACCTGCAGCAGCTCCTGGGAGGTGGCGGGCTCCTGCGCGTCGGCGAGGGTCGGAAGCGCGGCGAGCGCGCCGTCGACCTCGGCCCGCAGGGGCACGAGGGCGACGCCGACCTTGCGCAGGACGGACGGCACCAGCGAGTCGTCCTGCTCGAGCAGCGCGGCGAGGAGGTGCTCCGGGGCGGTCTGCGCGTGGCGGTGCTCGTGCGCGATGTCGATCGCACGGCGCAGCGCCTCTTGGGTCTTGGTGGTGAAGCGATCAGGAGTCATACAAAGAAATCTCAGTGGGGTGCGCTCAAGTCTAGGGCGAGATCGCGCCAGCGTCAAGGGGTGCCCGGCGACGCGGCGCGTGGAGCGGCATCCCAGGGGGAACGTCAAGGGCATGGACGACACGCAACGCGAGGCAGGGCCGCACGACAGCGAAGCCGACGAGCCGCTCGGGCCCTTCACGCCCGACGACGAGACGCCGATGGGCGACACGCCCGAGGCCCACGACGAGATCAGCCCGCACGACCTGCCCAAGGACCACCCCGGCCGCGCCGAGGCCGAACGCCAGGCCGGCGGCGTCGACGGCACGACCCGGGGCAACGCCTGAGCCGCTAGGTTCGCGCGGTGGGAGCAGCCGTGCCCACCGCGCCCGCGCGGGCCCTCGGGTTCCTCTACGTCGGCGGGGCCGCCCTCGGCGCGCTGACCGTCCTGGTCGATCGACGTCCGGAGACGTCCCTCTCGCAGGTCCTGGCGCTGTGCGCGCTGGCGGTCGTCGTCGGCGGCGCGCTGCTGGCCCGACCGCGCTCGTTCGACCGCGGCTGGCTCGACGGCCTGTGCGCGCTGGGCACCCTGATCCTCGGCGCGGGCTGCGTCATCGCCGGACCCAACCCGTACGGGGTGATGTTCCTCTGGACCGGCCTGTTCGCCGCCGGCTACCTGCCGCGCACCGCGCCGGCGCACCTCGCGCTGATCGGCGTGGTCCTGGCGGGCGCCTTCGCGCTCGCCGACCACGGCGCCGAGCAGCCGGTCGCGGCCTGGCTGATCATGATCGGCGCGCTCGGGCTGTCGTCGGTCCTGATCGCGCAGCTGCTGGACCGCCTCGAGGACCAGCAGGCGCGCGTGCTGGACCGCGCCACGCGCCTGTCGCGCTCCGAGAACCGGCTGCGGGCGATGCTCGAGACCGCCCAGGACGGCTTCCTGGCCCTGGACCCCGACGGGCGGATCGTCGACTGCAACGCGCGGTTCGCGGCCATGATCGGCCGGGCGCGCCACGAGGTCCTGCGCCGGCCGTTCGCCCAGCTGGCCCTGCCCGAGGAGGGTTGGACCGCCCACGACGAGCGCCGGGCGGCCCTCATCGCCGGCAACGTCTTCGACCCGTACGAGACGCGCTTCGTGCGCGCCGACGGCACGACGTTCCCGGCGCTGGTGTCCGGCGGGTCGATGCAGGTCGCCGGCGAGCCGCTGGTCGTGAAGTTCGTGCGCGACCTCTCCCTGCGCGAGGAGCGCGAGCGCGAACGGCGGATCGCCGCGACGCTCCAGCGCACGCTGCTGCCCCAGCGCCTGCCGCGGATCGCGGGCGTGGAGCTCGCGGCGCGCTACGTGCCGGCGGCGTCGGAGGCCGACGTGGGCGGCGACTGGTACGACGCGGTCGAGTTGCCCGGCGGCCGCCTCGCGCTGGCAATGGGCGACGTCGCGGGCAAGGGGTTGGCCGCCGCCGCGTCGGTCGGTCAGCTGCGCAGCGGGCTGCGCGCGTACGCCCTCGAGCACGGCGACCCGGGCACCGTGCTCGACCGCCTGGAGGCGGCCATCCTGCTCGAGGAGGGCGAGGACTCCGACCTGACCACCCTGGTGCTGGCCGTGGTGGACGTCGAAGCGCGCTCGGTGCGCTGGGCCAGCGCCGGTCACCCGCCGCCGCTGCTGGTCGACGGCGAGGGCGGCGCCCGCTGGCTCGAGCAGGCGCGCACCGCGCCCGTCGGCGCCGGCGCGCCCGGGCGGCGCCTGTCGGCCGAGACGACCCTGCCCGACGACGCGACGCTCGTGCTCTACACCGACGGGCTGATCGAGCGCCGCGACTCGCCGCTGCAGGCGGGCCTCGAACGCCTGCGCGTCGCGGCGGCCGACGCGGCGGCCGACGGCCCGGACGCCGTCGTCGACCGGGCGCTGGAGCGCGCCGGCGTCGCCCAGGGCGGGCCGGACGACGTGGCGATGCTGGCCGTCCGCGTGCGGCCGATCGGCGCCCGCATGGACCTCGAGCTGTCCACGCGGCCGGAGGAGCTCGCGCGGCTGCGCGCGGCGCTGCGCCGGTGGCTGGAGGAGCACGAGCGCGCCGACGCGGACCTCGTCCTCGCCGCGACGGAAGCGGCGACGAACGCCGTCGAGCACACGCGCGGCGAGGCGGCCGGGACGTTCGGCGTCGCGGCCTGGCTGCAGGGCGACGAGGTGGTCGTCGAGGTGACGTCGGCGGGCGGATGGCGCCGGCGCGACGGCGCGCGCCGGCACCGGGGCCGGGGCCTGACGATGATGCGCGCGCTGGTCGACGAGCTCGACGTGCACGAGCACGACGGCGCGACGACGGTGCGGCTGCTGCGCCGCGCGGCGCCCTAGCCGTCGCGCCGCGCCGGGCCGCCGGGCCCGCCGCCGCCGTCCTGGTCGCGCTCGACGCGGATCGTGTGCCGGGAGCGGCGGACGTCCTCGGCGCGCACGAGGGCCGAGCCCGGGCGCTCGTAGCGCACGAGGTCGGCGCGGACGGCGTCGCGGCGCTGCTCCAGCGCGGCGATCTCCTGCTGCAGCTGCGACGCGCGGCGCTCGAGCTGCTCGACCTTGCGCTGGGCGCGCTGGAGCTGCTCCTCGAGCTGCAGGACGCGCTCGACCCCGGCCAGGTTCAGGCCCCACTCGGTGGTCATCTGCTGGATGCGGCGCAGCTTCTCGACATCGGCCTGCGAGTACAGGCGCGTGCCCTTCGGCGACCGCTTGGGCTCGATCAGGCCGCGGGCCTCGTACATCCGCAGGGTCTGCGGGTGCATGTCGGCCAGCTCCGCGGCGACGGAGATCATGAACACGCCCTGGTCGGCGCTGATGGTGACCCTGGTGGTGCGACGCGAGCTCATGAGAAGAGGCGCTCCCTCGGGTTGCCCTCGAGCGTCTGCGAGAGCTTCTCGACCGCGTCGGACTGCTCGGCGGAGAGCGACGCCGGGACGTCGATGACGAACCGGTAGTGGATGTCGCCACGCGACGACCGGCCGCCGCCGGGCTTCGGCGGGCCCTCGCCGCGCAGGCGCTGGACGGTGCCGTGCTTGGTGCCGGGCGGGACGCGCAGGCGCTTGCGCCCGTCGAGCGTCGGGACCTCGACCTCGGCGCCGCGGATGGCCTCCGGGATCGTGAGCGGGACCTCGACCTCGAGATGGTCGCCCTTGCGCTTGAAGATCGGCGACTGCGCGACGCGGGTGATGACGAACAGGTCGCCGGGCGGACCGCCGTTGAGGCCGGGCTCGCCCTTGCCGGCCAGCCGCACGCGGCCGCCGTCCTTGACGCCGGCCGGGATGTTGACCCGGAAGCGCTTCTGCGTGCGCACGGCACCCGAGCCGCCGCACGTGGCGCACGGGTCCTCGATGACGGTGCCCTGCCCGCCGCAGCGCCCGCACGGCTGGGAGATGGAGAACAGCCCCTGCCCCTGCGACTCGACCCCGCGGCCCTGGCAGCGGGGGCAGACCTGCGGGCTCGTGCCGGGCTTGGCGCCCGTGCCGTGGCAGGTGCCGCAGCGGCTCTTGGTCTGGACGGTGAGCGGGACCTGCGCGCCCTCCATCGCCTGCTCGAACGAGATCTGCACCTCGGCCTCGAGGTCGGCGCCGCGGGTGGCGCGCGGACGCCCCGCCGTCGGGCCGGTCCCGCCGGCGCGCCCGCCGGTGGCCTGGCCGAAGAGGTTGGAGAGGATGTCGCCGAAGCCGCCGAAGTCGGCGCCGCCAGGGCCCCCCGGGCCCTGGCCGCCGAAACCGAACATGCCGCCGCGGTCGTACTTCTTGCGCTTGTCCGGATCGCCCACCACGTCGTAGGCGGCCTGGATGTCCTTGAAGCGCTCCTCGGCGGCCGCGTCGCCCGGGTTGCGGTCCGGGTGGTAGGTCCGCGCGAGCTTGCGGTACGCCTTCTTGATGTCCTCCTGCGAGGCCTTCTTGTCGACGCCCAGGACCTCGTAGGGGTTCTTGCTCATGCCGCCACGACCACCTTCGCGGCACGCAGCACCTCGTCGCGGTAGCGGTACCCGGACTGGTAGACGGTCACGATGGTGCCGGACTCGGCGCCCTCGACGGGCTGCTGCGCGATCGCCTCGTGGTGGTGGGGGTCGAACGTCTCGCCCTGCGGCGAGTACGCCTCGATGCCCACGCGGGCCATCGCCGCCAGCAGCTCCTTCTGCACCAGGCGGATGCCCTTGGTCAGCTCGTGCTGCTCGTCCTCCTGCGCCTCGGCCGCGGCGATCGCCCGGTCGAGGTTGTCCATCGCCGGCAGCAGCTCGCGGGCCAGCCGTGCGACGCCGCGGGCCTGTGCGACCTCCACGTCGCGGCGCGCACGCTTGCGGACGTTCTCGGCCTCCGCCCGGGCCCGCAGGTACAGGTCCTTGTAATCGGGCTCCTCGTTGAGGACCTCGGTGTCGCCCGAATGCGCGGGCAGCTCCTCGTCGGGCGACACGTCGGCGCCGTCCTGGGGCGGCGGCGCGACCGAGGGGTCGGGCCCCTCGGTCTCCGCCGCGTGCTGCTCGCTGCGCTCGTCGGCCTCCACCTACCGGCCCTCGTCCACGACCTCGGCGTCGACGACGTCCTCGCTGTCGTCGGCGTGCGCGGCGCCGGCGTCGGCCGACCCGCCGTTGGCGGCGGCCGCCTCCTGCGCACGCTGGTACATCGCCTCGCTGACCTTGTGGAAGGCCTGCTGCAGCGCCTCGGTCTTGCCGGTGATCTCGGCCGGGTCCTCGGAGGTCAGCGCGTCGCGCACGTCCTTGATGCGCGCCTCGATCTCCGTCTTGGACGCCTCGTCGACCTGGTCGCCGAGGTCCTTGAGCTGGCGCTCGGCCTGGTAGGCCGCGTTCTCGCCGGTGTTGCGCGCCTCGGCGAGCTCACGGGCCTTGCGGTCCTCCTCGGCGTGCGACTCGGCGTCGGAGACCATCCGCTTGATCTCCTCGTCGGAGAGCCCGCCGCCGGCCTTGATCTCGATCTTCTGCTCCTTGCCGGTGCCCAGGTCCTTGGCGGACACCGAGAGGATGCCGTTGGCGTCGATGTCGAAGCCGACCTCGATCTGCGGGACGCCGCGCGGCGCCGGCGGGATGCCGGTCAGCTGGAACTTGCCCAGCGACTTGTTGTAGGCGGCCATCTCGCGCTCGCCCTGCAGGACGTGGATCTCCACCGACGGCTGGTTGTCCTCGGCCGTCGAGAAGACCTCGGACTTGCGCGTCGGGATCGTCGTGTTGCGCTCGATCAGCTTGGTCATGACGCCGCCCTTGGTCTCGATGCCCAGGGTCAGCGGGGTCACGTCGAGCAGCAGGACGTCCTTGACGTCGCCGGCCAGCACGCCGGCCTGGATGGCGGCGCCGACGGCCACGACCTCGTCCGGGTTGACGCCGCGGTGCGGCTCCTTGCCCGTGAGCTCCTTGACCTTCTCCTGGACGGCCGGCATACGCGTCATGCCGCCGACGAGAACGACGTGGTCGACGCTCTCGACGCCCTTGGCCTTCGCGTCGTCCAGCGCCTGGCGCACCGGCGCCACGACGCGGTCCAGCAGCGAGGCGGTCAGCTCGTTGAACTTCGCGCGGGCCAGGCGCACGTCGAGGTGCTTGGGCCCGGACTGGTCGGCGGTGATGAACGGCAGGTTGATCTGGGTCTCCTGCGCGCTGGACAGCTCGATCTTGGCCTTCTCGGCGGCCTCGAAGAGCCGCTGGAGCGCCATCGGGTCCTGCGTGAGGTCGATGCCCTGATCGCGCTTGAACTCGGCCGCGAGCTAGTCGACGATCGCCTTGTCCCAGTTGTCGCCGCCGAGGTGGTTGTCGCCGGAGGTCGACTTGACCTCGAACACGCCGTCGCCGATCTCGAGCACCGACACGTCGAACGTGCCGCCGCCGAGGTCGAAGACGAGGATCGTCTGGTCGCTCTCCTTGTCCAGGCCGTAGGCCAGCGACGCGGCGGTCGGCTCGTTGATGATGCGCTTGACGTCGAGGCCGGCGATGCGGCCCGCGTCCTTCGTGGCCTGGCGCTGGTCGTCGTTGAAGTACGCCGGGACGGTGATGACCGCGCTGTCGACGGTGTCGCCCAGGTAGGCCTCGGCGTCGGCCTTCAGCTTGCCGAGGATCATCGCGCTGATCTCCGGCGGCGAGTGCTCCTTGCCGCCGGCCGCGACGCGGGCGTCGCCGTTGGGCCCGGACACCACCTTGTAGGGCACCATCGACTCCTCCTCGCGCACCTCGGCCTCCTTGCGGCCCATGAAGCGCTTGATGGAGAAGACGGTGTTCTGGGGGTTGGTGACGGCCTGGCGCTTGGCGACGGTGCCGACGAGGCGCTCGCCGCTCTGCGCGAACGCGACGACGGAGGGCGTCGTCCGCCCGCCTTCCGCGTTCTCGATGACGGTGGGTTCGCCGCCCTCGAGGACGGCCATGCACGAGTTCGTCGTGCCGAGGTCGATGCCGATGGTCTTGGCCATGGAGTGGGGTCGCTCCTTCAGGGGTCCGCTGAGTGAAATCTGAGTGAGAGTGTAGAAGATCCTGCGCTCAGCGCAAGACCCGGCGGACCGCGTGGGCGAACCGCTGCACCGCCGCGGGGGCGTGGGCGAAGAACAGCGACGGCTCGGTGAGCTCGAGCTCCAGCAGCAGCGGCCGGCCGCCCTCGTCCTCGACGACGTCGACCCGTGCGTAGGCCAGGTCGCGCCAGGGCAGGGCGGCCAGGACCTCCTCGGCGAGCTCGCGCTCGGCCGGCGCCGGGTCGCGCGCCGTGATGTCCTCGGCGGCGTACAGGTCCGCAGTCGGATCGGCGCCGGGCCGCAGCAGCGGGCCCTTGCGGATCGCGTGCGAGAACGACCCGCCGAAGAAGAGCAGCGCGGTCTCGCCGCGCTCGTCCACCGACGCGACGTACGGCTGGACCATCGCGGTCCGGCCGCTCGCATGGATGGCGGCGAGCAGCGCCGCGGCCCGCTCCTCCTCGCCGGGGCGAAAGCGCGCCGTGTCGCGCGAGCCGGCCGAGACGGTCGGCTTGAGGACCACCTCGGCGTCCAGGGCGGGCAGCGGGGCCCCCGGCTCCAGGAACGCCGTCGGGACGGTGCGCGGCAGCTGCGCGAGGTAGCGCTTGTCGGTGTTCCAGCGCAGCACGTCCGGCGGGTTGACCAGGCGGTCGCCGACGCGCTGGGCCCAGGCCAGGAACGCGTCGCGTTGCCGCTGGTAGTCCCAGGTCGAGCGCACCACGACGAGGTTGTAGGCGTCCCAGTCGACGCCCGGGTCGTCCCAGACCCGGAACTCCGCGCCCAGCGCCTCCGGCAGCCCGGCGTCGTCGGCGTCGCCCTCGGGCAGCGGCGCGCACGTCGCCAGCGCTACGCGCGGGCCGCCGGGCACATCCGCCTCAGGGCGCAGCGCGCGCAGGCCGGGCGCTGCGCGTGGCAGGTGCGCCGGCCGTGGCGCAGGAGGTTGACGTGGAACTCGAGCTCGGCGCCGCGCGGGGTGATCGCGAGCATCGCGTCGTGCAGGCGGTCGCTGGAGCCCTTGTCCGGCAGGAGCGCCAGCCGCGCGCCGACGCGCCCGACGTGCGTGTCGACGGGGACGTCGCGCAGCCCGTAGGAGAACAGCAGCACGCAGGCCGCGGTCTTGCGCCCCACGCCGGGCAGCGCGCAGAGCAACGCGCGCGACTCGGCGACCGGCGCGTCGCGCATCCACGACAGGTCCAGGTCGCCGGGGCAGGCGCGCAGGATCTCCTGGATGCGGCGGGACTTCTGCACGTGCAGGCCGCCCGGCCGGATCGCGTCCTCGACGGCCTCGACCGGCGCGTCGCGCACGGCCTCCCACGAGCCGAAGCGCTCGCGCAGCGCCAGGAACGCGACGTCGCGGTTGCGGTCGTTGGTCGACTGGGACAGGACGGTGAGCACGAGCTCGCCGAGCGGATCGCCGTGCGGCGGCGCGCAGGGCACGCCGTAGACCTGCTGCAGCCGGGCGCGGATGCGGGCCACCCGGCGGCGGTCGGTCACACCGCGCCCCAGTGCTCGGTCGAGCGGGCGGCGACCTCCATCGCCTCGGGCAGCGCCGCCGGGATCGCCGGGGCGTAGAAGCCGCTGAGCGTCAGGCGGGCCAGCAGGACGCCGGTGACGGCGTCGCCGGCGCCGGTCGTGTCGACGGCACCGACGGCGGGCGCGGCGACGTCGCGGTCCATCTTGCCGCCGCGCAGGATCGCGCCGTCCGGGCCCAGCGTGATGACGACGTGCCGGGCGCCCGCCGCGAGCAGGCCCCGGGCCGCGTCCTCGAGGTCGCGCTCCCCGCTGAGCATGACGGCCTCCTGCTCGTTGCACTTGAGCAGGAAGGCGCCCTTCACCAGCGGCAGCGTCTCCTGCACCGCGCGGCTCGCGGACGGCCAGCGGTGGATGCGCAGGTTGGGGTCGAAGACGACGGGGCGCCCCAGCTCGAGGGCGCGCTCGCGGGCGGCGAGCGTCAGCTCGCGCTCCTGCTCGCCGACGAGCGTGTTGGACGAGAAGAAGAGCGCCTCGCAGGCCTCGACGGCCTCGGCCAGCCGGTCTCCCACGGCCCGCACGCCGGCGGCGATGCCGTCGCCGTAGATCGCGTAGGACGGCACGCCGGCGGCGTCCAAGGTGACGAAGGCCACCGGCGTCTGGGCGCCTTCGACGCGGGCGAACCACGTCAGGTCGACGCCCTCCTGGCCCAGGCGCTGGTGCAGCCAGTCCCCCCACGTGTCGGCGCCCACGCCGCCGGCGAGCGCCATGGTGGCGCCGAGGCGGGCCGCGCGGACGGCGACGTTGGCCACCGCACCGCCGGGGTGGGGCACGTACGCGGCCGCCGGGGCCGCGCCGGTGACCGGCTCGTGGCTCACGAGATCGACGAGGGCCTCACCCAGGCAGAGCGTCCGCACTGCGCGGGGAGGCTACGCGGCCGCGCGACTAGGGTCCGCGCCGTGCCCGAGGTGCGTGAGCGCGAGGAGGTCCTCGACGGCCAGCCCGTGCGCTGGTTCGAGGCCGACGGCGAGCCCGGGCGCGCGCCCGTGCTGTACCTGCACGGCGTCCCGATGAGCGGCCGCGAATGGCGGGCGTTCCTCGAGGTGACCGGCGGCCTGGCCCCCGACCTCCCGGGCTTCGGGCGCAGCGGCAAGCGCGCCGACCTGCCCTACGACCTGCCCTTCTACGCCGGCTGGATCCAGCGCTTCCTCGAGCAGCGCGGCGTGCAGCGCGTCCGGCTCGTGGCCCACGACTGGGGCGTCGGGCTCGGGCTGGCCTGGGCGCAGGAGCGCCCGGACGCCGTCGAGCGCCTGGTGCTCGCCGACGGCGCCCCGCTGCTGCCCGGTTACCGGTGGCACCGGCTGGCGCGGCTGTGGCGCACCCCGCTCGTCGGCGAACTGGTGATGGGCGCTTCGACGCCGTGGACGCTGCGCCAGCTCTCGCGCCATGCCAACCGCCGCCGCGGCCCGATGCCGCCGGAGTGGCAGGAGATCGTCCAGGAGGGCTGGGACCTCGGCACGGAGCGGGCGATCCTGCGCCTGTACCGCTCCTCGCCGCCGGAGGCGCTCGAGCGTGCCGGCGCGCGGCTCGGCGAGCTGCGCTGCCCG
>DASPKC010000474.1:0-7541 GCA_035628295.1 Baekduia sp.
CGCCGTGGAGCTCGATGTCGGCCGCATCCTGCTCGGCCTCGTCATCGGGTTCCTGCTCGCGGCACCGAGCCTCAACCACGCGGTGGTGAGCTTCGGCGAGATGAGCTTCGGCGTGCTGGCCGACACGCCGGACAAGGCAACCTGGACGGACATCGCGCAGAACCTGCCGGTGGCGATCGCGGGCAACCTCGCCGGCGGGCTCGCGTTCGTCACCCTCGCCCGCCTGGTCCAGGTGCGCGGCGAGCCCGCGTAGGCGTTCACCGGAAGTGCACCGCCGGAGAGCCCGGCGGCCCTACGATCCCGCCCGTGTGGGAGCCCGCCGTCACGCGCCGATCGCTGCTCGCCGGAGCCGCGACCGCAGCCGTCCCCCTCGTCCTGCCGCCCGGCGTCGCCGCCGCGTCGCGCCGCCGCCTGCGACCCCTGCGCGACGGCACGTTCGACTGCGGGGTGATGGCCGGCATCCCCGGCGAGCACGCGATCACCGTGTGGACGCACGTCGCCGACGCCGCCCGCCCCGGGACGCTCACGCTCGAGATCGCGGCCGACGAGGGCTTCTCGCGCCTCGTGCACCACCAGCGCGTGGCTGCCACCGCCCTCCGCGACTTCACCGCGCGGGCCACCGTGCGCTCCAGTCGCGTCCTGCGCCCGGGCGAGCGCTACTGGTACCGCTTCGCCACGCGGACCGGCTCGTCGCCCGTCGGCCGCTTCACCACCGCGCGTCCCGCCAGCTCCCGCGAGACGCTGCGCATCGGCTTCTTCTCATGCCAGAACTGGACGGCGGGCCTCTACAGCGCCCACCGCGGCCTCGCCGCCGAGCCCGATCTCGACCTCGTCCTCTGCCTCGGCGACTACATCTACGAGGGCGGCGGGCGCGACGCGGCCATCGGGCGGGTCGACACGATCGGCGACGGCCAGGCCCAGACGCTCGACGACTACCGCGCCAAGTACCGCCTGTACCTGAGCGACCCCCACTTGCGCGCGATGCACGCGTCCGCGGCGTTCGCCGGCATCTGGGACGACCACGAAGCCGAGAACAACTACGCGGGCACCGCGAAGGGGACGCTCGCCGACGGCCGGCGCCGCGTCGACTTCGCCTCCAGGCGGCGCAACGGCTACACCGCCTTCTTCGAGTACGGCCCGCGCACGACCATCCCGCAGGAGCGCCACCGCTCCTACCGGCGCATCCGGCTCGGCGGCATGGCCGACGTCCTGCTGCTCGACACCCGCCAGTACCGCGACGACCAGTCCTGCGACCAGGAGATCGTGCCGTGCGAGGGCACGGACGACCGCTCCCGCACGCTCCTCGGGACCGCCCAGCGCACGTGGCTGAAGCAGGCGCTGTCGGCGTCCACCTCGCGGTGGAAGGTCCTGGCCAACCAGGTCATGGCGATGGCGCTCGAGTCGGCGCCCGGCGTCCCGCTGAATCCGGACCAGTGGGACGGCTACCCCGGCGACCGTGCCGACGTCTTCGGCCACGTGGTGCGCCAGGACATCCGTGGCGTCACGGTCGTCACCGGCGACATCCACACGTTCTTCGCCGGCGAGGTGCACCCCGAAGGCCGCTCGACCGGCGGGCGGCCCGCGGCCACCGAGTTCGTCGGCGGGTCGATCACGTCCGCCGGCCTGGAGCGCGAGTTCGGCGGCCTGACGCCGGCCGCCGAAGCCGGCGCCGTCGCGGCCAACAGCCCGCACCTGCGCTACGCGCAGCTCAGCCGCCGCGGCTATGGCGTCCTCGAGCTCACGGGCGGCGAGCTGCGCGCCATGTTCCGCTCTCCGACGTCCGTCCGCCGGGCCGACGCGCCAGTCGAGACGCTCGCGCAGTTCACGGTCTCCCACGCCGACGGCCGCGTCATCCGCACGGCCTGACCGCGGCGCCATGTCCCGGTTCGGACATGCGGTGGCGGGGTACCGAACCGGCCGTGAGCGAACGGGCGTCCTTCCTCGCCGGCGGCGGCGAGCTCGGTGGCCTGATGCGGGCCAAGGACTGGTCGGCGAGCCCGCTGGGCGACGCGGCCGCGTGGCCGCAGTCGCTGCGGACGGCGGTCAGCACGTGCCTGGCCTCGCGCTACCCGATGTTCCTCTGGTGGGGGCCGCAGATGGTCAACATCTACAACGACGCCTACATCCCCGTCCTGGGCGACAAGCACCCCGGCGCGCTCGGCCGGCCGGCGCCGGAGGTGTGGTCGGAGATCTGGGACATCATCGGGCCGCTCGCGCGCCGGGTGATCGAGCACGGCGAGGCGACCTGGTCCGAGGACCAGCTGCTGCACCTGGAGAAGCGCGCGGGGGCGCCCGAGGAGAACTTCTTCGACTTCGCCTACAGCCCCGTGCAGAGCGAGTCGGGTGCTGTCGCCGGGCTGCTCGGCGTGGTGTCGGAGACCACCGGGCGGGTGCTGGGCGCGCGCCGGCTCACCACGCTCAGCGAGATCGCGGCCCGCACGCGCGGCGTGCAGCACGTCATCGACGCCGCCACTCGCGCCGTCGGCGCGCTGGAGTGCAACCCCGGCGACCTCCCCTTCGCCGTCCTGTTCGACGAGGACGGGGCGGTGCTCGCCCACGCAGGCCTGCGCAGCGCCGACGTCCCGCGCGTGCGCACCGCGGTGCCCGTCCAGGAGGTCCTGCGCCGGCGCGCCCCGGAGGTCGTCGACGTCCTGCCCGAGCTGGTCCTGCCCGGCGACCGCCCGGCGCCCGCCAAGGCCCTCGTCCTCCCGGCCGAGGCGGGGTCGGCCACGCTGGCGCTGTGCTGCGGCCTCGGCCGCCACCGCCCGCTCGACGCGGAGCTCCACCAGTTCTGCGAGCTGGTGGCCGCGGCCATCGGGTCGGCCGTCGCCGACGCCGCGGCGCTGGAGGAGGAGCGCGAGCGGGCCCGTGCGCTCGCCGAGCTCGACCGGGCCAAGACGGAGTTCTTCTCCAACGTCTCGCACGAGCTGCGCACGCCGCTGACGCTGATGCTCGGCCCGCTCGAGGACGGCCTCGCCGGCCAGCCGGTCGACCTCGACATGGTCCACCGCAACGCTCTGCGGCTCCTGCGCCACGTCAACGGCCTCCTGGACTTCTCGCGTCTGCAGGCCGGCCGCATCGAGGCCCAGCGCCAGGCGGTGGACCTGCACGTGTTGTGCACCGACGTGGCCGGCGCGTTCCGCTCGGCGGTCGAGAAGGCCGGGCTGGCGCTCGAGGTCGACTGCCCGTCCGAGCCGACGCTGGCGCTCGTCGACGCCGAGCAGGTCGAGCAGATCCTGCTGAACCTGCTGTCCAACGCCCTGAAGTTCACCTTCGAAGGGTCGGTCGCCGTGCGGGTGCGCACCGAGGGCGGCGCGGCGGTGATCGAGGTCTCCGACACGGGGGTCGGCATCGACGCCGCCGACCGCGAGCGGCTCTTCGAGCGCTTCCACCGCGTGCAGGGCGCCCGGTCGCGCACGTACGAGGGCAGCGGCATCGGCCTCGCCCTGGTGCGCGAGCTCGTCGAGCTGCAGGGCGGCGCGATCTCGGTCGACAGCACCGAGGACCAGGGGACCACGTTCACCGTGCGCCTGCCGCTGGCGCCGGACGCGCCGGCCGCTGCGCTCGAGGCGCCGTCGGGCCGCGCGCAGGCCTACGTCGCCGAGGCGCTGCGCTGGAGCGACGCGCCCGCCGACGGCGGCGCGGCGGAGGGCCGCGGCACCGCCGCGCGCGTCCTGGTCGCCGACGACAACGCCGACATGCGCGACTACCTGCGCCGCCTGCTGTCGCCGTCCTACGAGGTGGTGCTGGCGGCGGACGGACGCGAGGCGCTCGACCTCCTGCGCGACGGCGGCGCCGACCTCGTGTTGAGCGACGTGATGATGCCGCGCCTCGACGGCTTCGGCCTCCTGCGCTGCCTGCGCGAGAACCCGGCGACCGCGCACGTCCCGGTGGTCCTGCTCTCCGCGCGCGCGGGAGAGGAGGCCTCGGTCGAGGGACTGGACGCCGGCGCCGACGACTACGTCGTCAAGCCGTTCAGCGCGCGCGAGCTGCTCGCCCGCGTGCGCGCGAACCTGGAGCTCGGCGCGATGCGCAGCGCCGAGGCCACGCGCGCGGCCGAGCACGCCGACGGCCTGCAGCGCCTGCTCGACCAGGAGCACCGCATCACCGAGACGCTGCAGCGCAGCATGCTCCCCGCGGTGCTCGCCGACGATCCGTTCACCACGGTGGCCGGGTGCTACGAGCCGGCCCAGGAGAGCCTGGAGATCGGCGGCGACTTCTACGACGCCATCCCGCTCGACGACGGGCGCCTGATGCTCGTCGTCGGCGACGTCGCCGGCCACGGCCTGGAGGCCGCCGCGACGATGGGGCAGCTGCGGGCGGCCCTGCGCAGCGGCGTCCTGCACGACCCGAGGCCCGACGCGCTGCTCGGCCACCTCAACGCGCTGGCGCTCGGCGGCGACCGCCCGGCGATGGTCACCTGCCAGTGCGTGCTCCTCGCCGCCGACGGCCTGAGCGCCGACTACGCCATCGCCGGCCACCCGCCCGGGCTGCTGCTCGGGCCCGGCGCCGGCGTGGCCGAGCTCGACCGCGCGGCCGGACCGCCGCTCGGGGTCCTCGGCCTGGCGTCCTACCGGGCCGTGCACGTGCCGCTGATCCCGGGCAGCACCATCGTCCTCTACACCGATGGGCTCATCGAGCGCCGGGGCGAGTCGCTGGCCGACGGCCAGCGGCGGCTGCGCGAGCGCGCAGCCGCGCTCGTCGGGCTGGAGCCGGCGGACCTCGGCGCCCGTCTCGTGCGTGCCGAGCGCACCGACCGCCCCTTCGAGGACGACGTCGCCCTGCTGGTCGCGCGCGTCGAGGCGCCCGGCCCGCAGCTGGACCTGGAGCTCGCTGCGGACCCTGCGAGCCTGGCCGTCCTGCGGCGGGCGCTGCGCCGCTGGCTGCCGGCCAACGGCCTCGACGCCACCGAGGCCTACGAGGTGCTCCTGGCCTGCCACGAGGCGGCCACGAACGTGGTCGAGCATGCCTACGGCCTGCAGGGTGGACCGCTGCACGTGCACCTCGAGGCCGGCGACGACGGCGTGCGCGTCGTGATCGGCGACCGCGGCTCGTGGCGCTCGGCCCGCGAGGACGACGGCGGCCGGGGCGGCCACGTCATGCGCGGGATCATGGACGAGGTCCGGGTCGACCGCGGATCGTCGGGCTCCACCGTCCGGATGGTCAAGCACCGGATGCCCGTCGGGTGACGCCGTTGCCGACGCTGGACGTCGAAGATCTCGGGTCGGTCATCGTCATCGCGCTGCGCGGCGACCTGGACCTGGCGAACCTGCCCGAGTTCGACCGGGCGCTGCGCGCGGCGATGCCCAACGGCCCCCGCGCGCTCGTGCTCGATCTCGACGGCGCCGGATTCCTCGACTCGAGCGCCGTGCAGGTCCTCTTCACCTTGCACCGCGACCTGCAGCAGCGCCGTCAGGCCTTCGCCCTCGTGCTGGACGCCGAGGCGCCGACCCGCCGCGCGCTCGAGCTGTCGGACCCCAGCGGCGTGCTCACCGTCCACGCGACGCGGGACGCCGCGCTGGCCGCCGCCGCGTGACCGTCAGCCCGCGACGGCGACCGGCACCCGCGGGGTGGCGGGCGCCGCCGCCCGCGGCCGCAGGGTGACGCCCGCGCCGCCGGCCGGGCTGATGGTGATCGACCGCCGCCGGGCGCGCTCCAGCGGCGTGCGGTCGTGCTCCAGCGTGGTGTCGCGCAGGAGCTCGCGCAGGACGACGCGCATCTCGAGCATCGCGAAGCTCGCGCCGAGGCAGCGCCGCCGACCGCCCCCGAACGGCAGGAAGGTGTAGGTCTCCGGCGGGCGCTCGAGGAAGCGCTCGGGCCGGAAGCGCCAGGGCTGCGGGTAGATCGCGGGGTCGTGGTGGACCAGGAGGGCGTTGAGGTCGAGCACGACGCCCGCGGGGTAGGTCCAGCCGCCGAGCTCGTACGGCTCCTTCGTCAGGCGCGGCTCGGCGTCGAGCAGCACCGGGCGGATCCGCAGTGCCTCGTGCAGGACCGCGTCGAGGTAGACGCCGTCGCCGGCGTCGAGCTCGGCGGTCAGCCGACCAAGGACCTCCGGGTGGCGAGCCAGCAGCGCGAAGGTCCACGCGAGCTGCGAGGCCGTCGTCTCGTGGCCGGCGACCAGCGCGGTCACGAGCTCGTCGCGAATCTCGGCGAAGCTCATCGGCGACCCGTCCTCGTGGGTGGCCACCAGGAGCATCGTCATGATGTCCTCGCGGCCGCGCTCCTCCTCGGCCCGCCGTTCGGCGACGAGGTCCTCGAGCAGGCCGTCGATCTCCGCGGAGATCCGCGCGAAGCGCCCGCCCGGGCTGGCCGGGCCGAGGTCGCGCTGCAGCGGCGGCAGCATGCCGAGCGGGCCCGAGGCGAGGGCGATGAGCTGTTCGAGCAGGACGCGCAGCCGGTCCATCCGCGGCCCCGGGTCCAGCCCGAACACCGCGCGCAGGATGATCTCGAGGGTCAGGCGCTGCAGCCGCGGGTGCAGCGGGATGCGCTCGCCGCGCGGCCAGGAGGCGACCTCGTCGGCGACGATCGCCTCGACCATCCCGGTCAGGGCCGCCATGCGCTGGCCCTTGAACGGGGGCAGCATCAACCGGCGCTGCTCGAGGTGCGCGCCCTCGTCGAGCAGGATCACCGAGTTGGGCCCGACGACCGGCTCGAGGATCTTCGCGCCCTCCCCCGGGTGCAGCACCTCCGGCGGGGCGGTGAGCGCCTTGCGGATCTGGTCGGGGTCGCTGATGACCACGAACGGCGGCATGCCGACGAGCCGCGTGGTCCACCGGGCACCGAAGCGCGCGCGCCCGCGCAGGAAGAACGGCAGCGGGCGGCTCCACCACGCCGCGGTCTGCATCGCGGCCGGCCACCGCGGTCCCGGGGGCAGCGACGGCGTCATGGACCGACCATCCTGCACCGTGGGCCGCGGCGGGTGTGATCCCGGTCACAGATCCGTGCCGTTCCACGCCGGGCGGACGCGCTGGTACGGTCGCCGCGTGAGGGGACGGCTGGGCACCGCGCTCGTGCTCGCGGCAGCGCGCCTGCATCCAAGCGTTCCGTATCGACTGCAAGCGAAGTCCTGCTCAACCGCCCCCCTGAACCGTTTCAGCTTCTTGAGTGCTTCGGCGGCGATGCGAACGCGGCGACCGTGACGGGATCGAGCTCGGCGTTCTTTTTGAGATGCTGCAAGGCCAACCGGAAGCGCGACCAAGTTAGCAGGGCGTCGCTTTGGCTTACATAGCCATTAGGTACTAACCGTGCGCGCCGCCCTATGACCGCATACAGTGCCGCGGGTGAATTCGCTTCTCATCTGGTTTGCGCGGCTGGCGGGGATCGTCGGCGGGGTCATGATCGCCGGCGCCGCATTGGCGCGCCTGGCCGGAGCGTTCTGGCTGGGTGGTTTCCAGATCGGCACGCTGCTGCAGGCCGGTACGGCGCTCGCGGTGCTCGGCTGTCTCGGGTACCTAGCGGTGATCGCGGAGCGGCGCACCGGGTAGAAGCACCGCAGGAGGCGGTTAGCTCAGCGGAAGAGCGCGGCTGCAACACGGCCGAGG
>DASPKC010000475.1:0-7305 GCA_035628295.1 Baekduia sp.
AACCTCACGACCCCGTTACTTCCCGCCCGCCTTCTTCATCGCCTCCTCGTAGGCCGCGGCGGCTTCCTCGATCGGCCCGACGTA
This sequence comes from Baekduia sp., assembly GCA_035628295.1. Taxonomy (GTDB): domain Bacteria; phylum Actinomycetota; class Thermoleophilia; order Solirubrobacterales; family Solirubrobacteraceae; genus Baekduia. The sequence continues at coordinate 85 of DASPKC010000475.1, forward strand.
CATGAACGCGCTCTCGGGCAGGTGGTCCCACTTGCCGTCGCACAGCTCCTCGAAGCTGCGGATCGTGTCCTCCAGCTTCGTGAAGTTGCCCGGCTTGCCCGTGAACGGCTCGGCCACGTTGAACGGCTGCGACAGGAAGCGCTCGATGCGCCGGGCGCGGCCGACCGCGACCTTGTCCTCGTCGGAGAGCTCGTCGATGCCGAGGATGGCGATGATGTCCTGCAGCTCCTTGTAGCGCTGCAGCACGCCCTTCACGGCGTTGGCGACCTCGTAGTGCTCCTGGCCGAGGATGTCCGGCTTGAGGATCGTCGAGGTCGAGTCGAGCGGGTCGACGGCCGGGTAGATGCCCTTCTCCGAGATGCCGCGCGAGAGCACGGTCGTCGCGTTGAGGTGGGCGAACACCGACGCCGGGGCCGGGTCGGTGAGGTCGTCGGCCGGCACGTAGATGGCCTGCACCGACGTGACCGAGCCCTGGCGGGTCGACGTGATCCGCTCCTGCAACTGGCCCATCTCCGACTCGAGCGTCGGCTGGTAGCCCACCTGCGACGGCATGCGGCCCAGGAGCGCCGAGACCTCGGAGCCCGCCTGGACGAAGCGGAAGATGTTGTCGATGAACAGCAGCACGTCCTGGCCGCCCTGCTCGCGGAAGTACTCCGCCATGGTCAGGCCGGACAGCGCGACCCGCATGCGTGCGCCGGGCGGCTCGTTCATCTGGCCGAAGACGAGCATCGTCTTGTCGATGACGCCCGACTCGGTCATCTCGAGCCAGAGGTCGTTGCCCTCGCGGGAGCGCTCGCCCACGCCGCAGAACGCCGACAGGCCGCCGTGCTCCTTGGCCAGGTTGTGGATGAGCTCCTGGATGAGCACCGTCTTGCCGACGCCGGCGCCGCCGAACAGGCCGACCTTGCCGCCCTTGGCGTAGGGCGCGAGGAGGTCGATGACCTTGATGCCCGTCTCGAACATCTCGGTCGTCGGGGTCAGGTTCTCGACGGAGGGGGCGGACCGGTGGATCGGCCAGCGCTCCTGCACGTCGACGGGGCCCGCCTCGTCGATGACGTCGCCCAGGACGTTGAAGATGCGGCCCAGGGTGATGTTGCCGACGGGCACGGTGATCGGGCCGCCGGTGTCGACGACCTGCTGCCCGCGGGCGAGGCCGTCGGTGGAGTCCATGGCGACGCAGCGGACGCGGTCGTCGCCGAGGTGCTGCTGCACCTCGAGCACGAGGCGGTCGACGCCCTCGCCGCGGTCGACCTCGAGCGCGTTGTAGATCTCCGGCAGCTTCTCGGGGAAGGCGGCCTCGACGACGACGCCCTGGATCTCCTCGATCCGGCCGGTGTTCGAGGACGTGGACTCGGTGGCGATGGTGGCAGTGGTGGCAGCCATATTCAGTTCCTCTCTAGGACAGCGCCTCGGCGCCGCCGACGACTTCCATGATCTCCTGCGTGATCTCCGCCTGGCGGGCACGGTTCATCGCGAGCGTGAGGTCCGTGATGACGTCGCCGGCGTTCTCCGAGGCGCTGCGCATCGCGGTCATGCGCGCGCCGTGCTCGGAGGCGGTGGACTCCAGCATCGCCCGGAAGATCGAGATCTCCACGTAGTCCGGGACGAGGCGCTGCAGGATGTCCACCGGGTCGGGCTCGTACTCGACGAGCGCGTGGTGCCCGCTCGGGCCTTCGGCGCCCTCGTCGTCGGCCTCGGTCCCCTCGAGGATCGTGGCCTGCTGCAGGGGCAGCAGCGTCTCGCGACGCACCTCCTGCACCAGCGGCGAGACGTAGCCGTTGTAGAGGATCTCCACGCGGTCGACCTCGCCGTCCACGTAGGCGGCCATCAGCCGCTCCGCGACCTCGCGGGCGTTGGCGTACGCGGGCCGGTCGGTGAACCCGGTCCAGGAGGCCTTCGGCGTCCGGTTGCGGAAGGTCAGCGACGAGTCCCCGCGCCGGCCGGTCGCGTAGTACTCGACCTCCTTGCCGCCGGCGAGGTACTCGTCGGCGGCCCGGATGCCCGCGCGGATGATCTGCGAGTTGAAGGCGCCCGCCAGGCCGCGGTCGGCGGTGACCATCAGCAGGGCGACGCGCTGCTCGGTCTCGCGCTCGCGCAGGATCGGGAGGTTGTTGAGCTCCCCCGTCCCCGCGGCCTCGGCCGCCTGGCGGGTCATGCGCCGGATCGCGCCCGCGTAGGGCCGCAGCGCCTCGATGCGCTGCTCGGCCCGGCGCAGGCGCGCCGCGGCGACCATCTCCATGGCCCGCGTGATCTTGCGGATGTTCTGGACCGACGAGATGCGGCCCTTGATGTCGCGCTGGGACACGCGTCTCCCGGCTAGGCCGCCGCGCCCGCGGCGGCCTGCTCCTGCTCGGCCGTGTCGTCGACCTGCGGGGCCCCGTCACCGGAGTCGCGGTGCGTCACGCGCTCGGACTCGCCGGCCTCCATCGGCAGGCCCTCCTCGTCGAGGTCGTAGCCGAAGTCGTCGGCGAAGTCGGAGACGAGCTTCTTGACGGCGTCCTGCGTGCCGTCCGACCAGTCGCCGCCCTTGATCTTGCCGAGCAGGTCGTGGCCCTCGGAGTGCGCGCGCTGCGTCAGGCCCTCGAGGAACTCCTCGACGCGGTCGGCGTTGACGCGGTCGAGGTAGCCGTTGGTGGCGGCGTAGACCTGGATGACCTGGTCCTCGACGGCCAGCGGCGAGCGCTCGTTCTGGTTGAGCGTCTTGACCAGGCGCTCGCCACGGGCCAGCGTGCGCTGGGTGTCGGCGTCGAGGTCGGAGCCGAACTGCGCGAAGGCCTCGAGCTCGCGGTACTGCGAGAGCTCCAGGCGCAGGCGCCCCGCGACCTTCTTCATCGGGCTGATCTGCGCCGAGCCGCCCACGCGCGACACCGAGATGCCCACGTTGATGGCCGGGCGCACGCCCGAGTTGAACAGCTTGGGCTCGAGGAAGATCTGCCCGTCGGTGATCGAGATGACGTTCGTCGGGATGTAGGCCGACACGTCGCCGGCCTGCGTCTCGATGAGCGGCAGCGCGGTCATCGACCCGCCGCCGAGCTCGTCGTTGAGCTTGACGGAGCGCTCCAGCAGGCGGCTGTGGAGGTAGAAGACGTCGCCGGGGTACGCCTCGCGGCCGGGCGGGCGGCGCAGCAGCAGCGACATCTGCCGGTAGGCGTAGGCGTGCTTGGTCAGGTCGTCGTAGAAGGCGACCGCGTGCCCGCCCTTGTAGAGGAAGTACTCGGCCATCGCGGCGCCGGCGTACGGGGCGAGGAACTTGATCGGCGCGGCCTCGTCGGCCGGGGCGGCGACGATGATCGTCTTCTCCAGCGCGCCGTTCTCGGCCAGCGTCTCGGCCAGGCCGACGACCGTGCTCATCCGCTGGCCGATGGCCACGTAGACGAAGACGAGGTCGGAGTCCTTGTTGTTGATGATCGTGTCGACGCAGATGGCCGTCTTGCCCGTCTGGCGGTCGCCGATGACGAGCTCGCGCTGCCCGCGGCCGATCGGGATCATCGAGTCGATCGCCTTGAGCCCGGTCTGCATGGGCTCCTTGACCGGCTGGCGCTGGACGACGCCGGGCGCCTTGAACTCGGCCGGGCGGGTCTCGGTGGCGGCGATGTCGCCCTTGCCGTCGAGCGGAACGCCGAGCGGCGAGACGATGCGGCCGAGCATCTGCTCGCCGACCGGGATCTCGAGCAGGCGGCCGGTGCGCTTGACCGTGTCGCCCTCGACGATCTTCTCCCACGGGCCGAACAGCACGGCGCCGACGTTGTCGGACTCGAGGTTCAGCGCGAGGCCGGTCACGTCGTGCGGGAGCTCGAGGGTCTCGAACGACATGGCGTTCTCGAGGCCGTGGATGCGCGCGATGCCGTCGGCGACGGAGAGGACGGTGCCGACCTCGGTCAGCTCGGCCTGCCCCTGGTCGAGGCCCTCGATGCGCTGCTTGAGGATGGAGGTGATCTCGTCGGGCTTGATCTGCATCAGAAGTGCGTTCCTTGAAGTGGTCGTGGCCGGGCGCGCTACGCGGACTTGGCCACGCTGCGGCGGAGGTTGTCGAGGCGGTTGCGGATGGAGGCGTCGAGGATCTGGTTGCCCACCTGCAGCACCAGCCCGCCCAGGACGCTCTCGTCGACGGTCGTGGTCAGCTCCACCCGCCGGCCGGTCTGCTGGCCGATGCGGTCGCCGATCGACCGCACCGTCGCCTCGTCGAGCTCGATGGCGCTCGTGATCTGGACCGGGAGGAGCTTGTTCTCCTGCTCCCACAGCTTGTCGAAGGCCCGCCGGATGCGGTGGATGGCGGGCATCCGGTGCTTCTCGACGAGCAGCTCGAGGAAGTTCACGACGACCGGGTCGCCGTCCTCGACCGCCCGGCGCAGCCCGTCCTTCTTCTCCTCGGTCGAGAAGTACGGCGAGAAGAAGAAGACGGACAGCTCCCGGTGCCGGTCCAGCGCCTCGGAGACCTGGGCGAGCTGGTCGCGCACGGCGTCCAGCTTGCCCTGCTCCTGGGCGACCTGGAACAGCGAGCGGGCGTAGACCTGGGCGATCTCTTCCATCGGGTCCCTCTTAGTTCTTGCTCAGCGCCGAGAAGTCGAGGTCGGCCAGCGCCTCGTCGACGAGCCGGCGCTGGTCGTCCGTGGTCAGCGTCTTGCGCGTGACCTTCTCGGTGGCGGCCACGGTCAGGTCGGCCACCTCGCGGCGGATCTCCTGGATGGCGCGCCGGGTCTCGGCCTCGATGTCGCGGCGGGTCTGCTCGAGCAGCTCCTCCCGCTGCACCTTGGCCTTCTCCTGGCTCTCGCGCTGGTGCTCCTCACCGGCGCGGCGCGCGCGGGCGACGATCTCCTCGGCCTGCACGCGCGCCTCCTTCAGGCGCTCCCGGTACTCGTCGAGCAGCGCGGCGCTCTCCTGCTTGGTCCGCTCCGCGGCGTCGATGGACTCCTCGATCGCACGCTGGCGCTTGTCCAGCGCCTCGACGATCTTCGGGAACGCGAGCTTGCGCAGGAGCGCCATGGCCACGACGAAGACCAGCAGCGTCCAGAGCATGAGCCCGACGCCGGGCTCGACCAGGAAGCTGCCGCCCTCCTCCTCGGCCCCCGCGGTCTCCGCCGCGAGGACGGTGATGGCGTTCAGCATGCCGGCGGCCTAGAGGAAGAAGGCCAGCAGGCCCGCGACGAGGCCGTAGAACACGCAGGCCTCGGTGAGGGCGAAGCCCAGCCACTGGATGCCGGTGATCTCGTCGCGCATCTCCGGCTGACGGGTCACGGACTCGATGACCTTGCCGAAGATGTAGCCGATGCCGACGCCGGCGCCCGCAGCACCGAGGCCGCCGCCGATGCCCAGCGCGATCGCCTTGCCGGCGTCGCCGCCCGCGGTCTCGAGCTCGGCGCCCGCCTGGGCGATGGTCGTGATGACGGAGAGGTCCATGAGGGGAGTGGCTCCTTAGTGGGACTCGGCGACCGCGCCGCCGAGGTAGATGGCAGTCAAGGTGGCGAAGATGAACGCCTGCAGGGTGGCGACCAGGCCCACTTCGAAGACGAAGAGGACGACGCCCATCGGGAAGGTGAGGATGCCGATCGCCGCGCTCCCGAGCAGCACGGCCAGCGCGCCGCCCATGAAGAGGATGATCAGGTGGCCCGCCAGGATGTTGGCGAAGAGACGCACGGAGAGCGAGAGCAGCCGCATGATGTTCGAGAAGAACTCGAGCACGAAGATGAACCCGGCCATCGGCCCGTGCACGCCGGCCGGGACGAGCGACTTCATGTAGCCGATGAAGCCCTTGGCCCGGACGCCCTCGATGTTGTAGGCCAGCCAGACGATCAGCGCGAGCACGAGCGGGACGCTCAGGTTGGCGGTCGCCGCGTACAGCGCGAACGCGGGGACCTGCGCGCCGAAGATGTCGATCTTGTGCTCCGTGTTGGTCGGCAGCGGGAGGTAGCCGATCATGTTGGAGAACCAGATGAACAGGAAGATGGTCGCGATGAACGGGAACCACTTCCGGGCCATCTTCGGGTCGCCCATGTTGCCGTTGGTGATGTTGTCGCGCATGAGCGCGAAGGTCAGCTCCACCAGCGTCTGGACCCGGTTCGGCTTGGCCGCCATGCGGTTGGCGATGTAGACCATCGTGCCGACGGTCAGCGCACCCGCGGCGACGATGTAGAGGACGGCCTTGTTGATCGAGAAGATCCCGAGATCGATCCAGTCGTCGAGCTTGAACTCGTTCTGGGGCTGGAAGGCCTCGTTCTCACCGCTCGAGCCGAAGATCAGGACGAACGCGACGACCAGGGCGAAGTAGAGGCCCAGGCCGAGGAAGACTCTGCTGCGGGTGCTGCTCATGCGGTGGTGGAGCCTCTGCTGTCGAAGGACTTGAGGACGAGGGTCATGCCGAGGTGGACGGAGAAGGCGGCGAGGACGACGATCGCCGCGGTGGCCCCGTCATCGCGGTTGCCCGCGAGCCCGACGGCCAGGATCGTAAGGGCAACGAGCCAACCGCGTCCGATGATGCCCGCGACCTGGAGGCCGACCGTGGTCCGCAGGTCGCTCTGGGCACGCGCGCGGCGGTCGATGACCTCCGCCGCGACGCGCTGCAGCGTCCACAGCACGGCGCCCACGGCGTAGCCCAGGACGGGCAGCCCCGCGATGACCACGAACGGCGCGGCGAGGACGACGAGCAGGACGTCGAGCCACCGGACGGCCCAGAGCGGATCGGTGGCGGTCACCGCCACGGGCACCCGGGGGCCCCCCGGTGGCGCCGGGCCCGCGGCCGGCGGCCGGCGCGCACGGCGACGGCGACGGCGCGGCGACGGCGGGCCGGGACCGCGCAGGCGCGGGACCGCCGATGGCGCGGCGGGGTCGGCTCTTCGTCAGGGCGCTCGATGTGGGGCATGGCAGGGACGGACCGGGCTACAGCGCGCGAACGCCCGCGACCGGCGCGGGCGGAGGCGTCGGAGGACCGGGGACAGAGGCCCTGCGACGGCGGCGTCGCGCAGGATAGTGGACGACGGAAGCTTGTAACAACTTTGTGACAGTCCGCGCGAGGCGATCGGACCGGTAGTTGCTCGAAGTTCGGCGCGCGGGGGCGCGTTGCGGATCGTCCTGCTCTAGGAGGCGACGTCCAGCAGGCGGCCGGCCAGCGCCTTGAAGAACGCCGAGCGGCGGACGACGCCACGGACCTGGCCGCCCTCGGTCACCGGGACGATCAGGACCCGGTGGTGCAGGAAGACCTCGGCGATCTGGGCGTCCGAAGCGTCG
>DASPKC010000476.1:0-4715 GCA_035628295.1 Baekduia sp.
CGCTACGAGCTGTGGCGCTCGGCCAACGGCCGGGCGTGGCGACGCGTCCTGTCCACGCGCGCCAACCAGCGCACGCTCACCGGCCGCCGGGGCTCGAGCTACCGGTTCGTGACCATCGCCATCGACCGGCGCGGCAACCGCGAGGCTATGCCGGGGCGCGCCGACGTGGTCGTGCGGATCGCGCGGCGCTAGCGCCGTCGCGCTCCTGGTCGCGCGCGAGCCCGACCAGCTCGGCCAGCGACTCGCGGATGCCGTCGGCGATCAGGTCGATGTCCGGCAGCGCGTCGAAGTCCCCGAGCAGGCCGAAGTTGATCCGGCCGTCGTAGGACATGATCGCCACGGCCAGCGCGTGGTCCTTGGGCAGGAAGGCGACGGGGAAGATCTCGGTCATCCGCCGCCCGCGCACGTACAGCGGGAACTGCGGGCCCGGGACGTTGGTGACGATCAGGTTGAACAGGCGCGTGGAGAAGTTCAGCCGCGACGCCTGGGCCAGGATGGTCGGCGGCGCGAACTGCTGGGCGCCCGTGAGGACCTCCGCGCCGACGGCCTGCTTGGACTCCTTCAGCCCGTCCATGGCGGCCTTGACCGCCCGCAGCCGCGCCACCGGGTCGCCGATGTAGACGGGCAGGGGGCCGCGCATGACGGTGATGCGGTTACCGAGCGCCTGGCGCTCGTGGTCGGCGCGGGTCGAGACCGGCACGAGCGCGCGCAGCTCCAGGCCCTCGGTGCGCACGCCGCGTGACCGCAGCCAGGTGCGCAGCCCGCCGCTGACGACCGTCAGCACCACGTCGTTGACGGTGCCGCCGAACGCGTTCTTGACGGTCTTGAAGTCGGCGAGGTCGTGGCGGACGCCGACGAAGCGCCGGTGGGGGCCGATCTCGGTGTTCAGCGGAGACGGCGGGGCCGGGTTCAGCCCCGCCCACGCGACCTCGCCGAGACCCTCGAGCGCCTCGCGGGCCGTCGCGGCCGCCGCCTGCGGGCGCGTCAGCAGCGCCGAGGCCGCCTGGCTGGCCAGGCGCAGCCCGGCGCGGGCCAGGCCGGCGCTGCCGGAGGCCACGAGCGCCGTCGTCGACGGCTGCGGCCGCGCGGACCACGGCCGGTCGGGATGGGGCACCTCGGCGGGCTCGGGGCTGAGGTCGAACAGCACGGTGGCCAGGTCCACGCCGCTGACCCCGTCGATCATGGCGTGGTGGGTCTTGGACATCAGCGCGAACGCGTCGTCCTCGAGCCCCTCCACGACCCACAGCTCCCACAGCGGCTTGGAGCGGTCGAGCTGCTGGCTGAACACGCGCGCGGCCAGGGCCCTGAGCCGGGCCTCGTCGCCCGGCGCGGGCAGCGCGGTGCGCCGCATGTGGTACTCGAGATTGAACGTCGGGTCGTCGATCCAGACGGGGCGCCCGGCCGGCGCGGTGGCCAGCCGCTGGCGGTAGCGCGGGACCAGGTGCAACCGGCCGCGGACGTGGTCCAGCAGCTCCTCGAAGGGCGGTGGCGGCCCCTCGCAGATCACGATGCCGCCGACGTGCATGTGCGACGCCGGCCCTTCCTGGTGCAGGAAGGAGGCATCGACGGCGGTCAGGCGATCGAGGTGCTGCTGCACGGCCCGAGGCTACAGGCCGCCTCCCGTCAGCGGGAGGTCTGCCCGACCCCGGTGAGGACCTCGCGCACGCGCGCCGGCCCGCTCGTCCTGGGATCCAGCGGCGGGGTGGGGTGGCCGGCGCCCGCGCGCATCCCGCCGACGAGCTCGGACAGCGCCTCGTCGGCGCCCACGCGCGCCGTCCAGCCCAGTTCACGCCGGGCGCGCGAGATGTCCATGACCGGGACGCCGAGGCCGAGATCCAGCCAGCCGGGCTCGGTGGGCTGCAGCCGGGCGCGCCACGTCAGGGCCGCGGCGCCGCGCAGGACGCCGCTGGGCACGGGGACGGCGCGGGTGCCGAGCGCGCGCGCCAGCGTGGGCGGATCCAGGACCGGATCGGCGGCGATGTTGTACGGCCCGCGGGCCGTGCCGCGCACCAGCGCCGCCCGGTAGGCCTCGGCCACGTCGTCGGCGTGCACCGCCTGCAGGACCAGGCCGCGGGGCAGCGGCAGCGCCGGCAGCAGCGACGGGCGCACGAGGGGAGAGGGCAGCAGCGGCCCGGCGAACAGCCGGCGGATGCCGGTGGCGGCGGCGCGCTGGAAGATCAGGCCGGGGCGCAGGCGCACGAAGCGCACCTCGGGATGGCGGGCCTCCAGGCCGTCGAGATGGTCCTCGACGGCGGCCTTGTGGCGGCTGTAGATGCTCGACGGGATCCCGGTGTGCGGGTGGTCCTCGCCGGCAGCGCGATCCTTCGGCCCCGGGGCGTAGGCGCCCACCGACGAGGCGTAGACGACGGTGCAGACCCCCGCGCGGATCGCGGCGTCGAACACCCGGCGGCTGCCTTCCACGTTCGTCGCGCGCATGGTCGGCTCGTGGTGCGACGGCTGGATCAGCCAGGCCAGGTGCACGACGGCGTTGGCGCCGGCGAGCGCGCCGGCCAGGTCGCCGCGCGACACGTCGGCTTGCGCCCACTGGACCTTGGCCGGGGCCGGCCCGCGCGGGATGCGCCGCGCAATGCCGACGATCTCGGCGACCTCGTCCTCGCGGGCGAGCGCGCGCAGCAGCGCGGTCCCGACGTTCCCCGTGGCTCCCGTGACAGCGACCCGCATGGGGTGGTGCTGCCCGGTGGTGGCGCCGTCAAGCGCCACCTGCGAGCCTCGGCGCGATGCCGACCCTGCGCGCCAGCCTGATCGCCCTCGCCCTCGTCCTCGCGGCGCCGAGCGCGGCGCAGGCCTGCTCCATCGTCGCGCCCGAGCCCCGCGAGCAGCTGTCCGTGGCCGATGCGGCCGGGGTCGTGACCGTGCTCGAGCGCCGCGACACCCCGCCCGGGCCGGACGGGACGACCTCCAGCGGCGACCCGACGACGCTGCGCGCCCGGGTCGAGCGCGTGGTCAAGGGCCCGCTGGCGCGCGAGATCGAGATCCGCACCGTCCGCGACGGCGCGACCTGCGGGCTGGAGGCCGACCCCGGCGACCGCTTCGCCGTCTTCCTGGACCGCGACGGCGACACGTACACCGCCTACCTCGGCGACCGCACGACGGAAGGCCGGCTGGCCGCCGCGGCACGGCCGTGGCGCCGGAGCCGGCGCGCGGGCCCGCTGCGGCTGCTCGTCGCCGGCGGCTTGGGCACCGCGCGCCTGCTGGGCCTCGACGCCCGCGGGCGCGTGCGCGCCGTCGGCGCGGGCCGCGGCATCGCCCGGGCGGTGGTCCTGTGCCCGGGCGCGCGCCGGGCCGTGGAGCTCGTCACCGAGGACGGGCCGACGCGCCTGGAGGTCCGCGACCTGCCGTCGCTGCGCGTCGTGCGGCGCCTGTGGCTGGCCCGCGCGCACGCCAACGGCTTCCGGTGCAAGGACCCCTTGGGCCGCCGCGTCGTGGCCGGGCGCCCGCGCAGTGGCGCACGCCTGACCGCCTCGGGCCGCACGGCGCTCCTGCCCCGCGGCGCGCGGGTGCGGCTGCCCGCCCGCGCCCGGGCGGTCGCGCTCGTGCCGCGCCAGGCGCGATGATGGCGCCATGGCCTGGGACTTCTCCACCGATCCGGACTACCAGCGCAAGCTCGACTGGGCGCGCGACTTCGTCGAGCGCGAGATCTGGCCGCTCGAGACGGTCTTCGCCGAGCTCGACCAGGGCGCCCTGGACCGTGCGTACGCGCCGCTGCAGGAGGAGGTCAAGCGCCAGGGCATGTGGGCCGCGCACCTGCCGCCCGAGCTGGGCGGCCAGGGCTTCGGCCAGGTCAAGCTGGGGCTGCTGCACGAGATCCTCGGCACGAGCCCCTTCGCGCCCAACGCGTTCGGCTGTCAGGCCCCGGACTCCGGCAACAGCGAGGTCCTGGCGCTGGCCGGCACGCCCGAGCAGAAGGAGCGCTACCTCGAGCCGCTGCTCGCCGGCGAGCTGAAGTCGGCGTTCTCGATGACCGAGCCGCACACGGCCGGCAGCGACCCGACGCAGCTGCAGACGCGCGCCGTGCGCGACGGCGACGAGTACGTCATCAACGGCCACAAGTGGTTCACGTCCAACGGGTCGATCGCCGACTTCCTGATCGTGATGGCCGTGACCGACCCGGACGCGCGGCCGCATCAGCGCGCGACGATGTTCCTCGTCGACGCCGACACGCCGGGCGTCGACATCCTGCGCGACGTCGCCACGATGGAGCACCCGCAGGACGAGTTCGGCAAGCTCGGCGGCCACGCCGAGATCGTCTACCGCGACGTGCGGGTCCCGGTGGAGGCCCGCCTGGGCGGCGAGGGCGAGGGCTTCCTGATCGCCCAGCACCGGCTCGGCCCCGGGCGCATCCACCACTGCATGCGCTGGCTGGGCGTTTCGCGGCGCGCGTTCGACATGCTCTGCGAGCGCAGCCTGGTGCGCCACGCCCACGGCAGCCTGCTGGCCGACAAGCAGACGGTGCAGAACTGGATCGCCGACAGCGCCGCCCAGATGCAGGCGGCGCGGCTGATGACGCTGCACGCCGCGTGGAAGATGGACACGCAGGGCGCGGCGGCGGCGCGCACCGACATCTCGCTCATCAAGTTCTTCGGCGCCGAGGTCCTGCACGACGTCATCGACCGGGCGCTGCAGGCGCACGGGTCGCTGGGCTACTCGACGGACATGCCCCTGGAGGCGATGTACCGCTTCGCCCGTGGGGCCCG
>DASPKC010000477.1:0-10273 GCA_035628295.1 Baekduia sp.
TCCCGTGACACGCGTCGCGGGCGCCCTCTCGTTCCACGCCGTGGCGGATCTGCAGGAGAGGAAGTTCCTCGAAGCCAACTCGATCGCGACCCTCTTTCGCGGCTACGAGGTGATCTTAAAGGGGCGCGACCCGCGCGACGCGATCTTCATCTCGTCGCGCGCCTGCGGCGTGTGCGGCGGCGTGCATGCGCACTGCTCGGCCTACGCCATCGAGATGGCCATGGGCCTCGAGGTGCCGCCGCTGGGGACGGTCGTGCGCAACCTCGGCGAGGCGGCCGAGATGGGCTACGACAACCCGCTGCACCTCTACCTGCTCGCGGGCCCGGACTACTCCGAGGTGGTCGTGAAGGCCACCAACCCGGAGATCTGGGAGAAGGCCCAGACCTGGCGCTGCCCGGGCGAGGAGCACCACGGCTTCCGCACGATGGCGGAGCTGATGTCGGCGCTCAATCCGCTGACCGGCAAGCTCTACCGCGAGGGCCTGGACTTCACGCGGCTGGCGCGCGAGATGTTCGTCCTGCTGCACGGCAAGTACCCGCACCCGCAGGCGATCGTGCCGGGCGGCGTGTCGTCCACCATCACGCTGCAGGTGCTCAACGAGTACCAGGCGAAGCTGGGCCGGATCTTCGACTACGCCCAGCGCCTCGTGGCCGTGTGGGACGACATCCCGGAGTTCTTCTACGCGTGCGACGAGCGCTACAAGCTCGTCGGCTCGCGGCCGCTGAACCTCGTCGACACCGGCTTCTGGGACGACCCGTGGTCCTACGACGCGACGTACGAGAACTGCAACACCTGGGGCGGGCGGCGGTGGTCGACGCCGGGGGCGATCATCGACGGCGAGCTCGTCACGACGCGCCTGACCGATCTCAACATCGGCACCGAGGAGTTCGTCGAGCACTCCTACTACGAGCAGTGGGCCGGCGACCGCTACACGACCGATCCGCTGGGCAACCCGATCTCGCCCTACCACGCGTGGAACAAGCAGACGCTGCCCAAGCCGGGCGGCCGCAGCTGGAAGGAGAAGTACACCTGGGCCTGCACCCCGCGGTGGGACCGCCACGTCGTCGAGGCCGGCGCCTACAACCGGCTGTTCATGACGGCGATGGCCCAGCAGCAGCCCGAGAACGACTTCCTCGAGGCGACCGGGCGCAGCATCCGGATGTCGGTGCCCAAGGGCTTCACGAAGGCCGCGGAGGTGGAGTGGCGGATCCCCGACTCCTGGAACGCGTTCGAGCGCAACCGCGGCCGCGCCTACCACTACCTCTTCTCGCAGCTGGTCGGGCTCGCGACGCTGCTGCAGGCCTACGACCTGGTGCGCGCCGGCGAGACGCGCGTCGCGTCGCTGACGCACAAGGAGCTCGAGAAGGCGATCCCCAAGGACGAGCGGCGCGGGGTGGGCTTCTGGGGCGCCGGGCGCGGGTGGCTGACGCACCACCTCGTCATGGACAACGGCAAGCTGACCAACTACCAGATCAACACACCGTCCACGATCAACGCCTCGCCGCGCGACCCGTGGGGCCAGCCGGGCCCCTACGAGGAGGCGGTGCAGAACACGCCGATCCTGGAGCGCTTCTCGGACCCGTCGCAGTTCACGTCGATCGACATGCTGCGCGCGATCCGGTCCTTCGACCCGTGCATGCCGTGCACGACGCACACGTCGACCGGCAACGGGCGTGTCGTCGGCCAGGTCAACACGTGCTCATGTGGGGCGGAGTGACGCCGCGGCGCCGGTGATCCTCGTCGCCGGCGTCGCGGAGCTCTTCCAGGGCGACCTCGACCTCGGCCGGCGCGCGGTCCTGCGGCTGGCCGGGGAGGACCTCGGCCCGGGCGTCGTGGTCGAGGAGCTGTCCTACGGCGGTGTGGCGGTGGCCCAGCGCCTGGAGGAGCTGCGCCCGGACCTGCTGGTGCTCGTCGCGGCGCATCGGCGCGGCCGCGCGCCGGGCACGGTGCAGCGGCGCGAGGTGCCGCCGCCGCAGCTCACGCCCGAGGAGCTGCAGGTCGCCATCGGCGACGCGGTGACCGGCTACGTGACCGTCGACCTCGTCGTCGAGGTGGCGGCGGCGCTCGGGGCCCTGCCGCCGCGCACCGTCAGCATCGAGGTCGAGCCCGTGCGCGTCGAGCCCTCCGACGAGCTGACGCCGGAGGCGGAAGCGGCGCTGGAGCAGGCGCTGGAGCTCGTCCGCGCGGAGCTGGCCGCGGCGCGCTAAGCGGGCGCAGTCTCGAGGCGCGCCAGGTGCTGCGGGCGCACGGCGATCCGCCTGCCCGACGCCTCCTGCACGACGAGGGCGCCGTCCTCGAGCACGGTCCGGGCGGTGCCGCTGATGCGCACGCCGTCGGGCCACGTCGGGATGAGGTGCGCGACGACGTCGCGGCCGAGCGTCGTGCAGCGCTCGCGCAGGCGGGCCAGGACGTCGGCGTCCGGCTGCTGCGCCGCCTCGACGGCGTCGGCGATCTGCGCCAGCAGCGGCCCGCGCGGCGCCGGCGCGTCGCGCACGAGGACGTCCACGACGGCCCAGGCGACCCCGCCGGCGCCGAGGCCGGCGTGGCCGGCGACGTCCGCCGCGTGGCGGCCGCCTGCGACGATCCGGTCGGGCCACTCGACGGTGGCGTCGCTGCCCAGGGCGTCGAGCACGGCCACGGCCGCGGCGACGTACAGCCAGCCCTCGTCATCCGGCGTGATCGGCGGGCGCAGGAGCAGCGAGAACCCCAGGTCGCGCCCCGGCCGGCAGGTCCAGGGCAGACCTCCGCGGCCGCGCGCGGCCGCCTGGTAGTCCGCGGCGACGACGGCGCCCGCCGGCCCGCCGGCCCGCGCCCAGGCCACGGCGTCGGCGTCGGTGGACAGCAGTGCGGGGTAGCTGCGCACCGGGCGGCCGGCCAGCACCTGCGCCAGGGCGTCGGCCGTGAGGTCCTCGCTCACCGCCACGGTCCCGGGTCCCCGACGTCGGCGGCGGCGCCGCTGAAGACGTCCTGCAGGCGCAGCAGCTGGGGCACGTGGAACCGCGCCATGGCGCGTGTCACCGCGTCGCGGAACGTCTCGCGGTCCGCGCCGCCGCGCTCGGCTGCCGCGGCCACCCCGCCGCGCGCCAGGGCGTCGAGCTGCGCGGCCGGCAGCTCGAGCAGCGCGCCGAGCCAGAGCTCGGCCACCGAGACCGGCTCCAGGGACGAGGCGACGTGCGCGTCGAGCCAGGCCCGCAGGTCGGCGGCCTGCTGGGACGGCGGCGCGTCGAGGGTGCGCGCCAGCTCCTCGCGGGCCAGCTGCGCGCGTTCGTCCTCGGGCGCCTGCTCCAGCGCGACCCGCAGGTCGCCCGCGTCCGGGCCGAGCCGCGCGAGCACGGCCTGCGCCTGGTCGCGCACCGCCGGTGGCGGCGCCGCCACCCCGAGCGCCTGGCGGGCGGCGAGCCGCGCCCGGGCCGGCGCGCCGGTGCGCTCGAAGGCCAGCGCCAGGTTGGCCTGCGCCATCGCGAAGGCGTCGGGTCGGCGCCCGCGCGGGCTGGCGGCCGCCGCGATGCGCAGCGCCTGCACCGCCTCGGTGCAGCGGCCGGCCGCGAGATGGGCGAGGCCGAGGGCGTTGGCGGCGGCGGCGAGGGCCGGCGTGTCGCGCGCCCGGTCGGCGCGCTCGACGGCGCGCTCGAGCGTCGCGACGGCCGCGTCGGCGTCGCCGAGCTGCAGCAACGTCGCGCCGAGCTCGCGGGCGGCGGCGGTGGCCTGCGCGGGCACCGCGCCGGCGTCGAGCAGCTCCCCGGCGCGCTGCAGCGCCACGACCGCCTCGCGCGCCCGGCCGTCCTCGCGCAGGACGAGGCCGAGGTTGAACCGCGCGGCGCCCTCCTCCAGTGCGAGCCCCGCGGCGGCGAGCCCGGCGGCCGCGTGCTCGAAGGCGCGGGCGGCCAGCGCCGGCCGGCCGGCGGCGCGCAGGGTCGCGCCCAGGCCGTTGAGCGCCTTGGCCTGTTCGGGCCGGGCGCCGCGCGCCCCGAACAGCGCCGCGGCCGTCGTGAAGGAGGTCTCGGCGTCGGCCAGCGCGCCGCGCTCCAGCAGCAGCCCGCCGAGGTGGAAGTGCGCGGTCGCGTGCTGCAGCGGATGGCGGTCGGGCCGGTAGCGCGCGGCCTGCTCGCGCAGCGCGGCGACCGGGTCGTGCTCCAGCTCCGCGGCCAACGGGCTAGGCCGCGCCGGCCGGCGGCAGGTAGGACTCGATCTGCAACAGCGTCTCGCCGGGTGGCGGGTGGGCCGGCGCGTCGTCGTGCTCCACGTCCAGGCGCGCGAAGCCGGGGAACCCGTCGCGCAGCGCCTCCTCGACGCCGCGCTGCAGTGTGATCGTCGAGGCGGTGCAGCCCGAGCACGCCCCGGTCAGCCGCACCCGTACCACGCCGTCGTGGACGGCGAGGACGGTGACGTCACCGCCATGGCTGTGGAGGTACGGGCGCACGCGGTCCAGCGCCGCCTCGGCGACGGCCTGCTCGTCGACGCCGATGCCGTACGCGTCCAGCAGCCACGCGACCGCAGGGTCGCCGTCGCGCAGCCGCTGCACCTCGTCGGCGTCCAGCAGGCCGGCGAGCCGCGTCAGCGCGTGGCGGTGCATCGCGTCGATGCCGTCGAGCAGCTCGAACACGCGCCCGCGCATCGGCTCCTCGGCCGCCTCCAGCTCGGCGAGGAGGGACTCCAGGTGATCCAGCAGGTCGTCGAAGCCGGGCATCCCAGGTACCGTCCGTCGCTTGGACCATACCCGCCGCTTCCTGGTCGCCTGCGTGGGCAACGTCCTGCGGCGCGACGATGGCTTCGGCTACGCCGTGGCCGCCCGGCTCGGGGAGCTGCCGCCGGGGGTCGAGGTGCTGGAGACCGGCATCGGCGGCGTGGCGCTGCTGCAGGAGCTGCTGCAGGGCTGCGCCGGCGTGATCGTCGTCGACGCGGTCCAGCGCGGGGCGCCGCCGGGCACGCTGTTCGAGATCGAGCCGGAGATCGGCGAGCCGTCCAACGTGCCCGACATGCACCTGGCCGACCCCGAGCGCGTGCTGGCCATGGCCAAGGGCATGGGCTGCCTGCCGCCGCGCGTCCTGCTGGTCGGCTGCGAGCCCGCCGACGCCGACGGCCTCGGCCAGGGCCTGACGCCCGCGGTCGCCGGCGCCGTCGACGTGGCGGCGCGGCGCATCCGCGCGACGCTGCAGACGTGGGCGTCCGCCCCCGCGCGGTAGATGTCGCGCGCACCGACCGGCCGGGGTAAGGTGGCGGCGCGATGAAGCTCGCGATCGCCGGCAAGGGCGGATCCGGCAAGACGTCGATCTCGGGGACGCTGGCGCGGCTGCTGGCGCGCGACGGTCATCGCGTGCTGGCGATCGACGGGGACTCCAACCCGAACCTGGCGCTCACGCTCGGCATCCCCGCGGCGCGCCTCAGCGACGTCCCGGTGCTGCCCGGCGACCTGATCCGCCGGCGCGGCAACGGCGGCGAGCTGACGCAGTCGCTCGACGAGGTGCGCGCGTCGCACGCCCTCCAGGGCCCCGACGGCGTGCAGCTGCTCGTGATGGCCCATCCCCAGCACGCCGACACGGGCTGCCTGTGCTCGATGCACGCGACGGTCCGCGCGATCATCGAGGCCGCGCCGGACACGGACGCCGACGTCTGCATCCTCGACACGGAGGCGTCTCCGGAGCACCTCACGCGCGGCACGGCGCGCTACGCCGACGAGATGCTCGTCGTGGTCGAGCCGTACTTCAAGTCGCTGGAGACCGGGCGGCGGATGGCGGCGCTGGCGCGCGACCTGGGCATCGAGCGCGTGGCGCTGATCGCCAACAAGATCCGCGACGATCGCGACCTGGAAGCGGTCCGGCTGTTCGCGCAGCGCCACGAGCTCGAGCTCGCCGGCGTCGTGCCCTTCGACGCCGGCATGCAGGACGCCGAGCGCGCCGAGCAGGCGCCCTTGGACTTCGCGCCCGACGCGCCGGCCGTCGCAGCGATCGGCGCCATCGCGCGCGCCTGGGGGGCCGATGGACGAGCTTGAGGTCCTGCGCGTCCGCGACGAGGTCCTGCAGGCGATGTACTGGATGCGCTCGGAGGGCCTGGGCGACGCGCCGCAGGCCGACGAGCTGGGCCGGTTCCTCGCCGTTCCCGCGGCGACGCTCACCGTCTTCCTCGAGCGCTTCGTGGCCGACGGCCTGCTCGAGCGCGCCGGAGGCGGCTTCCGGCTCAGCGCGGCTGGCGAGGAGGCGGGCAAGCGCACCTTCGCCGACGAGATGGCCGAGCTGACCGGCTCGACGCACGGGGAGTGCGACGAGGACTGCTGGTGCCACCAGTCGCCCGAGGCGGCGGCGGCCTGCCTGGAGGAGCGCAGTGGACACGTCCACCGGCACTGAGCGCGCGGCCGCGGCGCTGCCCAAGGGGTTCCTGCGCCCCTGCCTGCTGCTGTTGCTGCGCGAGCAGCCCGCCCACGGCTACGACCTGCTGGAGCGCCTGCGCGCGCTCGGGTTCGAGCGCGACGACCCGGGTGGCCTGTACCGGGCGCTGCGCGCGCTGGAGCAGGAGGGCTGCGTGCGCTCGTCGTGGGAGCCGTCGGAGAGCGGGCCCGACCGGCGCATGTACGAGCTGACGCGGGCGGGGATGGAGGAGCTGCACCGCGCCGCGGCGTCGCTGGCGTCCACGCGCGACGTGCTCGACGTGTTCCTCAGCCGCTACGGCGAGTTCGTGGCGCTGCCGCGGCCGCGCCCCTGAGCCCCGTGCGCAACCTCCCCCATCTCGCGTTCGCCGGCAAGGGCGGCGCCGGCAAGTCGGTCCTCGCGGCGACGGTGGCCCGGCTGCTGGCGCGCGACGGCGAGGACGTGCTGGCGCTCGACACCGATCCGCTGCTGGGCCTGACGCGCAGCCTCGGCGCGGCCGTGCCGCAGGAGGCGCCGCTGCAGGCGGCGGCCGAGCAGGACGAGCAGGGCCGCTGGCGCCTGCGTCCCGGCATCGGCACGTTCGAGGCGGTGCGGCGCTTCGCGACCGCCGCACCGGAGGGCGTGCGGCTGCTGCAGGTGGGGCGCAGCGGGCGGGAGGGACCGGCCGCGGCGCTGCCGGCAGCCGGCGCGTTCAACGCGGTGGTCCACGGGATCCGTGACACGCCGGAGCTGGCGACCTGGTCGGTCGTGGGCGACCTCTCGGCCGGGACCCGGCAGACCGCGCTCGGCTGGGCGCCGTACGCCGACCGCTTCGTGCTCGTGGTCGAGCCGACGTGGCAGTCGATCCTCACCGCCCGGCGCATCGCGCGCATCGCCGGCGCCCGGGGCGACGTCGACGTCCTGCTCGTCGTCAACAAGGCCGCCGACGCGTCCGACGCCGCGCGCGTGCAGGACGCCATGGGCCTGCGGGCCGCGGCGGTCGTCCCGGCCGACGACGCGCTGCGCGAGGCCGAGCGCGCCGGCGCGGCGCTGCTCGACGCCGCGGCCGAGGCGGCGTCCGTGCGGGCGCTGCACGGCTTGGTCGCGACGCTGCGCGGCAGTACGGTGGCCGGGCGGTGAAGGTCGTCGTGGCAGGCAAGGGCGGGGTCGGCAAGACCACGCTGTCCGGCACCCTGGCGCGCGCGCTCGCGCGGCAGGGCCGGCAGGTGATCGCGCTGGACGCCGACACGAACCCGATGCTCGGCGTGTCGCTCGGGCTGGGGCCCGAGCAGACCGACCTGCTGCTGGGCGTCCGCCAGGGCCTCGACACGGGTGAGACCGAGCACGAGCGCTCCACCGAGGGGTTCGTCGAGCGCTTCGGCCGTGACGCGCCCGACGGCGTGCGGCTCGTGGTCGCCTCGCGGATCGAGCACCCGGATCCGGGCTGCCCGTGCTGCGGCGTCTCCCCCGAGCGGCTGCTGCGTGAGCTCGAGCGCGAGCGCCAGGTCGTCGTCGGCGACTTGGAGGCCGGCGTCGGCACGATCCGGCGGCTGCGCGAGGGCGACGCCGACGTCGTCGTGCTGGTGGTGCAGCCGACGGCCAAGTCGCTCGACGTGGCGCGGCTGGCGCTCGAGGTGGCCGAGGGCAAGATCGCGAAGGTCGTGGTCGTCGCCAACCGCGTCCGCGACGAGGACGACCTGCAGCTGATCGCGGCGGCGCTCCCGGGCCACGACCTGTGGGTGGTGCCCGACGATCCGGTCATCGCCCAGGCCGACCGCGACGGGCGTGCGCCGCTCGACGCCGGCGCCGCGGCGCCCGGCGTGCGCGCGGTCGTGGCGCTCGCCGACCGGCTCGCCGTCACAGCCGTCTGACATCCGGTCGCTTGGACGGCCCACCCGCCGGGGTAGTCACGGGCTCGTCCGCGCCGGTGGCGGCGCGATGAGCGAAGGAGGAGACATGACGATGACCAGGCGCCGGACCGGCGTTGCCCTGGCGATCCCGGCCGCGGCCGCGCTCGCCGTCGGGGCGGCCTCGGCGAACGAGCAGGGCGGCAGCGCCCAGGACCAGGGCGTCAAGGGCGAGTTCAGCCTCATTCAGATGATCCACACGAACAGCAGCACCTATGGCGACCTGCCGGGTGCCGTGCCGTGGGGCGGCTCGGAGCGCGGCGGTCCGTTCACCTACCGCGGGATCCCGTGCACGGGCAACGCGCCGGTGAACAACCTCGCCTCGGATCTGCCCAGCTACGGCATGCGGGTCCGCGGCAGCCGCGCGCCGTCGTCGATGCGCGCGCACCCGTTCAGCTTCCAGGTCCGGCGCACGCGATCGGGCGCCGTGCGCATGGTCGGCTCGATCACGTTCACGGTCTGCCACCTGCGGCCGGGCCCGACGCCGAGCAACGACCCGGTCCCCGACGCCCAGAAGTCGAAGATCCGCGTCGGGTTCAGCGCGAAGTTCCGCAAGGAGAACGCCGAGCTCGCCCGGTGGTCCGGGCGCTTCCGGATCGTGGGCGGCACCGGCCGCTACGACGACCTGACCGGCTCCGGCACGATCTCGGGCTACTTCTTCTGCTTCGCGCCCCAGGGCTGCACCGCCCTGGGCGGCCAGCTGCGCGACGGGCAGTTCGCGATGGAGGGCTTCTACCGCGACCCGACCCCCGATCTGGCCGCGGGCTGAGCCGCGGGCTGACACAGACCTTGCCCCCGCCGGGGGCAAGGTCTAGCGTCGCGCCATGTCCGTGCATGGTCGCCGGTTGGGTGGAGTCGCGATCGCAGGACTCGCAGCGCTCGCGTGGCCCGCAGCCGGGGCGGCCTGCACGCCCCAGGAGTACCTGACCGACGAGGAGCTGGCATCGGGGCTGTACGACACGAGCCCGCCGCCGGACTACGGCACGGGTCCCGGCCTCGCGCACACCCACGACGAGGCTCCGGCCGCAGCGCCGGCCGACGCGGCGCCCGCGCCGCCGCCCCCGGCGCCCGAGAACGCGGCCGCGCCGGCGAAGCGCACGACGCAGACCTCGAGCACCCCGGCGCGGCGCACGTCGCAGGCGCCCGCGAAGCCCGCCACGCCCGCGCCGGCGCCCGCGGCGCGGCAGAGCGCACCGGCGCCGCCGCCCGCCGCCGCCGCCGTCGTGCCGCACGTCCATGCCCCCGCCACGCCGCAGCGCACCACCCAGACCGTGCAGCGCGTCGTCCGCGCGCCGGCCGCGGCCAAGCCGGCCGTGCGCGCCGCGAACGTCCGGCCCGAGCGCGTGGGCGAGCCGCGCCACGTGGTCGCGCTCGCCTTCGACCCGAGCGCGTTGACGACGCTGGGCGACTGGACGGCCGCGCCGGGCGCTTCGGCCGGTGAGCGCGCCGGGGCCGACTGGCTCGCGCTGGCGCTGCTGCTCGGCCTGGCAGGACTCCTGGGGACCGGCGCCCGCCTCGTCGCCGCGCGCCGCCCCGGCGGGGGCATCGCCGTCGGGCGGCTCGGCCCGGAGGCCGATCCGGTGGAGGCGGAGCTGCAGGCCATGCTCGAGGCCGAGCGCGTCCGCCGGCTGGCCACGCAGCGCTTCACCCGCTAGGCCGCAGCGGCGGGCAGCCGCCCGGCCGCGTCCGCAAACGGACGAACTGTCGCTTGGATTGCGGCTTTTCCACGACGTGGGTCCGTGCAGCAGCCCCGGTGAAGAGGGGTACTGCGACCCGATCTGTGCGCCCTCCGGCGTCGGTTGACTGAAGGCACACCAACCGAGAGGGAGCTCACAAGATGACCCGCATCACCAAGTACGGCGGCCTGATCGCCAGCATCGTCCTCATCGCCTTCGGCATCGGCGCGCTGACCATGGGCGTCGCCGGCCGCGCCGAGGTCCGCGACAACCTCGCCGCCGAGAAGATCGTCGGCACGCCGGACGTTCGCGGCGCGCACGGCCGGCTTGGCCGCGGCCGGCGCGCGGA
>DASPKC010000478.1:0-23054 GCA_035628295.1 Baekduia sp.
TGACCTCGATGCGGCTGGCGCCGGCATGGCGGACGGCGTTCAGCAGCGCTTCGCCGGCGATGCGGTAGGCATGGGCGGTGACCGTCACCGGAAGCGCAGCCGGCGCTTCACCGCGCACCTCGATACGGGCGCTCGTCAGCGGACGCAGCTCGGCCGCGCGTTCGCGCAGCGCGGTGTCGAGCCGGCGACCGTCCAACGGGCTGCGCAACTCCTTGACGCTGGTGTCCATGTCCGCCGTCGCTGCCTGCAGCTGCGCGGAGGCCTGCTGCATGAGCTCGCCGACTGCGGCGCCCCGCGCCAGACCGCCGTCGGCCGCGCTGAGCAGCAGGTGCGCCGCGTGGACGCGCTGCTTGGCGGAGTCGTGCAGGTCCCAGGCGATGCGCCGCCGCTCGTTCTCGAGCGCCAGGTGTGTCGCGCGACGCTGCTCGCCGCCCAGGCGCATGAGGAGGTCCGACGCGTACGCCAGCGACAGCACCACGAGCACCGGCACGAGCATGTGCGTGGCGATCGTCTCCAGGCGGATCGTGCTGTCGAGCGTCCGCGAGTCGAGACCCGTGAGGACGGCGACGCCCAAGTACGCGCCGCTGAACGCCACGCCCCAGATCGTCGAGCGGCGCAGGCCCAGCGTGACTGCCGGGAAGATCAGCGTGGTGAGCGCCAGCACGTAGAACGGGCTGCGCCAGTCCTCGGACGCGACGACGAGCGCGAGCACGAGCACGGAATCCACCAGCCAGGCGGCCGGAGCCCGACGCAGGAGGTCGGACGCGGCGACCATCATGATCATGACGCCCGGCCCCATGACCGCCGCGCCCGCCATCAGCCAGCCGTCGTGGCCGGTCACGGGATGGGCGATCAGCAGGGTGCCCGCCGCGATGGTCGCGAGTCCTCGAGCGAGCAGGAAGAGCGCGAGCCAGCGGTCCTGGCGCACGGCACGCCGCGCCCTGGAGCGCCACACGCGCCAACCCGCCAACGCGTCGGCTGAACGCCCCTGACGGGGCTCGGTGCGCGGTCGGGGGCGCAGTGCCGCGCCGGCCGCAGAGGGGCCAGAGGCAGACCGGGTCGTCCGAGCGTGCGTCGAGCCGCGCATCGGGAAGAGGATCGTCGGGCCGGTGCGCCGCTGCCATGGGGTCCAGCCTCCACATCGGACGGCGCGGTGGACGGACGGCCGTCTTGATGGCGCCCGCCCGCACGCGGTACGTCTAAACCATGGCCGCCCCCACCCGCCCCGGCATCGCCGACCGCCGCGCCGCGCTGGAGGCGCGGGTCCCCGCCTGGACGCCGCGGACGCTCGACGGCCTGCTCGAGCACGGCGCCCGCGAGCACGGCGACCGGCCCCTGGTGCTGACCGACGACCGGACGATCACGTACGCCGAGGCGTGGGCCTGGGCGCAGCGGCTCGCCGACGGCCTCGCCGCCCAGGGCGTGCGCCCGGGCGAGCGCGTCGGCGTGCTGATGGCGAACTTCCCCGAGTTCGTGCCGGTGAAGTTCGCGATCGCGCGCGCCGGCGCGGTGGCGATCCCGATGAACTTCCTCTACCGCCGCGACGAGCTGGCGTTCGTGCTGCGCCAGTCCGGCTGCCAGACGCTCGTGACCATGACGGCGTTCGGCGACCTCGACTACCTCGCCATGCTCGACGAGATCGCGCCGGGATGGGCGTCGGGGCCGATGGATGCCCTGCCCGCCCTGCGCACGGTCGTCCAGCTGCCCACCGGCGGGCCGGCCCGCGACGGCGTGCTCACGGTCGCCGATCTCGAGGCGCTCGGCGCGCAGCGCCCCGGGGGCGCCCCGGGCGGGCACGTCCGCCCCGAGGACCTGGGCGACATCCTCTACACGTCGGGCACCACGGGCTCCCCGAAGGGCGTCATGGTCACCCACGACGCGGTGCAGCGCACGGCGTACGCGTCGGCGCTGACGCGCGCCTTCGAGGACGGCCGGCGGATCCTGTTCTCCCTGCCCTGCTACCACATGTTCGGGTACGTCGAGGGGCTGCTGGCCGCCATGATGGTCGGCGGCGCCATCGTCCCGCGCACGGCGTTCGACCCCGCCGACCACTTCGCGGCCATCGAGCGCCACCGGGCCAGCGAGATCCTGTGCGTGCCCACGATGACCGTCGCGCTGCTCGAGCACCCGGCGCGCACCGAGCAGGACCTCTCGTCGGTCTTCGCCCTGCTGTCCGGCGCCGCACCCGCGCCCGTCTGGCTGTGGGAGAAGGTCATCACCGACCTCGGCATCGACGAGCTCACCACGGGCTACGGGATGACCGAGTGCGGCGGCGCGATGACGATGACCCTGCCGGAGGACCCGCTCGAGCTCCACGCCGGCACGGTCGGCCGGCCGAAGCTCGCCGGCGCCGCCGGGATCGCCGAGCGCGGCGGCGACCTGTGCGAGTACGCCACCGCCGACCCGCTGACGGGCGAGCACCTGCCTGCCGGCCGGGAGGGCGAGCTGATCTCGCACGGGCCGACGCACATGCTCGGGTTCTGGGAGATGCCCGAGGAGACCGAGCGGGCGCTGCGCGACGGGTGGGTCTACTCCGGTGACCTCGGGATCGTGGGCGACAACGGCTACCTGCGGCTGACGGGGCGCAGCAAGGAGCTGTACAAGAGCGGCGGCGAGCTGGTGATGCCGAAGGAGATCGAGGATCTGCTCAGCCGCCATCCCGGCATCAGCCAGGCGTTCGCCGTCGGTGTCCCCGATGAGCGCTGGGGCGAGGCCGGCTGCGTCTGGGTCGTCCGGGAGCCCGGCGCGACGATCGACGCCGACGAGGTGCTCGCGCTCTGCCGGGAGCACCTAGCGCGCTTCAAGGTACCCAAGCACGTCCTCTTCACCGAGCCGGGCGAGCTGCCGACGACGCCCACGGGCAAGGTCCAGAAGTTCAAGCTCGTGCAGCGCGCGGCCGAGCGCGTGGCCGCCGGCGCGGCCGGCTGACGGCGCCTATCCGCCGACGTGCGCGGCCAGCACGCACACGTCGTCGACATGGCCGGGGTCGTGCAGCTCGCGGACCAGCGTGTCGGCGAGCCGCTGCGGTGCGCCCGGGCCGTGCCGGGCGGCCGCGTCGCGCAAGGCCTCCAGCCCGGCGTCCAACGGCCGGCCCCGGCGCTCCACGAGCCCGTCCGTGAACAGCAGCACGCTGCTGCCGGGCGGCAGGTGGCAGGTGGCTGCCGTCCGGGTGACCGGTGCGGCGGTCCGCAGCGCGTCGAGCGGCAGCGAGCGGCCGTCCCACGAGAAGTGCGGCTGCCCGCCCGCGGGCAGCAGCAAGGGCGGCGGGTGACCGGCGCAGGCGAACTCCATCCGCCCCGATGCCACGTGCACGGCGGCGTACACGACCGTGGCCATGCGCCCGACATCGTGCCGGCGCGCGTAGGCGTCGACGAACTCCAGCAGCCGGCCCGGTGACGCGCCCGACAGCGCGAACGCGCGGGCGGCGCTGCGCAGCTGGCCCATGGTCGTGGCCGCCTCGATGCCGCGCCCCACGACGTCGCCCACCACGAGCCCGATGCGCTCGTCGTCGAGCCAGAACGCGTCGTACCAGTCCCCGCCGACCTCCAGACCCGACTCGGCGGGCCGGTACGCCGCGCGGACCTCGACCCCTTGGGCATGCGGCAGCTCGCCGGCGAGCAGGCCCTGCTGCAACTGCTGGGCGATGTCGTGTTCCTGGCGGCGCGCGCGGACGAGCTCCTGCTCGTAGCGCCGGCGGTCGGTCGCGTCGACGACCACGACCCGGATGCCCTGCGGGCGGCCGTCCGCGTCGCGGCGCAGGACCGCGTTGAGCAGCGCCGGCAGCGCCGCCCCGTCCGGGCCGCGCAGGTCCACCGCCACCTCCCGCACCGCGCCCTGCATGAGCAGCAGCGGCGCGATGTGCGTCTCGTAGTAGATCCGGCCGCCGATGACGAGGAGATCCTGGAAGCGCCGGCCGCGAAGCTCGTCGCGGCTCGTGCCCACCCAGTGCTCGAAGGTGCGGTTGACGCGGCCGATCGTCCCGTCAGGGGTCGTCGTGAGCAGGCCGCAGGGCGCGTCCTCGAAGAGGTCCTCCGCGCTCTCGTGCTGCGGGACCCCGGAGCTCACGCCGCCAGGAACGACCTGATGGCGGCGACCGTCTCCTCGGGCGCGCTGAGGTTCGGGCAGTGGCCGGTCGCCTCCAGCTGCACCAGCCGGCTGCCGGCGATGTGCCGGTGGACGTAGTCCCCGACGGCCTCCGGAGCGATGACGTCGTGCGCGCACTGCAGCACCAGCGTCGGCGTCGCCACGCGCCCGAGGTCGTCGCGGTTGTCCGACAGGAAGGTCACCCGCGCGAAGTGGGCCGCGATGTCAGGGTCGGTGCGGCAGAAGCTGTTCGTGAGCTCCTCGCCGAGCTCGGGCCGGTCGGGGTTGCCCATGATGACCGGCGCCATGGCGCCCGACCACCCCAGGTAGTTGGCGTCCAGCGACCCGAGCAGCCCCTCGAGGTCCTCCCGGCTGAACCCGCCCACGTATCCGTCGTCGTCGAGATAGCGCGGCGACGGTCCGACGAGGACGAGCCGGCTGAACCGGCTGGGCTCCTCCGCGGCCGCGAGGACCCCGATCATGGCGCTGACCGAGTGCCCGACGTAGACGACATCGGTGAGGTCGAGCTCGCGCAGGATCTCGAGCACGTCCTCGGCGTAGCCCTCCAGCGACGCGTACCGCCGGCGGTCGAAGGCGCCGAGGTCCGAGCCGCCGGCGCCGACGTGATCGAAGAGCACGACGCGGTGATCGGAGGCGAACGCCGGCCAGACGTACCGCCACATGTTCTGGTCGCACCCGAACCCGTGCGCGAACATCATCGCCCGGCCGTCCGGCCGGCCCTCGACGGTCACGTTGTTGCGCTGCAAGGCCCGCATCTGCGCCCTGACCCTAGCGTCGGCGAGCGCCGGCGCGCCAGCCCGCGGCGCCGGCCGGCCGCCGCCCGGACACCCGGCGGATCAGTCGAAGCGGATGACCGAGCGCACGCCGTCCTGGTGGTGCATGAGGTCGAAGCCCTTGTTGATCTCGTCGAGGCTGATGCGGTGCGAGATGAACGCGTCGGCGTCGATGTCCCCGGCGAGGTAGCGCTCCACGAGCTGCGGGACCTGGTCGCGCCCCTTGACGCCGCCGAACGACGACCCGCACACCCTGCGGCCGGTGATGAGCAGCCGCGGCACGACGTCGAGGGTCTCGCCCTTGCCGGCCACGCCGCACATCGTCGCCAGCCCCCAGCCCATGCGGGCGGACTCGACGGCCTGGCGCATCACCGACACGAGGCCGGTCGCCTCGATCGTGTGGTCGGCGCCCATTCCGCCGGTCTCCTCGAGGATCTGTCCGACGACGCCCTCGCCGCCGGTCCACGCGTCGGTGGCCCCGTGGTGGCGCGCCATGGCCAGGCGCTCCTCGGAGAGGTCGACGCAGATGATCCGCTGCGCGCGCTGCAGCCGCGCACCGACCACCGCGCCGAGGCCGACCATGCCGGCCCCGAAGACCACCACCGTCGATCCCTCCTCGACCTTCGCGGTGAACATGGCCGCGCCGACCCCGGTCGACAGCCCACACGCGAAGAGACAGGCCGCCTCCAGCGGCGCCTCCGGGTTGATCCTGGCCAGCGCGATCTCCGGCATCACCGTGTGCGTGGCGAACGTCGACGTGCCCATGAAGTGGCGGATGGGCTCGCCGCCGCGCGACAGGCGCGTCGTGCCGTCGGGCAGGAAGCCCAGGTTCTGCTGCTCGCGGATCGCCAGGCACAGGTTCGTCCTGGGGGAACGGCAGTGGTCGCACTCGCGGCACTGGGGGGAGAACAGCGTGACGACGTGGTCGCCGACCGCCAGGTCGCGCACGTCGGGGCCGACCGCCTCCACGACCCCCGCGCCCTCGTGCCCGAGCACGGTCGGCGCGTAGCCCGACGGATCGACGCCCGAGGCGGTGTAGAGGTCGGTGTGGCACACCCCGCAGGCGACCAGCCGCACGAGGACCTCGCGGCCTTGCGGCTCGGCCAGCTCCAACTCGGTGACGTTCAACGGCTGGCCGAACTCCTCCAGCACCGCGGCGCGGATCTGCATGACCCGACGCTATGGGGGCCGCCGGACCGCGCGCAAGCGGCGCGCCGCCCGGACGACCGCCAGTTCCGGCCCCGGGCGTCGTTGGCGCTTCCAATGCGCCGTCCCGCCGTGCTGCTGGTCCTCGCCGCCCTGCTCGCGGCCGCCGCGCCGGCCGCGGCCGGCCAGCGCAGCACGCACCGCGTCGGGGTCACCGCTCCTGACGAGGCCGGGCAGCCCGTCGCGCTGGACGTCGACGTCCGCGTCCCGGACGGGGCGGCGCCGGAGCGGGGCTGGCCGCTGGTCGCGCTCTTCCACGGCGGGGGTGGGACCAAGGACAGCGCGTTCGACGCCCGGGCCGCCGAGGCGTTCACCGCGCGCGGCTCCGTGACCGTGCTCTACACCGCCCGCGGCCACGGCGGCTCATCCGGCCAGACGACGGTCATCGGGCCCAAGGAGGTGCGCGACCTCTTCGACGTGCTGGGGTGGGTGCTCGACCGCCACCCGATCGACCGCGCGCGCCTCGCGCTGTGGGGGTACTCCCAGGGCGGGCTGCACACGAACCTCGCCCAGGCCTGGGCGACGGACCGCGCGTTGAACCCGCGCCGCCTGCGCTTCGCCGCCGTGCTGCCGAGCAGCACCCCCGATCGGGTCTTTGACGCCCTCGTCGAGCACGGCGTGGTCAAGCTGTCCTTCGGCGCCGCGCTGGTCGCCCTCTACTCGACGTCCGCACGCCCGTCGCCGCAGGTGCACCGGTGGATCGCGACCGCGGCGGCCGACCAGCCGCCGCTGTACGGCACGGGCGGGCCGTGCGACATGACCGGTCACGACACGCCCACCTCGACGATGCGCGCCGACCTCGCCTGGCGCTCGATGGCCTGCCGGCCACACCGCCTGGGCCTGCCAACGTTCTGGCTGCAGCAGTTCGACGACGCGCTCTTCCCCGCCGAGATGGCGGTGCGGACGCTGCGCCGGCGCCCGCACCGCGCCGACCGCCTCGTCCTGGGCACCGGCGGCCACGGCGCGCCGGGTGCGGCGCCGTCGGCCGCCGGCGACGCGCTACGCGCGCAGGTCGACTGGCTGGACGCCGTGCTGGCCGGCCGCGCGCCCGCCGGCCCGGCGGTGACGTACTACGCACGCGACACGCAGGTGCGCGCCGCGCACGGCATCCGCCAGTGGCCCGAGGGCGCGTGGGTGCGCCGGGACGCGCCGTCGTGGCCGCCGCCCGGCGTGCGGCTGCGGCGCCTCGTGCTCGCGCGGGGTGCCGCCCTGGAGCCCGGCGGGCCGCCGGCCACCACGCCCCTGGCGGGCACGGCGGTCGACGTCCGCCACGACAGCGCCGCGACCACCGCCGCTCAGGCGCTGCCCAACGGCACGACGCTCACGGGCGCCATGCCGGCGCTCGCGCCGCCGGGCGGGGAGGCCGTCTTCGCCAGCCGCCCGCACCTGCGCACGCGCGAACTGGCCGGCACCCCGGTGCTGCACGGCACCTGGACCCCCGCCGGCCCGGACTCGCAGCTCGTCGTCCGGCTCTTCGACGAGGCGCCCGACGGGACGCGCACCCTGCTGAGCCGGGGCGTCGCCGGCCTGCGCGGCGCGCTGCCCGGCCACGCGCGGCAGGTGCGCGTGCGCGCCGGCGCCGTCGCCGCGCTGCTGCACGCCGGCCACCGGCTGGTGCTGCGCGTGGCCGCCGGCGACGCGACCTTCTACAAGCCGTTCCCGGGCGCGGTCGGCGGCGTGCTCGCCGACGCCCGGCTGGCGGTGCCGCTGCGCTGAGCGCCATCCGCCGGCCGGGTGACCGCGAGATCGGGTTACGGCGACGGGACGATGCGGATGTAGGGCCGCGGCGACTCCCACCCGTCGGGGTAGCGCTCGCGGGCCTGCTCGTCGGACACCGAGCCGGCGATGATCACGTCGTCGCCCTTCTGCCACTGCGCCGGCGTGGCCACCTGGTGCTGCGCGGTGAGCTGCAGCGAGTCGATCACCCGCAGCACCTCGTCGAAGTTGCGCCCCGTGGTCATGGGGTAGACGAGGATGAGCTTGATCTTCTTGTCCGGCCCGACGACGAAGACGTTGCGCAGCGTCGCGTTCTGGGCGGCGGTGCGCTGCGTCGGATCGCCCGAGACGTCGGGCGGCAGCATCCCGTAGAGCTTGGACACGGTGAAGTCCGTGTCGGCGATCATCGGGTAGTTCGGCGCGGTCCCCTGCGTCTCCTCGATGTCCTGCGCCCACTGCTGGTGGTTGTCGACCGGGTCGACCGACAGGCCGATGATCTTCACGCCGCGGCGGTCGAACTCGGGCTTGATGGACGCCATGTAGCCCAGCTCCGTCGTGCAGACCGGGGTGAAGTCGCGCGGGTGCGAGAACAGCACGGCCCAGCTGTCGCCGATCCACTCGTGGAAGCGGATGCGGCCCTCGGTGGTGTCGACCTCGAAGTCGGGTGCGGTGTCGCCGATGGTCAGCGCCATTGGTGAAGTCCTCCTGGGAATGAGGTATTTGGGCCGAAGGTACACCCTCGGTCCAGGAGGCGGTCCGGACCGCTGACCTCAGCGCCCGGCGGCGAGGTGGCGCGCGATGACCATGCGCTGGATCTGGTTGGTGCCCTCGAAGATCTGCATGACCTTCGCCTCGCGCATCATGCGCTCGACCGGGAACTCCATGGTGTAGCCGTAGCCGCCCAGCACCTGCACGGCGTCGGTGGTCACCTTCATCGCCGCGTCGGTGGCCACGAGCTTGGCGATCGACGCCTGCCGCGAGAACGCCAGCCCGCGGTCGCGGCGCCGCGCGGCCTCGAGCGTGACCGCGCGCGCGGATTCCACGGCCGCCGCCATGTCGGCGAGGAGAAAGCCGAGGCCCTGGTGGTCGATGATGGCCTTGCCGAACGTCCGGCGCTCCTTGGCGTAGGCGACGGCGTGGTCCAGGGCGCCCTGCGCCAGGCCGGTCGCCACGGCCGCGATGCCCAGCCGGCCGGAGTCGAGCGCCTGCAGGGCGATCGGCAGCCCGTCACCCTCCGTGCCGATGAGCCGGTCGCGCTCCAGCGCGACGTCCTCGAAGTCCAGCGTCGCCGTCGTCGAGCCCGTGAGGCCCATCTTGTGCTCCGGTGCCTGCGGCGCCAGGCCCTCGGCCTGTCCGGGCGCCAGGAAGCAGGAGATCCCCCGCGACCGGTCGTCGGAGGTGCGGGCGAAGAGCGTGTAGAAGTCGGCGTCGCCGCCGTGGGTCACCCACGCCTTGCTGCCCGTGACGCGGTAGACGTCGCCGTCGGGCACCGCACGGGTGCGCATGGCGGCCGGGTCGGAGCCGGCGTCGGCCTCCGACAGCGAGTAGCCGCCCAGCAGCGCGCCGCCGAGCATGTCCGACAGCCACCGCTCCTGCTGCTCCGCCGTCCCCCACGTGGCCAGGGGATAGCAGGACATGATGTGGACGCTCAGTCCGACGCCCACGCTGGCCCAGGCGGCGCTGAGCTCCTCCAGCGCCTGCAGGTAGACCTCGTAGGGCTGCGCCGAGCCACCGTGCTCGTCGGGGTACGGCATCCCGAGGAAG
Source organism: Baekduia sp. (assembly GCA_035628295.1). Lineage (GTDB taxonomy): Bacteria > Actinomycetota > Thermoleophilia > Solirubrobacterales > Solirubrobacteraceae > Baekduia. The sequence goes on from DASPKC010000478.1 coordinate 9,564, forward strand.
CCGAGCTCCCCGAGCTGCGTGAAGACGTCACGCGGGAACGCGGCGTCGGCCTCGGCGCCCGCGGCGCGCGGCGCCAGGACATCGGCGGCGAACTGCCGCGCGACATCAAGGACGGCCTCGGCTTCCGGCGAGGGCAGGGCGCGAGTGGCAGGCATACGCTCCAGAGTACCGTAGACCGTGCGTTGGTACTACGGTCCGTTCTTCTACCGCGTAAGGTGGTCCCCATGGCGACGATGCCGCGGCATGACGAGGTCCTCGACGAACTGGTCGAGCTGTTCCTCGCCGAGGGCTTCCGGCACCTGACGGTCGAGGATCTCGCGCGGCGCATGCGGTGCTCGAAGTCGACGCTCTACGCGCTCGGGCAGAGCAAGGAGCGCATCGTCGTGCGCGTCGTCAAGCACTTCTTCCGCGCGGCCACCGCCGCGGTCGAGTCGCGGACCGCCGAGGCGGGCGGGCCGGCGGAGCGGATCGTCGCGTACCTGCGCGCGGTGGCCGACGCGCTGCGCCCGGCCTCCCCCCGGTTCATCGCCGACCTCGCCGCCCACGCCGCGGCCGCCGAGGTCTACGAGCGCAACACCGCCCTCGCGGCCCGCCGCGTCGGCGAGCTCATCGACCGAGGCGTGGCCGACGGCGCCTTCCGCCCCGTCCACGCGGCGTTCGTGGCCGACGTCGCCGCGAGCACGATGCGGCGCATCCAGACCGGGGCGGTCCTCGCCGCCACCGGCCTGCACGACGCCGACGCCTACGACGAGCTCGCGGCGCTCGTCCTCGACGGCGTCCGCGGCGGGCGGGCGGCTCAGAAGACGCCGCGGTAGACCGAGCAGCCGGCGCACACCTCCGGCGGCGAGCCGTCGAGCAGGCCGCGGCGGAAGCGCCGGTAGGCCTCGCCGTGCCAGATGGCATCGAACGCGTCGTCCTGCAGGCGGCCGAGCGTGGCGCGGTCGGAGCCCATGACCATGCAGCATGGCTGGACTTCGCCGCGATGCGTGACGTACGCCCCCTCCCACGGCCAGCTGCACGGCCCGCGGTCCGTCTCGCGCTCCTCCAGGCGCGGCAGGCGCAGGTGCACGCCGAGCTCGCCGGCGCGGGCGCGAGCCGCGGCGAAGACCTCCAGCGCCCGGCCGGCCGCTCGCTCGTCCGCGAACAGCGCCTCGTCGGCCGCATAGCGGCGCATGGCGGCGTAGCGCCCGGCGGCGTCGGTGTCGGAGAAGACGTGCGACAGGTTCTGCACCCAGATCTCGTCGACCCCCACGTCGGCGGCGAGGTCGACGAGCTCGGGCAGCTCCTCGACGTTGCGGCGCATGGCCACGAACACGAGCGCGATGTACGGCGTGGCCGAGCCCGCGTCGCGGCGCGCCGCCACGAGCCCGCGCAGGTTGGCCACCACCCGGGCGAACTGGCCGGGGCGCGGCGTCGCGGCCACCCCGTGGCGCACGTCCTCGTACGTCGCGGCGCGCGCGCCGTCCAGCGAGACGTGCACGTGCGCGGCGCCCGCCTGCACGAGAGCCCGGGCACGCGCCGGGCTGAGCAACGTCCCGTTGGTGTTGAAGCCGACGTGGACGCCGCGCGCCGCCGCGTGGCGGACCATGTCGAGCAGGTGCGGGGACAGCAGCGGCTCCCCCAGGCCCTGCAGCGTGAGCCGTTGCAGCGCCGGGAGCGCGTCGACGAGCTCCAGGAACTGCTCGTAGGACAGCGCGCCCTCCGCGCGGCCCACCGCCGGCGCGTAGCGCACCAGGCACATCCGGCACCGGAGGTTGCATGCGCCCGTGACCTCGACCTGCAGGTGCCGGGGCAGCGGCGGAGCGTCGGACGCCATGGCGCGGGGCTACCCCAGGGCGCGCCGTCGCAGGCGCATTGCGCAGCGCCGGCGGCGCACTACACTACGCCGCGAAGGGAAGTATCCCGTCGGCCGGATCCCGTCAGCACGGCGCACCAGCGCCCGGGACCGGAGGCCCATCCGGGCGGAGAAACCTTCTGACTGATCATCTCGACCAGCCGGAGGTTTCCCCTAGATGTCCATGATGGCCCTCTTCGTCGTCTGCACCGTCGTCCCGCTGCTCTTCGGGATGTGGGCGCAGATGAAGGTCAAGCGCACCTTCGCCACGTACGCGCAGGTGGCGCCGCGCAACGGCATGTCGGGCGCGCAGGCCGCCGCGGCCGTGCTGCGCTCCTCCGGTCTGCCGAACCTCGAGATCCGCCCCGTCGAGGGCCGGCTGACCGACCACTACGACCCGCGCAACCGGACGCTGAACCTCAGCCGGGACGTCGGGCAGTCGTCGTCGCTGGCCGCGCTCGGCGTGGCGGCCCACGAGGCGGGCCACGCGATCCAGGACGCCCGGCGCTACACGCCGATGCGCATCCGCCAGACGCTCGTGCCGGCCGCGACCATCGGCCAGTCGCTGTGGTTCTTCCCGGTCGTGCTGGGCCTCGTCCTGGGGCTGACGGGGCTCGTGACCGTCGGGCTCGTCCTGTTCGCGGCCATCGTCCTCTTCCAGCTCGTCACGCTGCCCGTCGAGTTCGACGCCTCCAAGCGGGCGCTCGTCGCGCTGCAGGACGGCGGCCTGCTCGCCGCCGACGAGGTGCCGGGCGCGAAGGCGGTCCTCGACGCCGCCGCGCTGACGTACGTGGCGGGCTTCGTGGCCGCGCTCGGGCAGCTCGTCTACTTCTTCGCGCTCAGCCGCGAGTAGCGGCGGCCGGCCGCGCCGCGGGTGCTCAGTGGCAGCCGCGGCGCACCGCCGCCGCGACGAGCCGGCTGCGCGTCTGGAAGCCGGCGGCATCGGGGTGCAGGCCGTCGGGCAGCGCGACGCGCCCGGTCCGCACGGCCTGCAGCCACCCGACCACGGTCAGCCGGCGGTCGCGGCGCGCCTCCTGGCGCAGGACGGCGTTGAGCGCGGCGTAGCGCCCCTTGCGCGCAGGCCGGAAGATGTCGGGCCAGACGACGCACGCGGTGCGGGGGATCGCCGCGAGGGCGCGGCGCACGCGACTGCGGAACCGCGCCGGGTCGGGGCCGTCGTTGGTGCCGAGGCTGACGACGACGACGGACGGCGCCACGCGGGCCAGCCGGCTGCGCAGCCGCCGCATCCCCTGGGGCGTCGTGATGCCCGACCGCACGCTCCAGCTCGACGGGCGCCCGTCGAGCAGCGCGCCCAGCGAGGGCCGCATGCCGACGGCCAGCGAGTCGCCCACCACGAGGACGTGGTCGGGCGCAGCAGGCGCCGCGGCACCCGGGCGGGTGCCGTGCGCGAGCGTCGCGATGCTCAGCGCGCAGGTCAGGGCGAGGACCGCGCCCAGGGCGCGGCGGAGGCGGAGACGGTCCATCAGCACACGTGGTCGGCGGGAAGGCCGGCCGCTGCAGTCTGACGCGTCGGCGTGGTCCGACGCGCCCCCCTGGGTAGGCATCGGACGTGGCCGTCTCGACCGCCCCCGGCATCGAGCATCGGCTGGGGGCACGGACGCCCCGGCCCGCCCCTCCGTCCTCGCCCCAGCCCCGCCGCCGGGTCCGGGAGGAGATCCAGGCGCTGCGCGCGCTGGCGGTCGCGCTCGTCGTCGTCCACCACCTGTGGCCAGGGGCGCTGCCCGGCGGCTACGTCGGTGTGGACGTCTTCTTCGCCATCTCGGGCTTCCTCATCACCGGCCTACTGGTGGACGAGCTCGAGCGGCGCGGCAGGATCTCCCTCACCGGGTTCTGGGCCCGGCGCGCGCGCCGGCTGCTGCCCGCGGCGCTGCTGACCGTGCTCGGCTGCGCGCTGGCGACCGTCGCGCTCGTGCCGCTCACGGAGTGGCGGGCGTTCTTCGACGCGATGCTGGCGGGCGTCCTGTACGTCGAGAACTGGCACCTCGCCGCGCAGGCCGTCGACTACTTCGCGCCGGACACGCCCTCGCCCGTGCAGCACTTCTGGACGCTGTCGGTCGAGGAGCAGTTCTACGTCGCGTGGCCGCTGCTGCTCCTGGCCGGCGCGCTGGTGTCGCGGCGGCGCGCGGCGCTCGCCGCCGTCCTCGGCCTCGTGACGGTGGCGAGCCTGACGTACGGCATCGGCGCCACGGCAGCCGATCCGGCGACCGCGTTCTTCTCGACACCGGCGCGCGCGTGGGAGTTCGGTCTGGGCGGCCTGCTGGCGCTGCTGCCGGCCTGGGGCGGGCACCGGCACGCCCGCGCCGTGCTGTCCTGGCTGGGCCTCGCCGCGATCGTGGCGGCGGCGGTCGCCTTCCATGCCGGCACGCCGTTTCCAGGCCTGGCGGCGCTGCTGCCGGTGCTCGGCGCGCTGGCCGTCATCCGGGCCGGGATGCCGGCACGGGCTGGCGCGCCCACGAAGCTGTTCGCGGTCGCGCCGGTGCAGCGCCTCGGCGACCTCTCCTACGGCGTCTACCTCTGGCACTGGCCGCTGCTCATCCTCGCGCCCTACGCGCTGGGCCGCACGGTCGGCGCCGCGACGGCGTTCGCGATCGCGGCGCTCAGCGTCGCGCTGGCCGCCGTCTCCAAGGCCTTCGTCGAGGACCCCGTCCGCGCCGGCCCCCTGCTGACGCGGCGCCGGCCGCGGGTGACGTTCGCGGCGGCCGCTGCGGCGATGGCGGCCGTGTGCGCCGTGGCGGTGGCCGCCCAGGCGCATCTCGACGCGCGCGTGGATCGCGACCGGCAGGCCGTGGCGGACGCCATCGCCCGCGCGTCGGGCTGCTTCGGGGCGCCCGCGGCGATCCGTGAGGGGTGCGCAGGGCGCATCCCCGACGACGTGGTCGCGCCCTCGCCGGTCGTCGCCCAGCGCCAGGGCAACGCCCCGTGCTCGATGGTCGAGCGCCGCAGCCGCCTGGCCGTCTGCGCGTTCGGCGTCGGCCCCGAACGCGCCCGCGCCACTGTCGCGGTCGTCGGCGACAGCCACGCCGCCCACTGGCGCGCGGCCCTGGCGCCGGTGGCCCGCGCCGAGCGCTGGCGCGCGCTCTCGCTCACGCGGACCGGGTGCCCCTTCAGCCGCGCCCCACGCGACGTCGATGAGCCCGCGCGGACGAACTGCCTGCAGTGGAACCGCGAGGTCCTCGGCTGGTTGCGCGCCCACCCGGAGGTGACGACCGTCTTCGTGGCGGCCCGCGCGGGAGCCGATGTCGAGCGGGGCACGCCGGCCGAGGGCTACGCCGCCGCCTGGCGGGCGCTGCCGCCGACCGTCCGCCGCGTCGTCGTGCTGCGCGACACCCCGCGCCTGCGCTTCGCGACGCTCGGCTGCGTCGAGCGGGCGCTCGCGTCGGACCGCGCCGGTGGCGACGCCTGCGCGGTCGTGCGCCGGCGCGCCCTGCAGCCCGACCCGCAGGTCACGGCCGCCCGCGCCGTCCCGCGCGCCCGCGTCGTCGACCTCTCGGAGGTCTTCTGCGACCGGCGGGTCTGCCGGCCGGTGATCGGCGGCGCGCTCGCCTACCGCGACGAGGACCACCTCACGCCGACGTTCGCCCGCACGCTGGCGCCGCTGCTGCAGCGCGAGGTCCGGCGGGCGCTGCGCCGCGGATAGCGCGCGCGGCGCGCGGCAACCCGTGAGGATCACGGAGGTCCTGCGTCGCACCGTCGCGGATCATCGGCCTCACCACTCACTACGGAGGCCCGAGCATGGGACGTATCCGCAGGACGTTGCCGTCACCCGCCATGGTGGTCGCAGTGACGGCCCTCGTCGCCGCGACCGGCGGCACGACGTGGGCGGCGTTGTCGCTGCCACGCAACAGCATCGGCGCGACGCAGATCAAGGCCGGCGCCGTGCGCAGCAGCGAGGTCAAGAACGGGTCGCTCCTGGCGCGGGATTTCGCCAGCGGCGTGCTCCTGCGCGGCGCGCAGGGCGCAACCGGAGCCACCGGCGCCCAGGGCCCGAAGGGCGACAAGGGCGATCAGGGCCTGATCGGCCCGTCGGAGGTCCGGGAAGTCACGCGCACGAACACCAACTTCGTGACGATCGCCGGCACGAACAGCGCGAACCAGACGACGATCGCGACGCTGCCTGACCTGCCGGCCGGCTCGTACGTCCTGAGCGCGCGGACGGGGATGAACTCGAGCGGCACGACGGGGTCACGCACCGTCTGCACCCTGAAGTTCGGCGGCAAGGAGGCGGACGGCATCGCCTCCATCGGCAGCACCGCCGGCAACCAGGGGCAGGGCATCATCTCCACCACGCTGACGGCCACCAGCGCCGCAGCGGGCAACGCCACGTACGCCTGCCACACCGAGGGCCTCGGCGGCAGCGCGCCGTTCGCCTCGGAGGTCCACCTGCAGGCCTTGCGCGTCGGCAGCGTGACGACGAGCGAGCTCACCCCGTAGGCCATCCGCCGGGACGGGCTCGCAGCGCGCGCCCGTCCCGGCCCAGGCTCAGCCGTCGGCGGCAGCCGGCCGCGCGTCGCCCACCCAGTACCGCGGCCCCGGCCCCCGCGCCGCCGCGCGGTCCCCCGGGTTGGTCAGCTTGCACCGGGCCAGCGAGAGGCAGCCGCAGCCGATGCACTCCGTCAGCCCGGCCTTGAGCCGCTCGAGCTCGGCGATCCGCTCGTCGATGCGCGCCGACCAGGTCCGTGAGAGGCGCGACCAGTCGCGGCGGTTGGGCGTGCGGTTGCCCGGCAGCTTCGACAGCTCGGCGGCGATCTCGTCGAGCGTCAGCCCGACGCGCTGGGCGAACACGATGAACGCGATGCGCCGCAGCACCGAGCGCGGGTAGCGCCGGTGGCCGGAGCCGGCGCGCTCGGAGGCGAGCAGCCCGCGCTCCTCGTAGAAGCGCAGCGCCGACGCGGCCACGCCGCTGCGGCGGGCCACCTGACCGATCGTGAGCAGGTCGTCCACGTCCTCAGCACAGCACGCCGCGCCCTTGACTTCAAGTGCACTTGAGCTTGTAGCGTGCCCCGCAGACCACCACGGACAAGGAGCGATGCCCATGACCGCCAGCCGCCGCATCACCGACGAGGTCACGTCCTGGCCGGGCGTCACCGCGGGCCCGGGCCGCCGGGGCGAGCTCGCCTTCCGGCTGGGCCGCCGCGAGCTCGGCCACCTGCACGGCGACCACGCCGCGCACTTCTCGTTCCCGAAGGCGGTGTGGGGCGAGCTGTTCGCCGCCGGCCGCATCACCCACCACCCCGTCTTCCCCGGCAAGGAGGGACCGGCCGCCCGGCGCATCGCCGGCGAGGAGGACGTGCGCGACGTCATCACCCTGCTGCGGGGCAACTACGACCGCGCCGTGGCGCGCCACGGCCTGCCCGAGGAGGTGCGCGCATGACCCTCACCGCCGCCGCCGGCGCGGAGGCGATCCGGGGCCTGCACGCCTCGCCGCCGGCGCCGCTGCCCTTTGCGCCGTCCCTGCACGTCCGCGCCTTCGTGCTCGAGCGACCCGCCGGCAACGTCCTGCTCTACAGCGCGCCCGGGGTCGGCGCCGGCACGTTTGCGGCAGCCGGTCCCATTGCCCGCGCGTACCTCAACCACCGCCACGAGGCGGCGTTCGGGCACGACCTCCCCGGCGTGCCGCTCTTCGTCCACGCCGCCGACCGCGACGCGGTCGCCCGCCACCGCCACGTGCGCGCCGCGTTCTCGCATCGCCACCTGCTGGACGACGACCTGGAGGTGATCCCCACGCCGGGGCACACCCCGGGAGCCACCGCCTTCCTCTGGGACAGCGGCGAGCACCGCTTCCTGTTCACGGGCGACACGCTGTACCTGCGCGACGGCGCGTGGGCCGCCGCGGTGCTGGACTCCAGCGACCGCGCCGCCTACGTGCGCAGCCTCGAGCTGCTGCGCGAGCTCGACTTCGACGTGCTCGTCCCATGGGCGGCCGGCGCAGGAGACCGGTGGTTCGCGGTCACCAGCAACGCCGAGGCGCGGCGCCGCATCGACGCGGTGATCGAGCGGGTGCGCGGCGGGGCGGACAGCTGACCGCGGCCGGCCCGTAGGCTGCGCCGGATGCTGCCGGCGTGGCTGGAGGTCGACGTGCGGCCCGCGCCGGGCGCCAACGTCGTCCTCGCCCGCGATCCCGGCGGCGGCGCGCCCTCCCTGGTCGACAGCGGCAGCCCGACGGTCGTCGGCACCCGGCGCACGGCGGCGTTCCTCGCCGCCCACGGCCTGGCGCCCGGAGACGTGGCGCAGGTCGTCTGCACGCACTGGCACTGCGATCACGTCGGCGGCTGCGCGTGGCTGCAGGCCGAGCACGGCGTCCCGGTCGCCGCCCACGCCAGCGAGGCGGCCCTCGTCAACGCCCGGGACCCGCGCGCGTGCGACACGACCTGGCTGGGAAACGAGGTGGGGCCCTACCGCGTCGACCGGGCGCTGGAGGACGGCGAGCACGTCGCTGCAGGGCCCGGCTTCGAGGTGGTCCACATCCCGTCGCAGACGCCGGGCCACGTCGCCCTGTGGCAGCCGGAGGACCGCGTCCTCATCACCGGGGACCACCTGCAGGCCGGCGACGTCGCGTGGGTCCCCGTGGGCGGCCCCTGGCAGGACGGCGCGCTCGAGCGCAGCATCGCCGCCGTGCACCGGCTGGCGGCGCTGCGGCCCCGGCTGGTGGTCCCCGGGCACGGACCGGTCGTCACCGACCCAGACGCGGCGATCGAGCGCGCGCTGCACCGCTACGCGCTGTGGCGCGAGCGCCCCGAGCTGGCGGCCTGGCACGCCGTGCGGCGCATCGCGGTCAGCGCCGTGGTGTCGGCGCCCGCCGATCCCGCCGACCCGGCCGCGCGCTTCGCCGGCCTGCCGTGCCTGGAGGATGCCGCGCGGCTCCTCGACCGCGCGCCGGCGGCGCTCGCGCGCGAGCTGGTCGCCGAGTTCCTCGAGCGCGGCGTGCTCGCGGTGCGCGACGGCCGGGTCGTGGCGACGATCGAGCACGAGCCGCCCAGCCCGTTGCGCATCGGCCCCGGCAGCCCGGAGGCGTGGCCGCCGGCGTAGCGCCGCTGGCGGGCTAGGCTGGGTCCCCGATGGCCGAGCAGCCCAGCGCAGCGGTGCGCCTCGCGCAGGCGGTCGCCACCGACGGCGGCCGGTGCGTCTGGTGCGGCGCCTCGTTCGACCGCCTGCGCCACCCGACGCGCGACCACCTCGTCCCGCGGGTCAAGGGCGGCCCGTCCTGGGCCCAGAACGAGCTGGCGGCCTGCCGGCGCTGCAATCGCGAGCGCGGCCACGTGGCGCCGGCCGACTGGATCGCGGCCTGCCGCGCGCGCGGCTGGGAGCCCGACGAGCAGCTCGTGCTCGCGCGGCTGCGGGCGCTCGAGCGCGCGTTCGCCGAGCGCGGCGGTGCACGCCGCGCCCGGCCCTACGTCGAGCGCCAGCTGCGGCGCCTGCCCCTCGCCTCCTGACGTCAGCCCAAGGCGTCCGCGAGCGCGTCGAGACGGTGGACCTCCACGGGCTCGTCCTTGCCCTTGAGCGCGAGCGCGCCGAGCGACTCCAGCCGCGCTCCGGTCAGGCGCCGGGCGGTCTCGGGGCCGACGGCCACCCCGCCCACGGGCGCCGCCCCCTCGATCCGCGACGCGAGGTTCACCGCGTCGCCGATGACGGTGAAGGTCCGCCCGCCCTCGGTCCCGAGCACCGTCGTGACGACCTCGCCCGTGTTGAGCCCGACGCGGAACCGCGGCCAGTCCGGATGCTCGGCCGCGATCGCCCGCGTCGCCTCCTGGATGGCGAGGCCGGCACGGGCCGCGCGGACCGCGTGGTCCTCGGCGCCGTCCTGCTCGGCGAAGGTGGCCATCAGCGCGTCGCCGACGAGCCGGTCGACGCGCCCGCCGTGACGGCGGACGATGGGCGGGATCGCCACGTCGAAGAAGTGGTTGAGCATGGCCGACACGTGCTCCGGCTCGTGGCGCTCGGCGAAGCGCGTGAAGCCGGCGAGATCGGCGAACAGCACGGTGAGCTCTCGCCGGCCGGTCATCGTGTCCGCCAGGTAGAGGTCGCTGAAGCGCTCCTCGTGCCATTGGCGCTGCGCGCTGGAGGCGACGACTCCGAAGGCCGCGAGCATGAGCAGGTGCCACTCCCACCACGTGGCGTGCCAGTTGCGGCCGACCGCGACGGCGGCCATCGCCTCGGCCAGCAGGGCGAACGCGAAGGCCATCCCGAGCAGCATCGGGGCCGGCCGGCGGCGGTGCAGCGCCACGTAGCGCACGACGGCGAAGGCGTAGAGCCCGATCCCGGCCGCCGCCAGCACGACCAGCGGCCCGGAGGCCCGCTCGGGCGCCGACGGGTCGTCGAGCGGCGCCAGGCCCGCCAGCGAGACGACCGCCCAGGCCGCCATGAGCGCGAGCAGCGCGCCCTGCAGCAGCCCGGCGCGCGCGACGACGCGCCGGGCCGCCTCCGGCCCCAGGTCGGCGGCCGACGCCGCAGCGAAGGCGCCGGCCACCAGCAGGCCGATCGGTGTCGCCATCGCGAACCCGGTGTTCGGGTCCTCGAGCAGCACCCGCGGGGTCGCGAGCGCGTGCAGCCCCAGGAACCCCGCGGCGGCCAGGAAGCCCAGCGAGACGAGCAGCACGCGCGCGTCGTCGCGCCGGCGCGCGGCCACGCCGGTCGCGTACGCGAGCACCGCGTTGAGCAGGCCGGCGGCAAGGACGAGCCAGAAGTGCGACGGGTGGTGCTCCCATGCCACGTCGAGCTCCGGCGCCGCGACGAGCAGCACGAGTCCGGCGAGGGGCGCCGCCAGACCGGCCAGGACCACGGCCGGCGCCATGGCCGTCGTGCTCGCCGTGCGTCCTCGAAGCCCCCCGGCCACGAGGGGATGGCTACCAGCTGGCGCGGTCACCGTGGGTTCTGCGTCGGTGACGCCGCACGGTGCACCGGCGTCGCGCGCCGGGGCCGCGGGTAGGCGGCGTCGCATGGGTCGCCGCCTGCGCCCGGCCACGCTCTACCCGCACACACGCGGCAGCGTCCTGGTGCCGCTCGGGCTGCTCGGCCTGCCCGAGTCCGTCGAGGTCCGCCGCGAGCTCTCCACGGAGTTGTCCGGGCGGCTCGGCGCGCCGCTGGCGCGGCGCCGGCGCACATCACGCTCTCCACGCGTCCGGGCGGTGAGGGCATCGGCGTCCACGACGAGTCCGACCTGCGCCGCCTCACCCAGCCGCTGCAGGGACGCCAACCGGAAGATCCGCGAGGCCATCGGCTTCGACGCCCTCCTCGGCTCCTGACGCGGCGCCCGTCCTCAGCCGCCGTCGGCGACCCGGACCACGCCGCCGAAGGTCCCGGCGTACGCGGCCCCGTCGGGCCCGAGCGCGAGCGGCCCGCCCTCGCTGTTGTGGCCGAGGCCCTCGCCCGCGAGCACCGCGAAGCGCTGGGCCCCCGTGCGCCAGTCGAGCGCCGCGAGGTTCCAGGCGTCGGGGAACCCGCCCGGCTTGACCAGCGTGTAGAGCAGGCCGGTCGCCCGCGACACGACGGCCTGCGCCGACGGCGAGACGGCGTCGCTGGTCCAGGCCACCCGGCAGCCGCGCCGGCCGACAACGACGCGCACCAGGCCGCCGGTGGTCGTGCGGCCGCCCTCGGTGGAGCCGGCGTTCTCGTAGCCGTAGGCGTTGGCCGCCACGATCGACCGGCCCGCCACGACCAGGTGCGCCTCGATGCTGCCCGCTCCGGGGTCGAACACCGGCACCGCGCAGGCCAGCCGGCGATGGTCGGGGCCGGCGATGCGCACCACCGTCACGCGCGGCGGGTTCAGCCCGTCGGCCACCGCGACGAAGCCGCCGGGCACGATGGCCGGCGGCGTGCCGGACCCGAGGTGCAGGCGCCCCGACCGCGGGTCGGCGACGCCGGCCGGCAGCGGGTGGCGCCACACCACGCGCGGCACGCCGCCCGGCCCGGCCTGCAGCCGGTAGAGGGCGTCGCGCGTCACCACGTACGTGCCGCTCGGGTCGGTGGCGAGGTCCTCCGCGACCGGCTCCTTCAGCGCGAGTGCCCCTGCCGGGCCGCCGTCGCGGGGCAGGCTGACGACGGTGCCCTGGTTGCCGGCCACCCAGTCGCGCCCGTCGAACCCGGACCCCACCGCGAACGGCCGCTCGCCCGAGCGCAGGACGCCCGTGAGGCTGCGCTCCGCGACGGTGCGCAGCGCCGTGCGGTCGACGGCGATCGACAGCAGCGTGCCGCGGTTGGTGGGCACCAGCAGCGACCCGTCGGCGCGCACGACCAGGTGCGTGCCGCCCGCGACGTCGGTGCGATCGCCGCTGGTGCGCGGCGGCAGCGTGAGGGTCGCGAGGGTGTCGAGCGTCCGCGGCTCCAGCAGCCGCAGGGTCGGCCCGAGCGGCCCGCTGCAGACGGCCAGCAGCCGCCCCGGCGCGTCGAACGCCAGCGATCCGCACGTGCCGAACTGCAGCGCCGTGGAGCGCGCCGGAGCGCGCCCCAGCGGGCCGGGGTGCGGGGAGGCGGCGCCGTTGCCCGCGGCCAGGCCGCTGCCGCTGCGCCCGTCGGGCGCGAGCGCCGGGTTCGGCGGCGCGAACGGGCCGCGCAGCGGCTGGGCGTCGGCGGGTGCGCCGGTGAACCGCGGCAGCGGGCCGTCGAGCGGCCCGGGGATCGGGATCGCGCGCTGCTGCGCGGCGGCCGGTGCGGCCGCCGCCACGGCCCACGCCAGCGCGGCGAGCAGGACCCGGGATCGCGCGCTCATCCGGCCGGCACGCTCGCGGGGCGCGCGGGGCGCAGCGACGGGCGGTAGGCGCTGCGGGCCTCGCGCCGGTAGACCTGCACGGCACAGTCGTCGGTGACCTCCGCCACGCGCGCCGCGAGCGCGGCGAGCTCGGCGTCGGACGGGGTGTCGCCCGCCGGGGCGAACAGGGCGAGCTGCCCGAGGCGCAGCGGTCCGGGGTCGGTGTCGCGCGGGCGCGCGAGGACGTCCAGGTCGGCGACCCGCCGGGTGGCGTACACCAGCTCGGCCCCGGCCGCCTCCACGATCTCCCGGACGACCGACGCCGCGCCGGGGTCGGCCGCCTCGAAGTGGACGCCCAGCAGGAGCTTGTGGCGGTGCAGCGCCGGGTCGTCCTGCGAGGGGTGGGTGAACGACGCCTCGAAGCGGCGCACGCCGGCCTCGCGCAGGCGGTTGATGGCCCAGTAGTAGGGGTTCATCGTCATCACGAGGAACCGCCGGTGCGAGGGGTAGCGGACGACGAGCAGCTTGTCGGCCTGCCGCTCGCCGTGGACCGAGCGCTCGAAGCGCCCCATCCAGCGCACCCGCCCGCCGACGGCCGCCATCACGGGCATCACGAGCACCCCGTACCACTGGTAGCGGTCGAAGCGCGCGGTCGTGATGAGGTTGATGACGTCCAGGGGCGCGGGCAGGTCGCGCCGCGCGACGTCGAGCACGGCGCGAGGCCGGATGCGGGTCACCATGGGATCAGCTCCTGGGGGTCAGCTCGCAGAAGAAGCGCGCCAGGTCCGCGGGCCCCGCCCCGCCCGCCCGGCCGCCGATGGGGGCGGGCAGCCCGCCCTCGTAGAGGAAGCGCGCGGGGGTCGGCTGCTGCGCGGGCACCACGAGGTAGCTGCCGGGCCGCGAGCCGACCCACGGGTTCGGGACGGCACGGTCGGACACCTCGGTGCTTGGCGGC
>DASPKC010000479.1:0-5279 GCA_035628295.1 Baekduia sp.
ACGAGCGCAGGGCGCCGCGCTCCACGGCGATCGTGCGGGTGCCCACCGCGTCGAGGAGCGCGCGGTCGTGGGAGACCAGCAGCAGCGCGCCCGGAAAGGCCTGCAGCGCGTCCTCGAGCGCCTCGCGGGACTCGATGTCCAGGTGGTTGGTGGGCTCGTCGAGGATCAGGACGTTCGCCCCGGAGGCGACGAGGATCGCCAGCGAGACCCGGCGCCGCTCGCCGCCGCTGAGGCCGTCGAGCGGCTTCTCGGCCTCCTCGCCGCTGAAGAGGAAGCGCCCGAGCAGGGCGCGCGCCTCGTTGGGCGTGAAGCCCGTGCGCTTGACCACGGCCTCGATCACGGTCCGGGCGTTGCCGGCGCCGAGCTCCTCGGCGTGCTGGGACAGGAAGCCGACCTTGACGTTGTGGCCGATGCGCAGCTTGCCGCCCTGCAGCGGGCGCTCGCCCGCCAGCGCGGTGATGAGCGTCGTCTTGCCCGTGCCGTTGGCGCCGACGAGCGACACGTGCTCGCCGCGCTCGAGCCACATCTCGGCGTGGTCGAGCAGGACGCGCGGCTGGTCGCCGACCTCGATGCGGCCGTCCTCGAGCTCGAAGATCACGCGGCCGGAGCGCTCGGGCTTCTTGAACTCGAAGGCCATGGAGCGCTGGTCCTTCGGGTCGCGCGTGATGCGCTCCATCTTGTCCAGCTTCTTCTGGCGCGACTGGGCCTGGCGCGCCTTCGTGGCCTTCGCCCGGAAGCGCTCGACGAACTTCTCCATGCGAACGATCTCGGCCTGCTGCTTCTCGATCGCCCGGCCCAGCGCGAGCTCGCGCGCCGCCTGCTCCTTGCGCCACTGCGACCAGGTGCCGGCGAAGAAGCGCGTGCGGCCCGCCTCGACCTCCAGCACGGAGGTGGCGACGGCCTCCAGGAACCAGCGGTCATGGGCGACGAGGACGATCGCGCTGTCCAGGCTTGTCAACGTCTGCTCCAGCCACTCCAGCGACTCGATGTCGAGGTGGTTGGTGGGCTCGTCGAGCAGCAGGAGGTCGGCCTCCGCCGCCAGCGCGCGGGCCAGCGAGGCGCGCGTGAGCTGCCCGCCGGAGAAGGTGGACAGCAGCCGGTCCATGTCGCCGTCGCCGAAGCCCAGGCCGTGCAGGTAGTGCAAGACCTTGTCGCGCCACGCGTAGCCGCCCACGGCGTCGAAGCGCGCGGTGACCTCGGCGTAGGCGTCGTAGACGGTCTCGTCGCCCTCCGCCATCGCCTGCTCCAGCCGGGCCAGCTCGGCCTCGAGCTCCAGCGGCTCCTGCCGGCCGGACATGACGTAGTCGCGCAACGTGACGTCGCGCTCGCGCGGCGGGCGCTGGTCGTGCAGGGCGACGCGCACGCCCTTGGAGAAGACGAGCTCGCCGCCGTCGATCGACGCCTGGCCGGCCAGCATGCGCAGCAGCGTCGTCTTGCCGGCCCCGTTGCGGCCGGCGATCGTCATGCGGTCCTTGCGCTCGAGCTTGAACGAGACGCCGCGCAGGAGCGGCTCGCCGGCCATGTCCTT
Organism: Baekduia sp.; assembly: GCA_035628295.1. Taxonomy (GTDB): domain Bacteria; phylum Actinomycetota; class Thermoleophilia; order Solirubrobacterales; family Solirubrobacteraceae; genus Baekduia. The sequence goes on from DASPKC010000479.1 coordinate 1,529, forward strand.
GGCGAGGTCGGAGGCGATGACGACGGCCATGTCGCGAAGCAGGTTAGGCGTCCAGGCGGGCACCGGGCCGCTCAAGCCCCGGGGCGGCGCTCCGATTGGTGGTGCATGGTCGGTCGTTGCGCAGGTCTCGCCGCCGTGGTCGCCTGCGCGCTCGCCGTGCCGGCCGCCGCCCACGCCGCGACGCTCAAGGGGCAGGTGGCGGGGCAGCCGTACCTGGCCGGCGGCGACCGGACCGCCGTCCCGGTCCTGCTGTCCCGCGAGACCGCCGGCCGGGCGAAGCTCGCCTCGCCGATGGGTCTCGCGGTCGTCTCGCGCCGCACGCCCCTGCGTGCCCCGGGTGGGCAGACGGTCCTGCCGGGCCGCCTGCGCCCCGGCGACAAGTTCACGGCGACCGGGACTGTCCCGCGGGCGATGCGCAAGGCGGCCTATCCGCGGCTGACCTTCAAGCGCATGACGGTCACCAAGCGCGCCAAGCAGCTGTCGACCGCCGAGCTCGAGGAGCTCCTGGCCCAGACCCGGCGCGAGCTGGGCTCGCTCTCGGCCACCGTCTCGAACCTGTCGGGCGCCACCCAGCGGGCGCTGGCCGACCTGGGCGCCCGTGTGCGCAGCCTGCGCTCGGACGTCGACGGCCTGACGGCCGGCCTGGCCGCCGCGCAGGCCGACCTCACGGCGCTCAGCGGCCAGCTCATCGCCGCCGCGGCCGACCTGCGCGGCCGCATCGACCTCGTCCGCGCCGACCTCCAGCCGCAGGTCACCAGCGCGCTGAACCAGATCACGGCGCTCGGGGCGACCATCGGCTCCTGCGGCGTCCCGTCGTCGGTCGTCGGCCGGCTGTGCACCCTCGAGGCCGCCTTCGGCGCGCTCGACCCGACGGCTGTGGCGGCGCTCACCGACCGCGTGACGCAGGTCTCCAGCGCCCTGACGTCGACCGTCGCCTCGCTCACCGGCCTGACGCTGGTGGGCGACCTGCCCGCCACGCTCACGGCGCCGGTGCTCACCGCCATCGGCCAGCTCACCGGCCTGCAGGGCACGGTCGCCGGGCTCTCGGGCACCGTCGCCACGGTCAGCGGCGACGTCGCCGGCCTGCAGGGCAGCGTCGGCACGCTGCTGACGCAGGTCGGCGCCGTCGACGTCACGGGGATGTCGGCCACGCTCACGAACCTGCTCGGCACGCTGGGCAGCGACCCGGCGGGCCTGACGTCGTCGGTGGTCGGCGGGCTGCAGACGACGCTGGCGGGCGTGCAGTCCGACGTCAACGGCGTGCTGACGAACCTCGGCGCCGTGAACGTCCAGGCGCTCAACACGACCGTCTCCGGCATCACGGGCAACGTGGCGACGATCCAGACGACGCTCACCGGCGTCTGCTCGGCGGTCAACGGCCAGTCCATCCCGGTCCTCGGCTCCCTGCCGCTGATCGGCGCGGTCACCGGCCTGCTGACGGCGACGCTCACTGACGCCTGCCCGTAGGTCGGCCGCGCATCGAGTGGCGGATCCACCCTGAGATATCGAGGAACGCCGCCACTCGATGCTCCCGGCCGCGGCGCAGCGGCCCGCGCCGCCCGCCCGTCAGCCCGTCAGCCCTGCGCGTAGCCGCCCTGCGGCAGCCCCGGGCCCGTGCGCTGCCACTCGACGAGCACCGCGTTCTCCCGGGCGACGCGGGCGTCGGTGCCCTCCGCCTCGCGGAACAGGCCCTTCATGCGCCGCAGCCCGTCGGCCGGGAAGCGCGCCAGCTCCCCGGCGAGCGCCAGGGCGGCGGTCTCGGCCTCGGCCGCCGGAGCCGTGCGGGCGAGCAGGCCGAGCGCGTCGGCCTCCTCCATCCCCACGACCCGGCCGGAGAAGATCAGCTCCTTGGCGCGCGAGAGGCCCACGAGCGGGACGAGCCGGGCGGGGCCGACCGGGACGCCGAGGCGCCCGCCGGGCCACGCCAGCTTCAGGTTGTCGCCGGCGACGCGCAGGTCGCAGCCGGTCGCGAGCTCCGCCCCCGCCCCCACGCAGTTGCCGACCAGCACGGCGATGGTCGGCGCCGGGAAGGCCTCGACCGCCGCGTAGAGCCGGGCGAACGCCTCCATCCGCGCCACCCCGCCCTCGGGCGACAGCGGCTCGCGGGTGTCCGCGCCCGCACACAGCGCCGTGACGTCGGTGGTCGAGAAGACCAGGGTCCGGAGGTCCCCGTCGAGCGCGAGCTCGGCGAGGTGCTCCTCGAGCTCGGCCAGCATCGCGGTGTCCATCGCGTTGCGGACCTCGGGACGGTCGAGGCGCAGCACCGCGATCCCGTCCTGGTCGTGCTGCAGCTGCACGGTTCGTCCCACGGCGGCGTTCTATACGATCCAGGTCGATGCGCCGCCTGACCTCGTCCCTGCTGCTCTCCCTGTCGCTGCTCGCGCTCAGCGCCCCGGCCGCCCTGGCCCAGGCCAGCGGCGAGGGCCTCTACGGGGAGACCACCGACAAGGTCGTGACGAACTTCGGGTTCGCCCTCATCGCGTTCTTCCCGCTCTTCATCCTCCTGATGTCGCTGCTGCAGTGGCGCCTGGAGAAGCGCAAGGACGCGAAGAAGGCCGCCGTCAAGGCTCGCGGCGGCGAGCAGCGCTGGTCCGGCGGCTGGTAGCCCCGGGCCCCCGCTGGACCCGAGCCGTCGCGCGAGCCGCGGCGGCCTGAATAGGATCGCCCGCCATGGCCTACTTCGTGACCGGAGCCACCGGCTTCATCGGGCGCCACCTCGTCGAGGAGCTCCTGCGCAACCGCGAGGGCGAGGTCTTCGTCCTCGTCCGCGAGGGCTCGCGTTCGCGCCTGGACCAGCTCATCGCGTCGTGGCCGGACGGCGAGCGGGTCGCCCCCGTCGTCGGCGACCTCGCCGAGCCGCTGCTCGGCGTCGACCCGGGCTGGATCGACGCCCACAAGGGCCAGATCGAGCACGTCTTCCACCTCGCCGCCATCTACGACATGACCGCCGGCGACGAGGTCAACGAGCGCCTCAACGTCGCGGGCACCCGCCACGCCGTCGCCCTCGCCAACGCCCTGGAGGCCGGCTGCCTGCACCACACGAGCTCGGTCGCCGTGGCCGGCCACCACAAGGGCCTGTTCCGCGAGGACTACTTCGACGAGGGCCAGAAGCTCCCGACGCCCTACCACCGGACCAAGTTCGAGTCGGAGAAGATCGCGCGCACGGAGTCGCGCATCCCCTGGCGCGTCTACCGGCCCGCGATCGTCGTCGGCCACTCGAAGACCGGCCAGATGGACAAGATCGACGGGCCGTACTACATGTTCAAGCTGATCCAGAAGCTGCGCGGCTGGCTGCCGGAGTGGGCGCCGCTGATCGGCCCCGAGCTCGGCTACACGAACATCGTCCCGGTCGACTTCGTGGCGCGGGCGATGGACCACATCGCCCACCAGCCCGGGCTCGACGGCCAGGCCTTCCACCTGACGTCGCCCAAGGGGCAGCGCTCCGGCGACGTCCTGAACACGTTCGCCAAGTCCGCCCACGCGCCCCAACTGGCGATGGGCGTCGACAAGCGGCTGCTCGACGCGCTGCCCAAGGGCACGCTCAGCCTGCTCATGAAGGTCCCGGCCGTGCAGGGCGTGCGCAACTCGATGCTCGAGGACCTCGGCGTGCCCCACCAGGTCCTCGGCGAGGTGTCCTTCACCTGCCAGTTCGACACGCGCGACACCGAGCGCGCGCTGACGGGCACCGACATCACGGTGCCCGATCTGGACACCTACAGCGACAAGCTGTGGGACTACTGGGAGCGCCACC
>DASPKC010000480.1:0-4927 GCA_035628295.1 Baekduia sp.
TGCGCCGGCGTGTCGAGCGCGCGCTCCAGGGCGACAGCGCGGTGCAGCGGCGTCGGGCGCCAGATCTTGTACGCCTCGCGGACCGGCTCGGGGATCTCGATCTCGGGCTCGGCGCTGACCTCCTGCTGGATGATCCCCATCGGGAAGATCGGCGTGAGGTCCTCGGGCCCGGCAGGCTGGCCGGTCCGCGGGCTCAGGGGCGGCAGCGGGTCCCCGGGCAGATCGGCGACGAGGTTGACCCAGTGGGTCGGGATGCGGTCCTCGGTCAGCAGGAACTGCGTGCGCGTGTCGGCCATGGCGGCCGATCCTAGGCGCCGCGCCGCTCGCTGTGCACGCCCCGGCCTGGCTGGGGCGTGCACGGACGTGTGCGCGGACGTCAGCTGCTGCGCGGGTGCAGCTTCACGAGGCGGGTGACCGTCGGGCCGCCGCGGAACGTGAAGCGCACGGTGTACTTCGCACCGACCCGCGGCTCGGTGCGGAAGTCGACGCGGGCGCGGTACTTGCGGTCGGTGCCGTGCCGGCCGGCGGGGACCAGCGAAAGGACGCGGTGGCCCCCGGCGAAGCGGATCGTCAACCGCGGCTTGCCGTCCGCGCCGCGCGGCAGCGCGGACTTCGTGGCGAACTGCAGCAGGGCGACGTCGTCGCCGGCGAGACGCATGGTCGGCGCGCCGCGCAGCTCGTTGCCGGCGGCGGGCGCGGCGGCCGGCAGCGCGGCGATCGCGATGGCGGTGGCGGCGAGCGCCGAAGCGGTGGTGGTGCGGAGGGTCATGGCGTGGTCCTCTGACGGGGTGGTTGCACCCCCACAACGACGCATCGCCCCGGAGGTGACGCGGACTACCCTGCGGCGCGTGCACCGCCTGCCGACCCTCGCCGCGATCACCGTCGCGTCGCTCCTCGGGGCCTGCGGTGGGAACGACGCCACGCCGGACCCCGGCGCCGTGCAGGGCGACGACGGTGCAGCCCACATCCACGGCCTGGGCGTCAACCCGGCCGACCGCGCGCTCTACGTCGCCACGCACACCGGCCTGTTCCGCGCCGCGGCGGGCGAGGCGCGCCCGCGGCGCGTCGGCGATCGCCGTCAGGACACCATGGGCTTCACGGTCGCCGGGCCCGACCTGTTCTTGGGCTCAGGGCACCCGGACGTCCGCGACGAGCTGCCGTCGCACCTCGGGCTCATCCGCTCCGAGGACCGCGGCCGGACCTGGTCGCCCGTGTCGCTGCTCGGCGACGCCGACTTCCACGTGCTGCGCTCGCGCGGGCGGACCCTCTACGGCTTCGACGTCACCCACGGCCGGCTGCTGGCGTCCGGGGACGCCGGTGCGACGTGGCAGCAGCGCCGGGCGCCCGCGCCGCTCGTCGACCTGGCGATCGACCCGCAGGACCCGCGCCACCTCGTCGCCTCCGGGCCCGACGGGCTGTTCGAGTCGCCGGACGGCGGGCGCGCGTGGCGCGCGCGGCGCGGGGCGCCGGCCGGGCTGCTGGCCTGGACCGACGCGCTCGTGCTCATCGACGGCGACGGGCGCGTGCACCGCTCCACCGATGCCGGGCGGACGTTCACCGAGGCGGGCGCGATCGGCGGCCGTCCGGCGGCGCTCGCCGCGCACGGCCGCGAGCTCTACGCCGCCACGCACGACAACGTCATCGAGGTCTCCCGCGACGGCGGGCGGACCTGGACCGTGCGCGCCCGGGCCTAGGCACGGGCGGCGCCTCAGCCGTGGGCGCCCTGGTCGTGGGCGTCGTCGCCCGCGGCCTCGCCGTACCACGCGGTGCGCCACCGGCGCATCTGCGCGATCTCCCGCTCCTGGGCGGTGATGATGTCCTGCGCCATCTTGCGCAGCGTGGCCTGCTCGCCGTCCTCGAGCTCCTTGCGCGCCATCGCCACGGCGCCCTCGTGGTGGGGGATCATGAGGTCCAGGAACCTGCGGTCGAACGGCTTGGCCCCGTCGAGGCCCTCCATGTCGGCCATGCCCATCTCGTGCTCGGACATGCCGAGGTCCCCGGCCTCGACGCCCATCTGGCGCAGGTCGTCGGCGATGCGCCCGAGCACCGCGATCTCGGCCTTCTGCGCCGTGATGATGTCCTCCGCCAGCGCGCGCACCTGCCGGTGCTCGGCCTGCTTGCGGGCGAGCTGCGCCATCTCGATCGCCCCTTCGTGATGGGGCACCATCCCGGCGACGAACGCGGCGTCCGTGCCGTTGCCGGCGCCGGAGCGCATCGGCTCGTCGTCGTCGCCGCCGCCGCAGCCGGCGACGAACGCCAGCACGAGGACGGCGAACAGGGCGATGAGGACCTTCGGGAGCGTCGGCATGCCCTTCCAGCCTACGACGAGACGGCGCCGCATCGGGGGCATGGCGCCAGGGCGCTCGGGTACGTTGCGGCCCATGCGCGTCCCCCGGTTCGCATCCGTGCTGGCCGCCGCCGCGCTCGCCCTCGGGGCGGCCGCCTGCGGCGACGACGACGAGGGCGGCGACGCCGCCGCGCCGCCCGCGTCAGCGGCCTCCGGCAAGAAGGTCTTCACGGACCGCTGCGCGAGCTGTCACACGCTCGCAGACGCCGGCGCCGAGGGCCGGCTCGGCCCCAACCTCGACGAGACGAACCTCGACACCGCGGCGATCGAGCAGCAGGTGCGCGAGGGCGGCGGGTCGATGCCCGCCTTCGAAGGCTCGCTGAGCGACGACGAGATCACGTCCGTCGCGACGTACGTGACCGAGGCCAAGGGCGGCTGAGCCGCGGCCGGCTAGAACCCGGCGCGGTCGAGCGCGTCGGTCGCCAGCTGGCGACCGAGCTCGATCACCGCCGCCGCGCGGTGGAAGTCCAGCGGCCGGCACACGTCGCGCGGCACGTCGATCAGCACGTCGGGCGGCGCGCCGGCGAGCCGGTAACGGGTGACCACCGCCTGCATCGCCTCGATCGACCGGTCCATCACCTCGAGCTTCGTCAGGACCGCCGGAGGTGCCCCGGGGCTCTCGTCGGCCGCCGGCTCCTCGAGGAGCTCCGGCGCCGCGGTCGCTGCCGGCGACGAGCCGAAGCGCGCCAGCAGCGCCCGCGCGCGGTCGTGCTCCAGCGCCTGCGCGGCGCCGCGGCGGAAGCGCTCGATCCACTCGTCGACCGGTCGCGGCTCGGCGGTGTCGTGCTCGGCCGTGGCGCGGGTGCCCTGGCGCTCCCCGCCGAGCGAGATCGCGATCGTGGCGTCGGCGTCCACGCGCGTCATCGGCGCGACGGGAACGGGATCCATCAGCCCGCCGTCGACCAGCAGCCGGCCGTTGAGCATCACCGGGGGAAACAGCCCCGGCAGGGCGCTCGACGCGCGGATGGCGATGTCCACCGGCCCGCGCTCGAACCAGACCTCCCGGCGGGCGAGCAGGTCCGTCGCGACGGCCGTGAACGGGATGTCGAGCTGCTCGATCAGCCGGTCGCCCAGCAGCTCCCCGACCTGACCGAAGATGCGCTCGGCGCGCAGCGCGCCAGGCGCCGACAGCGAAACGTCGAGGAGCCGCAGGACATCGCGCTGCTTGAGGGTCAGCGCCCACTCCGTGTAGGCCTCGAGGCGCCCGGCGGCGTGCAGGCCGCCGACCAGCGCGCCCATCGAGGAGCCCGCGATCCCCACGATCTGGATGCCGCGCTCCTGCAGCACCTGGATCGCGCCGATGTGGGCGTAGCCGCGTGCGCCGCCGCTGCCCAACGCGAGGGAGACTCGGGTGGCCGGCACCCGGCCACTGTACGGCGGGGCTAGAGGACGCGTCCGGCGGCGGGCGCGAGCGGCAGCCCGGCCGCGGTCCAGGCCGCCATGCCGCCGCCGCCGTGGCGGACCTCGCGCAGCCCGCCCTCCACGGCGGTCCGCGCGGCCCGGGCGCTGCGAGCGCCCGAGCGGCAGATGAAGACGACCGGCCGGCCGTCGGCCTCGGCCTCGAGCTCGGCCAGGCGCGCCGGGACCCCGCCGAGCGGCACGTGGAGCGCCTGCCGGGCGTGGCCCGCGTCCCACTCGGCCCGCTCGCGCACGTCGACGAGCAGGCTTCCGCGGCGCATCTGTCAGCGCCGGCCGTTGCGAGCCTTGCCGGCCTCGACGGGGAGCCCCGCGCGCTGCCAGGCCAGCATCCCGCCCTTGACGTTGCGGGCGGGCAGGCCGGCCCTGACGGCCAGGCCCGTGGCCATCGCGCTGCGGGCGCCCGACCGGCAGACGAAAGCGATCTCCTTGCCGCTGGCCCCCACCCGGTCCAGCGAGCTGCCCACCTGGTCCAGTGGGACGTGCAGGCTGCCGGGGGCGTGGCCGGCGCGGTACTCGCCGGCCTCCCGGACGTCGACGAGGACGAGCTGACCCGCGTCCAGCGCCGCTGCGGCGTCGGAGGGGGTCATGGCCGACGAGCGGCGCAGGCGGTCGAGAAGGCCCATGACCGATCACAATAGCACCACTGTGCAGTTGTGAAGCTGTGCAATGCCGGCCGCGTCCCGGCGACCGGTACGCTCGCGCCGTGCGCCGCCTGATGCTCGGCTGGCCCGGGCTCCTGGTCCGGGCGCTGGACGACCTCCACGACCTCGCCCGTGCCGCCCGCCGGCTCGACGACGTCGCCGCCATCTCGCAGGACCTGCGCGAGCTCAACCGCCAGCTCGTGCGCGTCGAGCGCCGGCTCGCCGACATCGCCAGGCCGGCACGGACCACCGACACCATCATGCGGGCGATGCCCGGGTCCAAGGCGGTGGCCGCGCGGGCCAAGGCGCAGCGCGACCGGGGCCGCGCGGCGAAGCCCGCGCCCGACGACGCGCCGGGCGCCCCGGACGCATGACGGAGACCCGGCTGACCGGCGGCTGCCTCTGCGGCGTCGTCCGCTTCCTGATCGATGCGCCGCTCGAGGCCTCGTGGTACTGCCACTGCACCCGCTGCCAGCACCGCACCGGGACGGGGTCCTCGGTGGGCGCCCGGGCCAGGCCC
>DASPKC010000481.1:0-5801 GCA_035628295.1 Baekduia sp.
CTTCTTCTTCGCGCCCATGATCGCCTTGAGCGACGGGTAGCGCGGCTCGTTGATGGCGTCACCGACGGAGATGACGGCCGGCAGCTGGACCTCGACGGTGTCGTAGCCGTACTCGGCCTGGCGCTCGCAGGTCAGCGAGCCCTCGGCGACGTCCATCTTGATGACCTGCGTCAGCGACGGCATCCCGAGGTACTCGGCCACCACGGCGCCGATCGTGTAGCACTCGCCGTCGTCGGACTGCTGGCCGAGCAGGACCAGGTCCGGGCTCTCGCGCTCGAGCGTCTTGGCCAGCGCGTAGCCGGTCGCAACGACGTCGGAGCCGGCGAGCGCCTCGTCGGAGAGGTGCAGGGAGCGGTCGGCGCCCAGCGACACGGCCTTGTGCAGCGCGCGCATCGCGGAGTCGGGGCCCATCGTCACGGCGACGACCTCGTCGACCTGGACGACCCCACCCTCCTTGATCTGCATCGCCGCCTCGATGGCGTGCGTGTCGTAGGGGTTGAGGTTCTTCTCCCCGGAGCGGTCCATCAGGCCGGTCGAGGGATCGAGCCGCTTCTGGACCGCGGCGTCCGGCACTTCTTTGACCAGAACGCAGATCTTCACTGTGGTGGCCTCCTCAGGCGTACGAACGTTCGGAACGGTAGCGGACCGTTGACTGACGAGTCAGTCGGGTGCCGGGCCGCAGGCGGCGGGCCCCCGAAGCCGGGCGCGACGGCGCCCGGGCGGCGCCGGCGCGCCCCCTAGGCGCGGGCGCTGACGCTGCTGCGGATGAAGTCGATGATGTCCTGCGTCGGCGAGCCCGGGGTGAAGACCTCGGAGACGCCGAGGCGCTTGAGCTCGGGGATGTCGTCGGCCGGGATGGTGCCGCCCACGGTCACCAGCACGTCCTCGATGCCCTGCTCGCGCAGCAGCTCGACGATGCGCGGCACGAGGGTCATGTGCGCGCCCGAGAGGATCGACAGCCCGACGGCGTCGGCGTCCTCCTGGATGACCGTCTCGACGATCTGCTCCGGGGTCTGGTGCAGCCCCGTGTAGATCACCTCCATGCCGGCGTCGCGCAGCGCGCGGGCGATGATCTTCGCTCCGCGGTCGTGCCCGTCCAGACCGGGCTTGGCGACCACGACGCGGATCTTCTTCTGGACAGGGGTGGCGCTCGGCATGGGGTGCGCGGATCGTACCCGCGCGCGCGCCTGAGCGGCGTCCCGCCCGGCCGGTAACGTCCGGCGCGCCATGGCGGAGATCGAGGTGGGCGACCTGGTGGAGGCCCGGGGGGCCACGGGCCGGTTCTGGGCCGAGGTGCGCGGCGTGCGCCTCGGGCGCCTGTCCGTCGCGCGGCTCGACGGCCGCCAGGCCGGGCCGCTGAGCGCCCGCGACGTCCTGCGGGTGTTCAAGGACGCAGGCTCGCCGGACGGCCTGCCGCGGACGGGGCGCCAGCGTCCGTCCGACCAACTGCGCCTCGAGCTGTAGCCGGACCGCAGGGCGGACGCTGGTCCGCAGACCTGGGACACGAAGTAGATACATCCCCGGCGGCGGACCCGGAAGCATCTCCCCATGCCACGTCCCCGCCTCACCGCCTCGACGCGAGCTTCCTGCGGGTGGAGTCCCCCAACGCGCACATGCACGTCGCCTGGAAAGGGCGCTTCCGGCCCGTGGGCGCGCGCCCGCACCCGACACTGGACCTGCTGCGCCGCTCGGTCGCCGCCCGCCTGGTGCACGCGCCGCGCTTCCGCCAGCGGCTGGCGACCACCCCGGGGGCCCTCGCAGAGCCGGTCTGGGTCGACGACGAGCTCTTCCGCATCGAGCACCACGTCCGCGCGCTGTCCGGCGACGACGAGGCGCTGCCCCGTGCCCGGTTCGACGAGCTGGCCGACCTGGCGCTGTCCGAGCCGCTGGAGCGCCACCGGGCGCTGTGGCGCGTGCACCTGGCGCCGCGCCTCGACGACGGGACGGTCGGCGTCCTGATGCAGATCCACCACGCGATGGTCGACGGCCAGAGCGCCGTGGAGCTCGCCCTGCTGCTGCTCGACGTCGGGGCGGACCCGGACGTCCCCGACGAGCTGCCGGACTGGCGCCCGACGCCCGCGCCGTCGCCCGCGCGCCTGGCGGTCGAGGCGCTGGCGGACACCGGCGTGGAGTCGCTGCGCAGCGCCCGCGCCGTGGCCCGGGCCGCCGCCTCGCCGCGCACCGCCGGGCGCATCGCCGACACGTTGCGCCGCACCGCGCTGACCCTCAGCGAGGACGTCCTGCGCCCCGCGCCGTCGTCCTACGTCAACACGGACATCGGGCCGCGGCGCACCCTCGTGCACCACACCGCGGCGCTGCCGCCGCTCCTGGAGGCCAAGCGCCGGCTGGGCGTGACGCTCAACGACCTCTGCCTGGCCGCCGTGGCGGGCGCGCTGCGCGAGCTCGCCCTGCGGGCAGGCCGGCCGGCCGAGCGCCTCAAGGTCATGGTCCCCGTGTCACGGCGCTCCGCGCAGGACGCGGCGGATCTCGGCAACCGCATCTCCTTCGTCTTCGTCGACCTGCCGGTGGACCTCGCCCGCGCCGCCGACCGCGTGGCGGCGGTCCACGCCGCGACGACCCGCTTCAAGCGCGACGGGCGCGCCGCGGGCGGCGAGGCGCTGATGGGGGCGCTCGGGGCGCTGCCCGAGCCGCTGCGCGACCGCGCCGCCAAGCTCGCGGCGAGCCCGCGGATGTACAACCTGGTGGTCTCCAACGTCCCAGGGCCGCGGGTGCCCGTGCACCTGCTGGGCTGCGAGCTGCTGGAGGCGGCGCCCGTGATTCCGCTCTCCGACGGCCACGCGCTCAGCATCGGCATCTTCAGCCATCGCGACGTGATCACGTTCGGCGCCTACGCCGACCCGACCGCCCTCCCGGAGGCCGCCGAACTGCCGTCGGCGCTCGCGGCCTCCCTGCTCGCGGTCGAGGCGCTCGGCCGCCCGCGCCTGGTCCGGCCGGCGCGCCGGCGCCCGCTGGTCACCGCGCCGGTGCCGCGTCGCGTGAGGGCCTGAGCCGGCGGTCCTCCGACGGATCGGCGGGTGGCCGGGGCGGCGCCGCGGAGGTAGCGTCGCCCCATGAGCCAGCCGTCCTACGCCCACGGCGCCTGCGCCGTCCCGCTGCTCGGCGAGACGATCGGCGCGAACCTCGAGCGCACGGCGGCCCGGGTCCCGGACCGCCCGGCCGTCATCGCCCGCCACCAGGGCGTGCGCCTCACCTACGCCGAGCTCGACACGGAGGCGGACCGCCTCGCCCGTGCGCTGCTGGCCGCCGGGCTGCAGCAGGGCGACCGCGTGGGCATCTGGGCACCCAACCGCGTCGAGTGGATGCTGGTCCAGTACGCGACCGCGAAGGCCGGCATCGTGCTCGTCAACATCAACCCGGCGTACCGGACGCACGAGCTGGCCTACGCGCTGCGCCAGTCGGGCTGCCGGATGCTCATCGCGGCGCCGGCGTTCAAGACGTCGGACTACGTCGCGATGGTCGAGGAGGTCCGCGGCGAGCTGCCGGCGCTCGAGCGCGCCGTCTTCTTCGACACGCCGTCGTGGGAGGACCTGCTGGGCGGCGCCGAACGCGTGCCCGAGGCCGACCTGCGCGCGCGCAGCGCGCAGCTCGACCCCAGCGACCCGATCAACATCCAGTACACGTCGGGCACGACGGGCTTTCCCAAGGGCGCGACGCTCAGCCACCACAACATCCTCAACAACGGGTTCTTCGTGGGCCAAGGCTGCCGGCTGACCGAGGAGGACCGGATCTGCGTGCCGGTGCCGTACTACCACTGCTTCGGCATGGTCATGGGCAACCTGGCCGCCACGTCGCACGGCGCCTGCATCGTGCTGCCGGCCGACGCGTTCGAGCCGGGTGCCGTCCTGGAGGCGGTGGAGGCCGAGCGCTGCACGGTGCTCTACGGCGTGCCGACGATGTTCATCGCCGAGCTCGGCCACCCGGACTTCGAGCGCTTCGACCTGACCTCGCTGCGCACCGGGATCATGGCCGGCTCGCCGTGCCCGGTGGAGGTCATGAAGCAGGTCGTCGACCGCATGCAAATGGCCGAGGTGACCATCTGCTACGGGATGACGGAGACCTCGCCGGTGTCGACGCAGACGGGCGCCGACGACGATCTCGAGCACCGGACCGCCACCGTCGGCCGCGTCCACCCCCACGTCGAGATCCGCGTCGCCGACCCGGTCACCGGCCGGACGCTGCCGCGCGGCGAGACCGGCGAGTTCCAGACCCGCGGCTACAGCGTGATGCTGGGCTACTGGGACGAGCCGGAGAAGACCGCGGAGGCGATCGACAAGGCCCGCTGGATGCACACGGGCGACCAGGCCGTGATGGCCGAGGACGGCTACGTCCGGATCGTCGGGCGCATCAAGGACATGATCATCCGCGGCGGCGAGAACGTGTACCCGCGCGAGATCGAGGAGTTCCTCTTCACGCACCCCGACATCGCCGACGTCCAGGTGGTCGGCGTGCCGGACGAGCGCTACGGCGAGGAGATCTGCGCCTGGGTCATCCCGCGCGAGGGCGCGACGATCGACCCCGACGAGGTGCGGGCGTTCTGCCAGGGCAAGATCGCCCACTACAAGGTCCCGCGCTACGTCCGCCCGACCGCGGAGTTCCCGATGACGGTCACCGGGAAGGTCCGCAAGGTCGAGCTGCGCGAGCAGGCGGTCGAGGACCTCGGGCTGCAGGACGCCGCCCGGGTCGTCACCGCCTAGGTCCTAGAAGACCGGCGACTCTGTGTAGTCGCCCCAGACGTCCTGCAGGGCGTGGATGATCTCGCCCTCGGTGGCGTGCGCCCGCGCGCACTCCAGCAGCAACGGCATGAGGTTCTGCGGCGTCGCCGCCGCCTCGCGCAGCGTCTGCAGCGTCGCCCGCACCGCCTCGCTGTCGCGCCGGCCGCGGACGGCCTTGACGCGGTCGATCTGCTTGCGCTCCAGGGTCGGGTCGATGCGCAGGATCTCCAGCGGCGGCTCGTTCTCCTGCTGGTACTTGTTGACCCCGACGACGATGCGCCGGCCCGCGTCGATCTCGCCCTGCAGCTCGTAGCTGGCGTCGGCGATCTCGCGCTGGGGGTAGTTCTGCTTGACCGCCTCGACCATGCCGCCGAGCTCGTCGATCTTGCGGAAGTAGTCGTAGGCCTGGCGCTCCATCTCGTCCGTGAGCGCCTCGACGAAGTACGAGCCGCCCAGCGGGTCGATCGTGTTCGTCACGCCCGTCTCGTGGGCGATGACCTGCTGCGTGCGCAGCGCGATGCGCACCGCGTCCTCGGTCGGCAGCGCGAGCGCCTCGTCGTAGGAGTTGGTGTGCAGCGACTGCGTGCCGCCGAGCACGCCGGCCAGCGCCTCGATCGCGGTGCGGGTGATGTTGTTCAGCGGCTGCTGGGCCGTGAGCGACACGCCCGCGGTCTGGGTGTGGAAGCGCATGAGCCAGGACTTCGGGTTCTTGGCGCCGTAGGTGTCGCGCAGCTCCTTGGCCCAGATCCGGCGGGCGGCGCGGTACTTGGCGATCTCCTCGAAGAAGTCGATCTGCGCGTTGAAGAAGAAGCTCAGGCGCGGCGCGAAGGAGTCGACGTCCAGGCCGCGGTCCATCGCCTGCTCGACGTAGGTCAGGCCATCCTTGAGCGTGAAGGCGAGCTCCTGCGCGGCAGTCGAGCCGGCCTCGCGGATGTGGTAGCCGGAGATGGACACCGGGTGCCAGCGCGGCATCTGCGTCGAGCACCACTCGACCATGTCGCCCATCAGGCGCATCCCGTCGTCGACGGGGAAGCACCACTCCTTCTGGGCGATGTACTCCTTGAGGAT
>DASPKC010000482.1:0-10210 GCA_035628295.1 Baekduia sp.
GGGCAGCTGCACCACCCGGAAGCTCGTCGGGCGGCCCGCCTGCGACGGCGTCGCCGCGTACGTGCGCAGCAGCAGCTCGCCGGCCCCGAGATCGTTGCGCGCGACGCTCAGGCCGACGGCCGGGTAGTCGACGCCCTCGACGGTGGGGGCGGAGAACTTCTCCGCGCCGGCATCGCCGAACGTCCGCTGCCAGGCACCACGGCCGGCCACCTCCGGCACCATGAGCAGCGCGCTCTGCTGCCCGCGCGGGTACGGCTCGCCCCAGCCGAAGAAGAACCCGAACCGGCTCTCCTCGGCGCCGAACGCCCGGGGCTCGTAGTGCCGTTCGACGTGGTCGCGCAGCCGCTTCTCGGTCACGTCGTCGCCCAGCTCATGGGCCATCATGAGGGCGAGCGAGACGAATCGCGGGTCCGGCAGGAACTCGTTGAGCCGCGCCTTCGGGTCGCTCCAGCCCAGCTTGCGCACCGACACCTCGTACAGCCATCGGCCCCACTCGGGGCGCTGGGGCAGGACGTACGGCGTCACGGCCAGCGAGGCATAGGCCGTGAGGTGGTCGGGGAAGGTGGCCGCCTCCTGCTCGACGGGGTCGTAGTAGAGGGCGAACCACGCGAGGTCGCCTCGGCGGTCGCGGCCCATGTAGTGGCGCTGGGCGAACTCCGTCCAGGCGTCGTACGGGGACTGCAGGCCGGTGCCGTGCACCGCGTCATAGAGCTTGAGGCCGAGCCCGGCGGCGCTCACGCAGAACGGCCAGATCTTCGTGTTCTCGCAATGCGGGCCCTCCGGGCGCGCCGCGAGCTGCCGGCTCATGAAGTCGGCCAGCTCCTGGTGGGTCCAGGTGAACCTCCGGTCCAGGTAGCCGCTCATCTCGAACGGCTCGCGGTAGCGCGTGTCGCCCGAGACGTAGGCGTAGACCGAGAGCAGCAGGTTGAAGAAGCCGCGGAAGAAGAGGTTGCCGTCGGCGGCCAGCGGGTCGGGGTTCAGCCCCCAGCGCTCCTGGCCGTTGCCGACCCAGCCCGGCGGCGGGTAGGCCCCGCGCAGGCGTTCCGGCAGGAAGATCTGCCACTCCGGCGGGTAGCGGTCGACGTTGGGGTCGTCGCCGACCAGGGCCAGCCAGTCGATCGCGGCCCAGAAGGTCCGGTGGCGCTCGCACAGCTCGAGCGCGATGCGGGTGTAGGCCTCGCGCCACGCCGGGGTCACCTCGCACATGAGCGGCAGCGCGTACGCGCTCTCCCCGAGGTCGAAGCGCGGGAAGGCGCACATGGGTGCGGTCGAGTCGCGGTCCCACCACGGGTGCGGCTCCCCCGAGCTGCTCCAGTCGTCCGGGGTGGTGGCCTTCTCCCACAGGTGCCGCAGCCAGCCGCGAGCCCGGTCGTTCAAGGTCGTGACGTCCCCTTGCACCATGGCTCACCCCGGGGGCAGGCGCTCCCCCGCGGGCGCCCGCAGCTGCAGCAGCTTCTCGCGCGCGGCCCACGCCGCGGGCCAGGAGCGGCTGAGCTCCGCGACGGGCGGCTCGCGCACGATCCGGGCGGCGTAGGGCGCGTCGCGCTCGGGGGCGCGCAGCGGCACCGACCGGCGCCCGCGCCCGCGCGGGCGGCGGGTGCGGCCGATCGGCGCGACGACGCGGGTGAGCCCGTGGAACCACAGCATGAGGGCCGGGTTGCCCTCGATCCTCGTCTCCCCGGTGTTCATGCCTTCCACGAGCCGCCCGACCGTGCGCGTCGAGAGCAGCGCGCGCAGGCCCTCGCGCGCGGTCGGGAAGATCAGCGCGCAGTCCGCGGCGACCGTCCGGCGCCGTGGCACGGTCAGGCGTCGCGTCGCGGCGTGCAGCCGGAACTGCCGCCGGGCGCCGTCCTCGCTGGCGATCTCGATGACGAGGTCACGCGTGACCTGGCGGCGGAAGCGCCCGACGCGCCGGCTGGCCTGGGCCATGAGCACGCCGAGCACGGTGAGCAGCGCCTGCAGCGCCGCGACCTCGAGGCGACGGCGGGCGGCGCTCAGCACGTGATGACCGCGGTCCCCATCGAGCGCCGAGCATAGGCGACGCGCTGGTGGCCGGCACGCCCTGGCGTCTTCGCGCTGCGATGCTCGGCACATGCGCGCGACGACCGGGGCCCGCCACGTCCGCCACGCCGACCCGGCGGCCGACGGCGCTGCGTGCGCCGCCATCTACGCGCCCTCGGTGCAGGACGGCGTCGCCTCGTTCGAGGCCGTGCCGCCGGGCCCGGAGGAGATGGCCGAGCGCATCGCGTCGGCGGCCGCCCAGCACGCGTTCCTCGTGTGCGAGGACGCCGGCGGGCGGGTCGCCGGCTTCGCCTCGGCCGTGCCGCACCGCCAGCGCGCGGCGTACCGATGGTCGGTGGACGTGGCCATCTACGTCGGCGCCGGTGACCGGCGCGAGGGGACGGGGCGCGCGCTGTACGAGGCCCTCTTCGGCCTGCTGCGCCGGCAGGGCCTGCGCTGGGCGTGCGCCGGCATCACGCTGCCCAACGAGGCCAGCGTCGGGCTGCACGAGGCGCTGGGCTTCCAGCCCGTCGGCATCTACCGCGAGATCGGCTTCAAGCACGGCGCCTGGCGCGACGTGGGGTGGTGGCAGCTCGAGCTGACGCCGGCCGGCGACGGGCCGCCAGCGGAGGTCCGCGGCCCCCAGACGCTCTAGCGCTCGTCGCGCAGCAGCGGCTTGAGGTCGAGCACCGGCGTCCCGTCGAGCGCCTCCAGCGCGGCCACGTCGAGCCGCCCGTCGCCGACCGCCGCGACCGTCACGCGATGCAGGCCGATCGGGTTCGGGCGAGCGCGTCGCGAAGACGCCGTGCTCGCGGCGGGCGGGGTCGCCACGCGGGTGCACGCGCAGGACGTCACGCGTCCATGGCGCCCGTCGAGCAGCCGGGCCGGACGGGTCGCCGCCGCCCGCAGGAACTACGGACCCGTACGGCGGAGGGACCCCGATGGCGCGGTCGCGCCGCGCGCCTAGCGTCGAGCGCAACCACCCAAGCAGAGGCGGAGGTCATGGGCGAGCAGCTCAGCATGCTGGACACGATGTTCCTCGAGCTGGAGCAGGCCGACGAGAGCGCGCACATGCACATCGGCGCAGCGCTCGTCTTCGAGGCGCTGCCCGGTGGCGGGGCGCCGGAGATCGGCGCGCTGCGTGAGCACGTGGCCGCCCGGATGGGGCTGCTGCCGCGCTTCGCCCAGCAGCTGTCGGGCACCCACGCCGGGCTGCTGAGCTGGCTCACGTGGGAGCCGGCGCCGGCCGTCGACATCGAGGCGCACGTGCGGCACGCGACGCTGCCCGCCCCCGGCGACGACGCCGTTCTGCGCGAGTGGCTCGCCGACTTCTGGTCGCACCGGCTCGATCGCCACCGGCCGCTGTGGGAGATGGTCCTGCTCGAGGGGCTCGAGGACGGGCGCTGGGCGCTGGCCACGAAGACCCACCATTGCCTGGTCGACGGTGTCGGGTCCCTGGACATCGGCCATCTCCTGCTCGACGCCACCCCCGATCCCGCGCCGCGCGATCCGGTCCCGTTGGCGGGCAACGGGGATGCGGACGCCCGCGGCGGCGGGCGGTTCTGGGTCACGCCGGGACTGCTGGTCCGCGGCGCGCGCGCCGGGCTCGGCGCCGCCCGCCATCCGCGGGAGACGCTCGAGCGCACCCGCGCGGCGGTGGAGCTCGTGATCCGCGAAGAGGTCATCCCGGCACCGACGTGCAGCCTCAACGCGCCGCTGGGCGGCACGCGGCGCTTCGCCGCCGTGCACGCGGACCTCGAGGACGTCAAGGCGATCAAGACGCGACTGGGCGGCACCGTCAACGACGTCGTCTTGGCGGCGTGCGCCGGCGGCCTGCGCCATCTGCTGCTCTCCCGCGGCGAGCCGGTGCCCGACCGCGACCTGCGCGCGCAGGTGCCGGTCAACATCCGCGCGCACGACAAGCAGCACGCGCTGGGCAACGAGCTCACGTCGCTGTTCGTCGAGCTGCCGGTGGGCGAGCCCGACCCGCTGCGGCGCTACCGGCGCGTCGTCGAGCGCGCCCAGCAGCTCAAGCACGGCTCGCAGCGTGCGGGCGGTAAGACGATCATCGACCTCGCCGACATGGGCCCGCCGCTGGCCGGCGCCGTGATCGCGCGCTCGATGTTCGGCACGTCGCGGATGTTCAACCTCACGATCACCAACGTGCCGGGTCCGCAGCAGCGGCTCTTCTGCTTCGGCGCGCCGATGGTCGACGTGCTGCCGCTGGTGCCGCTGTTCGCCGGGCACGCCGTTGGCATCGCCGTCGTCTCGTACGCCGGGCGGATGATCTTCGGCATCAACGCCGACCGCCTGGCCACACCGGACGTCGACGTCCTCGCGGACGGCCTGCGCCGGGCGCTGGCCGAGCTGCGCGGTCCCACCCTCGTCGAGCCGCCGGTCGCGGCCGTCGGCGCGCACAGCTGAAGCCGGCAGCTGGGGGAGGCGGCCGGCCCGCCTCCCCGCAGCTTCAGGAGGAGGTGGTGCGCAGGCGCGTCTCGGCGCGCGGGCTCGCGACCCGGGCGGCGGCGAGCGCCGACCGGCGACGCGCCTCTGCCTGGTGGCGGCGGCGCTCACGGAGGGCACGGACCGCCTGCTCGACGCGGTGGTCCAGGTCCTGGCGCGCGGTCATGCGGACGAGCGTACGACGGTCGACTTCCCGGTCCATCCGCAGTCAGTACGGAGAGCGAAGTGACGCTGGCGTCACGAAGCGCTGCTAGCGTCGCCCGGCAATGGGACGCCCATGGGGGGTGGCGGCCGTCGTGACCGCGGTCGCGCTGGCGGGCGCCGGGCCGGCGGCTGCGGCGTACGACGAGACGCAGAACTGGCTGAACGCCCACGGGCGCACGGCCCAGCGGGTGCCCGACCTGCCGTACGGCCTCGCCGTGATGCTGACGTCGGCCGAGGCGGCGCTCGAGACCGCCCAGCGCGCCGGACGCGTCCCGGACCGCGGCCTCCAGCAGGTGGGCGCCTGGCCGTGGAGCGGCGACGTGGAGCGCGGGTCCTACGGCGACCCGCCGTCCGTCAAGGGCGTCTCGAAGGTGGAGTTCGAGTTCGACAACCGCAAGGGCCAGGCGCTGAAGGCCACCGCGTGGGCGCCGACCCGGGCGCGCGTCAAGCAGCTGGGCTTCGCCGAGCCGCTGCCGGGCGTCGTCTACAGCGGCGGGGTCCTGAGCTCCGAGCCGATGTACTTCTGGTTCGCGGAGACGATGGCCCGGGCGGGCTACGTCGTGCTGACCTACGACGTCAGCGGGCAGGGCCGCAGCGAAGGCTCGTCGGCCGGCAACGCCGCGCAGGACCTCGAGGACGCCCTCGACGTCTTCTTCTCCGACGACATGCCGTTCGCGGGGCGCCTGGACCACACGCGCGTCGGGACCGCCGGGCACTCGATGGGCGCCGGGGCGGTGCAGGCCGTGGGCCCCGACGGCGGGCGCGTGAAGGCGATCAGCGCGCAGTCCGACCTGCGGCCGTCCTACCGCTGGGACGTTCCCATCCAGGGCCAGGGCGCCGACTACGAGACCTTCATCTTCCCGCCGCAGCCGACGCCCGCGGAGGGGCCCGGCTCGCGGGCCAAGCTCGCCGGCCACGACGCGGTCGCCGCGCGCGGCGTCGACGTCCAGGAGGTCGTGATCGAGTCGGCCACGCACCTCGCGTGGTCGCACGTCAGCTGGGCCTACACGTCGACGTGGTCGGAGGCCGTTGCCGCCTGGTACGCCCTGGCGTGGTTCGACCGCTACCTGCACCACGACGTGCGCCGCCGCGACGGCGAGGTCCGCCCCGACGGAGCGACGGGCACCCAGCGGCTCACGCGTGACTTCGACGCCGTCGGCGGGCACGGCCTCTCGGCGAAGTTCACCTCGGCGTGGTCGCTGCGCGGCGTCCGGTGCCCCGACATGACCGCTCCCGCGGGCTGCCCGGCGGCCGCCTCGCTGGAGCCCAAGGCGAAGCCCAAGCGCAAGGCGAAGGCCAAGCGCAAGCGGCGGCCGCGCCGCTAACGGTCAGGTCTGCGCGCCGGCCATGAACCGCGCCGCGGCCTCGGCCCGGTTCGCCGCGCCGAGCTTGCGCAGGATGCTCTTGACGTGCACCTTCACGGTGCTCTCCGAGACGTAGATGCGCCGCGCGATCGCCGAGTTCGTCTCGCCCGCGGCCAGCAGCTCCATGACCTCCAGCTCGCGCGGGCTCAGGTTGAACTGCGCCCCGGCCGGCGGCTGCAGCGCGCCGGTCAGGGCGCGCGTGGTGGCGCGGGCGGTTGCGCCCGAGCTGCGGTCCAGTGCCATCTCGGCGTTGCAGATGTCCTCGCCGACGTCGGCCATGGCGGTGCCCAGCTCGCGCAGGCGGCGGCGCTGCTCGTCGAGGTGCGCGCGCAGCAGCGTGCGCTCGACCGCGTAGCCATAGCCCTCGGCGAACGCCCACAGCACGTCGCGGTCGACCTCGTCGACCGCGCGGCCCGTGGTGTGGTGGTCGGCGTGCAGGAACCCGATGACCCGCCCGGCCGGGAGGATCGGCGCCGCGACGTAGGACGTCGTCTGGGTGGCCTCCACCAGCGGCCTGGTCGCCCGAGGGTCCTGGTCGGGGCGCTGGACCAGCGCCGGCGCGCGCCGGCGCAGCATCTCGGTCTCCAGGATGGACTCCGAGAGCTGGGGCCGGCCCGCGCCGCGCCCGAGCTCCAAGACGCGGGCGGCCCACTCGGGCTCGCCGGTGAAGTGCACGCTGAGCGCCACGAGCTCGTCGCCCTCGACTCCGAAGAGGATCACCCGGTCGAAGTCGCAGTGCCGGCACAGCGCCGCGGTCGCCGCGTCGTACAACCTGCCGGGGTCCGCCACCTCGTGCAGCGCAGCGAGCGCCGCCTGCACGCCCTGCAGCCCCTCGACGCGCCGGCGCAGGTCGCGCTGCACGACGTCGGCGCGCAACGCAGCCAGCTCCAGCACCAGGCGGCCCACCGCGGCCGGGCCGTCGCCGCGCTCCGCCTCCAGGCGCGATGCCACCTCGGCGCAGAGCAGCTCCAGCCGCACGTCGGCGGCGACGTCCTCCGGAACCACCAAGGGCACGCCGCAGATCGCCTCGACGCGCGCGGTCAGCTCGTCGAGCCGTCCTGCCAGATCACGCGGATGCACCCCGGCCGGGCTCCCCATGCGGCCAGCCTAGCGGGGCGGCGCACCCGTTCGACGCAGTGTCAGCGCCGCGGCCGGCCCGCCGTCAGCAGGCGAGCTCGGAAATCGCGGGGGCGGGCCCGAAGGCGCGGCCCACGAGCTCCTCGGCCTCTCCCGGAGCGCGGAAGCGCTCGGAGAGCACGGTCCAGCGATCGGGTCGCAGGCCAGGGGCGTCGCGCACCGCCGCGACGACGTCCGCGCGGGCCAGGCCGAGCTCCTCGGGGCAGAGCGGCAGACCGAGCCGCGCGAAGGTCCGCTGGAGCGTCCCGAGGAGGTCGGCGTCGTGGGCAGCCGCCGTGATGAGGCTGCCGAGGGCGACCTGCTCGCCGTGCAACGCGACGCGGGGACCGAGCCGGGCGTCGAGCGCGTGGGAGACGAGGTGCTCGGCGCCGGAGCACGGGCGGCTCGTCCCCGCGGCGGCCATCGCCAGCCCGCTGAGCAGCAGCCCCTCGGCGAGGACCTGGTGCCCGGCCGCGCAGGTGAGGTCCTGCAGCTCGAGCACCGGGCGGGCGGCGGACTCGGCGATCATCGCCGCGAAGGCGTCGTGCTGCTCGCGGCCCTGCGCGTCGGCCAGGCGCCAGTCGAGACATGCCGTCAGGTTGCTCACGAGGTCGCCGGCGCCGGCCCGGATCGTGCGCTCCGGCGCGCTGGCGATCGCGGCCACGTCCACGATGATGCCCGCGGGCATGTCCGCGCCGTGGCTGGCGCGCGCCCCGTCCTTGCCCACCAGCGACGCGACGGGGGAGGAGATGCCGTCGTTGGAGATCGCGGTCGGGACGCTGACGAAGTCCACGCACGTACGCGAGGCGGCCAGCTTGACCGTGTCGATGACGCGCCCTCCGCCGACGGCCACCGCCAGCGTGATGCCCTCCTCGATCATCGTGCCGGCCAGGGCGGCCGCCTGGTCGAGCCGGCCGGCGAGGTGCGAGCGGTGGAGCACGTCGACGCCGTGCTCGCGCAGGCCCTGGACGACGCCCTCGGCGAGCATCCGCGAGGGGCCCGGACCGCTGCCCACGACGACCCGGTCGAGGGGCAGGTCGTGCGACGCCAGCAGCGGCGCGACGTCGCGCAGGCAGCCGCGGCCGACGTGCAGCAGGCGCGGGATGGCGACCTGGCGGGCCCGCGCCCCCGACGTCATGCCGCCGCCGCCAGCGACTGCGCTGCGCCCAGGTCGGCGTCGTCGTCGATCTCGACCCAGGCCGAGGACGGCATCGGCCACACGTGCCAGGGCGTCCCGGCGGCCGCGGTGCGCGCGACGGCGCCCTCGTACCACTCGCCGGCGGCGCCCGGGCGGTCGACGAAGCTCTCGAGCGTGGCGCGCAGCGCCGCGAGGACCTCTCCGCGGGCCATCAGCATGCCGACGTACTCGCCCGCGGCATCGGCCACCCCCGCCTTGCCGATGCGGTCCAGCGTGCCGTCGGGCTTGCGGGCGACCTTCATGGACTCGTCGGTGAGGTCGCGCAGGAGGTCGACCGCGAGCACGCCGTCCGCGTCGCCCACGGCGGTGTCGTCGAGGAAGGCCGTCAGCGTGGCCGGCTCGACGCACAGGTCCGCGTTGACCACGGCGACCGCACCGCCGGCCGGCAGGCACCGCAGCGCGCACAGCAGCGACCACCAGTTGTTGCGCTCGGCGAACTCGGCGACGTGGACGGTGGCGGGCGCCCCGGGGCGGCTCGCGAGCATGCGCTCGATGGCCTCCGCCGCGTGCCCGGTGACCACGCGCGTCGACGCCACGGCGCCGGAGGCGGCCACGCCGGCGAGATGGCGGTCGGCCAGCGGGCGACCGCCGACCTCCAGCAGCCACTTCGGCGTCTCGGCGCCCAGCGCGCCGAGCCGGCTGCCGCGGCCCGCGGCAAGCACGACGACGTGCAGGTCGGCGGCGGGCGGGGCGACGGGCGAGGGGGGCAAGGATCCTCAGGTCTCCGCAACGGTGTCCCGGCATGCGCCCCGCCGGTGCCCGGACGGCGCGAGGTCCGCCGCCGGACGGCCGCCGCGGCCCGGGTAGCGTGGCGCGCGCATGCTGATCGTCTTCCAGGCCTTCGAGGGCCGCTACGCCGACTCACCGCGAGCGCTGCACGAAGCCCTGATCGCCCGCGGCAGCGCCCACGAGCACGTCTGGCTGCTGGACCCTGCGCACGCCGCGGGGTTCCCGGGCGGGCTGGCGACGCGCCGCTGGGGCACCCCGGGGGCACGGGAGGCGCTCGAGGCCGCCGACCTGCTGATCGCCAACACCCACACCGATGTGCCGTGGGACAAGCGCCCGGGCGCCCGCTACCTGCAGACCTGGCACGGCACGCCGCTCAAGCGCATCCACCGCGACGTCCTGTGGGCACCGGTGGGGCGGCTGGACCGCCTGGACCAGGACGTGGCCAAGTGGGACCTGCTGCTCTCGCCCAACCGGGACAGCACGCCGTGGTTGCGCGGCGCCTTCCGCTACGACGGCCCGGTGCTCGAGTCCGGCCTCCCGCGCAACGACGTGCTGCAGGGCCCGCGCGCCGCACAGGTCCGCGAGGACGTGCGCCGCGACCTGGGGATCACCGGCGAGGGCCCCGCGGTCCTGTACGCGCCGACCTGGCGCGACGACGCGGTGTTCCCGGAGGGCGGCAAGGTGTTCGAGCTCGAGCTCGAGGTGGAGCGCGTCGCCGACGCCCTGGGCAAGGCGGGGGGCGTGCTGCTGCTGCGCCTGCACTACACGCTCACCGGCCGCCTGCCCGCCGTGGAGCACCCCGCGGTGCGCGACGTGTCCTTCCACCCCGACATCAGCGACCTCTACCTCGCGGCCGACGTGCTCGTCACGGACTACTCCTCGGCGATGTTCGACTTCGCCGTCACCGGCAAGCCCCAGATCCTGTTCACGTACGACCTCGAGGACTACGAGCAGCGGCTGCGCGGCTTCTACTTCGAGCTCGAGCCGGCGGCGCCGGGTCCGCTGGTGCGCACGAGCGAAGCCCTGCTCGAGGCGCTGGCCGACCTCGACGGCGTCGAGACGGCGTACGCCGAGCGCCAGGCGGCCTTCCGCGAGCGCTTCTGCCACCTCGAGGACGGGCACGCGACCGAGCGCG
>DASPKC010000483.1:0-2446 GCA_035628295.1 Baekduia sp.
CCGGGCCCGCCGGTCAGGGTGTCGGCGCCCGGGCCGCCCTCG
Organism: Baekduia sp.; assembly: GCA_035628295.1. Classification (GTDB taxonomy): domain Bacteria; phylum Actinomycetota; class Thermoleophilia; order Solirubrobacterales; family Solirubrobacteraceae; genus Baekduia. The sequence goes on from DASPKC010000483.1 coordinate 43, forward strand.
AGCCGGTCGTCCCCGGGGCCGCCGTCCAGGCGATCGTCGCCCGGCCCGCCGGACACGACGTCCGCTGCGGCGCCGAGCTGCAGCTGGTCGCTGCCGGCGCCGCCGTCGACGACCGACCCGCGGTAGGCCGCCAGTCCGGCGAGCAGCAGGCTGTCCTGCTCGGGCCCGAAGCGCAGCTCCAGCAGCGCGTCACCGGCCGGCCACGGGCACTGGATCACGCCCACGACCTCCGACGCGCACCCGGGGCCCGTCTGCGCCACGCCGGGGTCCCAGACGGTGTAGACACCGTCGGTGAAGCCGATCTGGGGCGCGGACCGCGGGCCCGGCGCGTAGCGCAGGACGCCGTCGGTGAGCGAGACCGGCGCCGCGCCGGCCGCGGTCGGCGCGGCGAGCAGCAGCAGAAGCGAGAGGGCGGCGGCGCGCACGAGCCTGGTGATCGGCTGCGGGCCCCGGCACCTGAGCGGCGCCCAACGCACATCGGCGTGCCCGGGGGCACGCCGATGGGACGTCAGGCGGTGCGGCACGCGGCCGCGGCGAGCTCAGACGAGCTCGAGGAAGACCATCTCGGTCGAGTCGCTGCGGCGCGGACCGAGCTTCAGGATGCGGGTGTAGCCGCCGGGGCGCTCCGCGTAGCGGGGCGCCACCTCCTCGAACAGCTTGTGGACGGCGAACTTGTCCTGACCCAGGGCGCTGAGGGCCTGGCGGCGGGCGTGCAGGTCGCCGCGCTTGGCCAGCGTGATCAGCTGCTCGAGCTCGGGCTTGACCGCCTTGGCCTTCGCCTCGGTCGTCTTGATGCGCTCGTGCTCGATGACCTCCTTGCAGAGGTTGCGCATCAGCGACTTGCGGTGGGCGGCGTCACGGCTGAGCTTGCCGCGGCTCTTCTGGTGGCGCATGGTCCTAGTCCTCCCGGAGGTCCAGCCCGCGAGCATGGAGGGTCTCGATGACCTCGTCGATCGACTTCTTGCCGAAGTTCGGGATCGCCGCGAGCTCACCCTCGCTCTTGGAGATGAGGTCGCCGACGGTCTGGATGCCGGCGCGCTTGAGGCAGTTGTACGACCGGACGCCGAGCTCGAGCTCCTCGATGAGGATCTCGTGCATGGGGCCGCCGACGCCGGCCGCGCCGTTCGTCCCGGCCAGGTCGCCCGTGTCCAGGGAGGCCGGGCCGCCGGGGCCGGCGCGCAGCTCCTCGATGCGATCGGCGTCGGTGAAGATGGCCAGCTGCGAGATCAGGATCTCGGCGGCCTCGCGCAGCGCCGACTGCGGGTCGATCGAGCCGTCGGTCTCGATGTCCAGCGTGAGCTTGTCGTAGTCGGTGCGCTGGCCGACGCGGGCCTGCTCCACCGAGTACGCCACGCGGCGCACCGGCGAGAAGATCGAGTCGATCGGGATGACGCCGATCGGCTGGTCGGGGGACTTGTTGTCCTCCGCCGGGCGGTAGCCCCGGCCACGGCCGATCGTCATGTACATCTCGAGCTTGGTCTTCTTCTCGAGGACCGCGATGTGCGCGTCGGGGTTGAGCACCTCGACGCCGGCCGGCAGGTCGATGTCCTTCGCGCTGATCTCCCCGGGGCCGGAGACCACCAGCGGCGCCTCGACCTCCGTCGCGTCGGAGTGCATCCGGCAGACGATGCCCTTGAGGTTGAGGACGATGTCGGTCACGTCCTCCTTGACGCCCGGGATCGTCGAGAACTCGTGCGCGACGCCCTCGATGCGGACGCTCGTCACCGCGGCGCCGGCGAGCGAGGACAGCAGCACGCGGCGCAGCGAGTTGCCGAACGTGTAGCCGAAGCCGCGGTCGAGGGGCTCGATGACGAACGAGCCACGGTTCTCCTCGACGGACTCGGAGGTGATGCGGGGGATCTGGAAGTCGAGCATCGGGTCCTGTCTGGTGGGGGGAGTGGACGCGCGGCGCGGCCTGGCGGGGCCGCGCGCCGCAACATCCGAAGGGGAACTACTTCGAGTAGAGCTCGACGATGAGCTGCTCCTGCACCGGCGTCGTGATCTCCCGACGCTCCGGCTTGCGCAGGACCTTCGCGGTGAGCGCGTCATGGTCGGCCTGCAGCCAGGCCGGCACGGACGCGGTGAGCTCCGTGGCGTCGCGGATGACGGCCTCGACGGACGTCTCCGCCTTGACGGCGATGACGTCGCCCTCGCGCACCTGGTAGCTCGGGATGTCGACCCGTCGCCCGTTCACGGTCCAGTGACCGTGGCGGATCAGCTGGCGCGCCTGGCGGCGCGACGAGGCGAAGCCGAGCCGCACGAGCACGTTGTCGAAACGCGTCTCGAGCAGGCGCAGCAGGTTCTCTCCGGTCACCCCGGGCTGGCGACTGGCCTTGTCGTAGTAGTTGCGGAACTGCTTCTCGAGCACGCCGTAGTAGCGGCGCGCCTTCTGCTTCTCGCGCAG
>DASPKC010000484.1:0-6878 GCA_035628295.1 Baekduia sp.
TCGGACTGCGGCCAGTGCTGCTGACCGGCGACAACGGCCGAACCGCGCATGCGGTCGCCGCGCGGGTCGGCATCGCCGACGTGATCGGCGAGGTCATGCCCGCCGACAAGGTCCACGTCGTCGAGCGGCTACAGGCCGGCGGGTGCGTCGTGGCGATGGCTGGCGACGGTGTGAACGACGCCGCCGTGCTCGCTCAGGCGGATGTCGGGCTGGCGGTCGGGACTGGGACGGACGTGGCGATCGAGGCCAGCGACCTGACCCTGGTGTCGGGCGACCTGCGGGCCGCAGCCGACGCGATCCGCCTGTCGCGCAGGACCCTGTCGACGATCCGGTCCAACCTGTTCTGGGCGTTCGCCTACAACGTCGCCCTCATCCCGGCCGCGGCGCTGGGCTACCTCAACCCCGTCCTCGCGGGCGCGGCGATGGCCTTCAGCTCGGTGTTCGTGGTCACCAACTCGCTGCGGCTGCGGCGCTTCCGCTCGGAGCGCGCCGCGGCGTAGCGGCAGCTGTCGTATATACCCTACCCCCGTAGTGTAAAGGAGAGGATGAAGATGCCGGTCAACCCCAAGCGCTGGGCCGCCCTCTGGGTGATCGCCCTGGCGCAGTTCATGATCATCATGGACACGTCGATCATCGGCGTGGCCCTGCCCGAGATCCAGGCGGACCTCGGCTTCAGCCCGGAGGACCTGTCGTGGGTCTTCAACGCCTACGTCGTGGCGCTCGGCGGCCTGCTGCTGCTGGGCGGCCGGCTGTCGGACCTCCTCGGCGCCCGGCGCGTGTTCGCGGCGGGCTGGGCGGTCCTGGCCGCCGGCTCGCTGGCCGCCGGCCTCGCCGACAGCGCCGGCCTCGAGGTCGCGGCCCGCGCCGTCCAGGGCGCCGGCGCCGCGCTCATCGCCCCGTCTGCCCTGACGCTGCTGATGACGCTCTTCGGCCACGACCCGAAGGAGCTCATGAAGGCGTTCGCGATCTACGGGGCCGCCGCCCCGGCCGGCGGCACCGCCGGCGTCTTCCTCGGCGGCGTCATCACCGAGTGGGCGTCCTGGCCGTGGGTGTTCTACGTCAACGTCCCGGTCGCCGTCGCCGTTCTGGCGCTCACGCCGCGGCTGATGCCGGCCGGCGCGCGGCAGCGGGGCTCGGTCGACGTCCCCGGCGCGCTGCTGGCCACGGCGGGCCTGGCCGCCACGGTGTTCGCCGTCGTGCGGGCGCCGGAGGAGGGTTGGGGCTCGGCGGCCACCCTGCTCGTGGCCGGCGGCGGCCTCGCCTCCCTGGCGCTGTTCGTCGCCCTGCAAGCCGCGCGCCGCGAGCCGCTCGTGCGCCTGGGGATCTTCCGCATGCCGAACCTGGCGGCGGCCAACCTCGCGCAGGTGCTCCTCGGGGCGGCCTGGATCCCGATGTGGTTCTTCCTGAATCTCTACCTGCAGCAGGTGCTCGGGTTCGGCGCCTTCGAGGCCGGCGCGGCGCTGCTGCCGATGACCGGCGCGATCATGCTGATGATGGTCGTCCTGGCCCCGCGCGCGATCGCGCGCCTGGGGACCAAGACGCCGGTGGTGGCGGGCATGCTGCTGCTGGCCGCCGGCATGGCCGTGATGTCGCTGGTGCGTCCTGACGGCTCGTTCGCCGTCGATGTCCTGCCGGCCTCGCTGATCGCGGCCGCCGGCATGGCGCTGGCGTTCATCCCGTCGCTGGGCACCGCCATCCAGTCGGCCCGCCCGGAGGAGGGTGGCCTGGCGTCCGGCATCGTCAACACCAGCTACCAGGTCGGCTCCGCGCTCGGCCTGGCCGCCATGACCGCGCTGGCGACCTCCCAGGGAGCCGATCAGCTCGGCAGCCCGCAGGCGCTCACCGACGGGTTCTCGGCCGCCTTCCTGGGCGCCGCCGGGATCGCCGCCGCGGGCGCGCTGCTCGCCGCAGCCCTCCTGCGCACCGCCCCGGCGGCGCAGGACCAGGCCCCGCAGGCCGACGCCGAGCCCGAGCTCGTCGCCGCCTGACCCCCGCGCACCGGGCGCCCGCCTCCCGGCGGGCGCCCGCGCGCCGAGGGTCCTGTCGTTGTGCACGCGCCCCTCGCAGATGAGCACGATGATCGTGCTCATCTGCGAGAGGCGCGTGCGGAACCTCAAGACCCTTCGAGGCGCGCGCGCAGGGCGTCGGGGAGCGGCATGGACCGCTGCTGCTCATAGTCGTAGCCGACCAGCCACCCGCAGCCGTCGGCGCAGCGGCGCTCGCCGACGTCCATGGCGAAGTCGACGCGGAAGGCGCTGCGGCGGACCTCGCCGATCGTGCACGTGATCGCGACGTCCTCGTCGAAGAAGACCGGCGCCCGGTAGTGGATCTGGCACTCGGCGAAGATCAGCCCGAACGTGTCGCGCTCGGGGTGGGCCGGGTCGTGCGCCGGCATGAGGTCGCGGATCATCGAGATGCGCGCCGTCTCGAAGTAGCGCAGGAAGACGACGTTGTTGAGGTGGCGCATCGCGTCGAGATCGCCGAAGCGCACCCGCTCGCGGTGGACGTAGCTGGGAGCGGCCATGGGCGGGGCATCCTGCCGGGCCGCGAGCATGCGCGTCATGCCGATCGCCCCCGATCCCTCCCGCCTGCACCCGGTCGCCGGGCAGGAGCGCGTCGTCTTCCTCAAGCCGCTCGTCCGCGATCCGCGCATCGAGGTCGGCGAGTTCACCTACTACGACGACCCGGACGACGCGCTGGGCTTCGAGCGCCGCGCCGTCCTGTACGGCTTCGGCCCCGAGCGGCTCGTCATCGGCCGCTTCTGCGCGATCGGCGCCGGCGTGCGGTTCCTCATGCCGGGCGCCAACCACGCGGACCTCGGGCCGTCGACCTTCCCGTTCGGGATCTTCGGCGAGCCGTGGGCCGAGCGGACCATGGACCTCGTGATGGGCGCGCCGAGCCGCGGCGACACGGTCGTGGGACACGACGTCTGGCTCGGCTACCAGGCGCTCGTCCTGCCTGGCGTCCGGATCGGCCACGGCGCGGTGGTCGCCGCGGCGAGCGTGGTCGCCGCCGACGTGCCGCCCTACGCGATCGTGGCGGGCAACCCGGCCCGGGTGGTGCGCCGCCGCTACGAGGACGACGACGTCGCGCGCCTGCTGCGCGCGGCGTGGTGGTCGTGGCCGCTGGAGCTGGTCACCGAGCGCGCGCGGACCATCATGGCCGGGACGCCCGGCGAGCTCGAGGAGATCGCGCGCGCCCACGGGCTCGCCGCCGGCGAGGCGCCTCAGTCGGGTGGCTCGGCCACGTAGTCCAGGCGCTCCTCGGCGTCGCGCCACAGCCCGGGGCCCAGCGGGTGCTCGCGCTCCTCGGCCAGGTGCCCGAGCAGCCCGGCGACGCGGGCCAGGAGCGAGAAGCCGCGCAGCAGGTCTATCGGCAGGCCGGCGTCGGCCAGCGCGGCGCCCACCGCGCCGGCGCCGTTGATCGGCAGCTTGCGCCCCGTGACCTCGCCGGCGACGCCGTGCACGACGCGCAGCAGCGCGAGATGCGGGCCGAGCAGGCCCTCCTCGGCGGCGATGGCGTACAGCCGCGGCACGCGCGGGTCGCCGTCCTTGTGCAGCGGGTGCCCGAGCCCCGGGATCCGCTCGCGCGCCGCGGCCCGGGCGCGCACCGCCGTTGCGGCGGCCTGCTCCAGCGCCGCCTCGTCCGCGTCCGGGCCGGCCGCCGCCAGCACCCCCGCGAGGAAGCGCGCCGCGTCCTCGGTCGGCCCGAGCAGCGCGCTGCCGCCGCCCAGCAGGCCCGCGGCCACGGCGCCCTGCAGCGCCTCGGGCGCCCCGGTCAGCGTCAGCCGTGCCGCCAGGACGCTCGGCGTGAGCCCGTGGTCGGCGAGCGCGACGAGGCCGGCGTCGAACACGCGGACCTGCGCCGGGGTCGGCCGGCGCCCGGTGGCCAGGAGGTAGGCGAGCTCCACGAAGGACACCTGTCCCATGAGCTCGCCGGCGAGGTCGAGCCCCCGGACGGTGATCGCGTCCGGCGTCGCCCGGCCGATGGCCGACTGCAGCGGCGGGCGCCCGGGCTCGGGCATCTCAGGACGCCGCGCGCGCCTGGGCCCGCTCGCCCACGCCCCAGGCGGCGAGCACCTCGGCGGCGTCGCGCTCGCCCCGGCGCGCCTCGCTGGGCGTGCGGTCGAAGCGGGGAGCCGCGGCCGGCTGCAGGACGCCGTCGAGCTCGACGAACGCGCCGCGCGCCTGCATGTGCGGGTGCTCGTGCGCGTCGGCGAAGCCGCGCACGACCGTCGCGCACGCCTCCTCGTGCTCGAGCAGCTGCGCCCAGGCGTCGCGGTCGCGGCCCTTGAAGATCGCGGCCAGGCGCTCCTTGAACTCCGGCCAGCGGTCGTGCGCGAACTGCGGCATGTCGTCGGCCGGGATCTCCAGCAGCTCCAGCAGCCGGGCGTAGAACTGCGGCTCGATCGCGCCGACCGAGACGAAGCCGCCGTCGGCCGTCTCGTAGACCTCGTAGAAGTGCGCGCCGCTGTCGAGCAGGTTCGTGCCCGGCACGTCAGACCATGCGCCCGCCGCGCGCAGGCCGTACATCAGCGAGCAGAGGACGGCCGCGCCGTCCACCATGGCCGCGTCGACGACCTGCCCCTGGCCCGAGCCGCGCGCCTCGAGGATCGCGCACACGACACCGAAGGCCAGGAACATCCCGCCGCCGCCGTAGTCCCCGACGAGATTGAGCGGGAACAGCGGGCGCTCGCCCTGCCGGGCGATCGCGCCCAGCGCGCCGGCGACCGAGATGTAGTTGATGTCGTGGCCGGCCACCGACGCCATCGGACCCTCCTGCCCGTAGCCGGTCATGCGGCCGAACACGAGCTTGGGGTTGCGCGCCTGCGTCTCCGCGGGGCCCAGCCCGAGGCGCTCCATCACGCCCGGCCGGAAGCCCTCGAGCAGGGCGTCGGCCGACGCGCACAGCTCGAGCACCAGGTCGCGGTCGGCCGGGTCCTTGAGGTCGACCTCCAGGCGCGCCGCGCGGCCGCGCTGGGTCGGGTCGAGGTGCGGCGGGACCATCATGCCGCCCCCCTTGCGATCCAGGCGCAGGACCTCGGCACCCATGTCGGCCAGGAGCATGGCCGCGAACGGCCCCGGGCCGATGCTGCCGAGCTCGAGGATGCGCACGCCGTGGAGGGGTCCCATGGCCAGGGACCCTACCGTTGGCGCTGCGCCAATAGAGTTCTCCCATGAGCTCCGCCGCCAGCACCTACGAGACCATCGCCGTCCGCGTGGAGGACCGCGTCGCGGTCATCGAGCTGTCCCGGCCGGACGCCCTCAACGCCATCACGCTCGAGATGGGCCGCGAGCTGCTCGCCGCGCTCCAGGGGCTGTCCGCCGACACCGCCGTCCGCTGCGTCATCCTGACCGGCGCCGGGCGCGCGTTCTCCTCCGGCGCCGACCTCAAGTCGATCGGCCCCGACATCCCGACGCTGCCCTCGGGCAAGCCGGACCTCGGCTGGGCGTTGCGCGAGCTCTACAACCCGATCGTCCTGCTGCTGCGCGAGATGCCCCAGCCGGTCGTCGCGGCCGTCAACGGCGTCGCGGCGGGCATCGGCTGCTCCTGGGCGCTGGCCTGCGACCTGGTCGTAGCGGCCCCGACGGCGACGTTCCTGCTGGCGTTCCGCAACGTCGCGCTGGTCCCCGACGGCGGCGCGTCGCTGACCGTGCCGGCGCGCGCGGGCTTCGGCCGGGGCGCCGAGATGGCGCTGCTGGGCGAGCAGGTCACGGCGCAGGACGCGCTGGCCTGGAACCTCGTCAACCGGGTCGAGGACGATGCGCTGGGCGCGGCGATGGGCCTCGCGCGCAGGCTGGCCGACGGGCCGCCCGAGGCGCAGGCCGCCATCAAGTCCCTGCTCAACCTGCAGCTCCTCGAGCCGCTGCGGGCGCAGCTCGCCGCCGAGGCCGACGCGCAGACGCGCCGGTCGGACTCCGACGAGGTGGTCGAGGCGGTCACCGCCTTCCTGCAGAAGCGCCCGCCCGACTTCGGCGGCTGACGGCGCCCCCGACGGTCGGGGGGTTGGTTGTCGCCCGGACATGCGGTTGCATTGCCGGTGCCGATGACCACGATCGATTCCGTCCACGCCGGCCCGGCGCTGCGCCGCACGAGCCTGTGCGTGCCCGGCACCGCGCCGGCCCGCCATCTCAAGGCCTACGACCTGCCGTGCGACGAGGTCGTCCTCGACCTCGAGGACGCCGTCGCGCCCGAGCACAAGGACGACGCCCGCACGACCGTCGTCGGGACGCTCGGCGACGCCCGCTGGGAGACCCGGACCGTCGCGGTCCGCGTCAACGCCGGCGACGCGGCCGACCTGGAGGCCGTGGCCGCGCTCGGGGTCCCGGGCCTGACGATCGTGCTGCCCAAGGTCGAGCGCCCCGAGGACGTCGCGGCGGTCGCCGCGCGCCTGGACGGCACGGGGATCGGCCTGCAGGCGCTGCTGGAGACCCCCGCCGGCACCGCCGCCGCGCACGAGATCGCCGCCGCCGCCGGCTCCGTCGTCGCGCTCATCCTCGGCTACGCCGACCTGGCCGCCGAGCTCGGGCGGCGCGGCGCGCAGGACGACCTGGCCCGCTGGCTCGTCCACCAGGAGCGCGTGCTGGGCGCCGCCCGCGCCGCGGGGGTCCAGGCGCTGGACGGCCCGTTCCTCGACCTCGCCGACACGGCCGCCCTGGCGCGCTCGGCGCGCTGGGCGCGCGAGCTGGGCTTCGACGGCAAGTGGGCGATCCACCCGGCGCAGCTGGCGCCGATCGCCCGGGCGTTCGCGCCGACGGCCGCCGAGCGCGAGGAGGCCCGTGCCGTCGAGGAGGCGCTGGCCTCCGGCGAGGGCGCCGCGCGCCTGGGCGGCAAGATGGTCGACGAGGCCCACCGCCGCCGCGCCGCGCGCGTGCTGG
>DASPKC010000485.1:0-2304 GCA_035628295.1 Baekduia sp.
CACGCCGGTCGCGGCCTCGGAGATCTGGACCTGGGCCTCGGCGGCCGAGTACTGCGCCTTGATGACCTCCTTCTTGGTCCGGAAGGCCTCGATCTTGGCGCGCAGCTTCTTCTCGGAGTCGGTCAGGCGCTGCTGCTGGGCCTCGAGCTCGGTGACCTGCTGGTCGAGCGACTGCAGCTCGGTCTGGGCGAGCTGCTTGCGCTCGAGCGCCATGCGCGCGAGGTCCTCCTTGCCCGCCGCCAGGGCCTGGCGCGCCTGCGTGTCGAGCTTGACGACGCTCTGCTCCAGCTTCTGGGACTGCAGCTGCAGCCGCTTCTTGGCCGTGACGACGTCCGCGATGCCCTTCTTGACGCCCTGCAGCTGCTCGAGCTGCTTCTGGTAGCTGTAGTCGAGCGTCTCGGCCGGGTCCTCGGCCTTGTCGAGCATCTTCGAGATCTTCGCCTTGAAGACGGTGGAGAACCGTCCTCCCATTCCTGCCATGGCGCCTGCTCCTCGGGTCGCGGTACGGGGCTGCCGCGCAGCCTACCCGCCGCTCAGCCGAGGGCTACAGGCCCGGAAGGCGACGGGTCTTGAAGCCGCTCGCCTTGCGCAGCGTGGGCCGCCAGCGGGGGCCCTTGGCGCCCGACGGGTCCCCCGCCGCGCTCGTGTCGAGCCGGAGGCCGGCGATGACGATGTAGGCGTGCCCGGGGTTCGTGTAGACGGTGACCCACCGCCCGCGGCCCTTGCGCCCCCACGACATGAACGAGCTGGAGTCCAGCGGGGCGTCGAGGAGCCTGCCGCCCAGCAGCGCATAGGAGATGGTGCCCGAGCAGTCGTAGCCGTCGTCCTCGACCTGGGCGTGGCCGCCGCCGTACTTGTACGGCTTGCCGATGATCCGGTTGGCGGCCCAGACGGCACGCTTGACCGGCTCCGGCGCCGCCTCGGGCGCCGCGGCCATCCCGTTGTCCTGCAGGACGGCCTTGTCGCCCGGCACCGTGGCCGTCAGCGCCGGGTCGTCAGGTCCGTAGACGGCGCCGCCGGTGCCCTTCGCGGCGGTGGCGGCGGCCGGGGAGATCGCGCAGGTCGCCGCAACGGCGCACGCGATCGTGAACAGGTTCGTAGCCCGCAAGTGGATCTCTCGTTCGTGAGCCTGCGGGGTTAGCTGACGGGCTAGCGCGGAACGAGCCGGCGCTTCAGGCGGATCCACCGCCCGATTCGCCCCAACAAGTTGGGTCCCCCGCCCCCCGGCCCCTTGGCCGGGAGTTCGGCGTTGCGGCACCTTACACCGGGAAGTGGTCGTGGTTGCACCGTCGTTCCGGGTGGTCTTGGGCACCACCCCTCCGGCCTCGATGGCTAAGGTCGGCGCGATGCGCCGACCCCGGACGGTCCTGGTCTTCGCCCTGGCGGGCGCGCTCTCCTTCGCGGCCTGCGGCCGTGACGACGATCCTGCAACCGACGACCGGCGGCCGGTCATCGGCGTCTCCAAGAAGGAGAAGGAGGCCGCGAAGGACCTCGGCTTTCCGGCTTTCGCAACGAAGAACACGACCCGCATCGGCGCTGCCGACCCCGTGGCGACCGCGGCCGCCGCGGCGCGCGCGACGTTCCCCGGCGGCTCGAAGAAGAACACCGCGAGCGCCGTGGCGATCGCGTCGACGAAGGACTGGCGGGCGGCGGTCGCGGCCTCGGTCCTCGTGGCCTCGCCGGTGCGCGCGCCCGTGCTGCTGGCCGACGGCGCCCGGGAGCTGCCGCCGGCGACGCAGACCGCGGTCGACGAGCTCGACCCCTCCGGCGCCGGGCAGCCCGGCCGCACCCAGGCCGTCCTCGTCGGCGACGTCCCGAAGCCCGCCGGCCTGCGCACCCGCGAGCTCCGCGGCCGCACGCCGTTCGCCCTCGCGCGCGCCGTCGACGCCTACGTCGCCGCGGCGAAGGGCCGCACGAGCGACCGCGTGCTGATCGTCAGCGCCGACGACCCGGCCTTCGCCATGCCGGCCGCCGGGTGGGCCGCGAAGTCCGGCGACCCGGTCCTCTTCGTCCGCAAGAAGGAGGTCCCGGCCGACACGGTCGCGGCGCTGCGCAGCCACCAGCAGCCCAAGATCTATGTGCTGGGCCCGTCGAAGGTCATCGGCCCGGAGGTCACGGACCGCCTGCGCAAGCTCGGCACGGTCACGCGCCTCGGCGGGCAGGATCCCGTCGAGAACGCCGTCGAGTTCTCCCGCTTCGCCGACGGCTCGTTCGGCTGGGGCGTGCAGGACGCCGGGCACGGCCTGGTCTTCGCCCGGTCGGATCGCACGCTGGACGCCGTGGCCGCCGCGCCGCTGTCGGCGT
>DASPKC010000486.1:0-8519 GCA_035628295.1 Baekduia sp.
GGACCTCAAGCTGCCACTGGGCTCCGACACGGTCGTGCTGGGCGCCGCCGTGGCCAACAGCACCGCGTCGGCCACCTGCGCAGGCACGACGCCGCAGCTCAACGGCTCCAGCCAGCTCACCGGGCTGACGCTCGGCGGCACGCCGGTCACGCTCGACGAGCTCATCACGCGCCTGACCGAGGCCCTGCGGCCGCTGGGGCCGATCGTCGAGATCGTCCCCAACGAGCAGGTGCGTGACGCGACGTCGCTGACCCAGCGCGCCCTGCACGTGAAGGTCTTCCGCGACGCCGGCGAGGCGCCGCTGCTGGACGTGGTCGTCGCCGAGTCGCGCGTCGTCGCGCCTCCGGGCGTCTGCACCCGGCCCGCCGGCAGCGGGACTGCCGGTGACACCGACTCGAGCATCCGTCCGTGCCCGCCCGGCTCGACGCTGGAGCCCCAGCGCGGCGTCTGCATCATCCGCGGTGAGGGCCCCAACGGCCGCGACATCATCATCGGCCTGCCGTACCAGGGCCCCAGCGGCGGCCGCGTCGACTCGCTGCGCGACGCGCGCCAGCGCTACCCCAATGACCCGTGCGTGCGCGGGGAGGGGCTCGGCTACGTGATCATCGGCACCAACGGCAACGACCGCATCACGGGCACCAACGGCTCCGACCGGATCCTGCTGCTGGGCGGCAACGACCGCGCCTCGTCCGGCCGGGGCGACGACTGCATCAGCGGTGGGTCCGGCCGTGATGTGATGACCGGCGGCCTCGGTGACGACCGGATCTACGGCTCCACCGGCCGCGACTCGATGAACGGCAGCTCGGGCAACGACCGCCTGAGCGGCGGCTCCGATCACGACACGATCAACGGCGGCTACGGCGCTGATCGTGCCTTCGGCGGCTCCGGCGCCGACTTCATCAACGTCGCCACCGCGGGCCGCAAGGCGCGCGTGAGCTGCGGCACCGGCCGCGACAAGGTCCGTTACAACTACGACGAGCGGGCCACCGTCCAGCGCGACTGCGAGGTCCGCTACGAGTTCCGGGACCGGCCCCGGTCGTAGCGCCGCGCAGCAGCTGAGCAGGATCGAGCGGGCGCCTTCGGGCGCCCGCTCTGCATTTCGGGAGAAGAACGCACCGCAGACCAGTAGAGATCCCGGTCGTCCCTGCTGGTGGGGGTTGGGAGCGTGCGCACAACGCGGCGGGGGCTCGTGTGGGGCACCTGCTGTCCAACCAAACCGGAGGTCCCTCCATGCCGATGAGCCGCAAGCTGCTCGTGGCGCTGCTGCTGTCGGTGATGAGCGCCGTTGGCGGCGCCGTCCCCGCGCAAGCGCAGACGTCCGCACCCTTCTTCAACTGCCGCGCAAGTGCGGTGTACGCCTCGGTGGCCGGCAACGATCGCATCGAGCCGATCGTCGCCAACGGCAACCCGCGCACCGGCGACAACCGCAACCCCGACTTCGCCCTGTGCGCCGACGGCGACGGCGGGCTCGGCAGCACGCTCACCCAGCTCGGCATCCCGCCCGAGCTCCTCAGCGCGCGCACCGCGAACGCGCTGACGTCGATCGACCCCGACAACCGCCTGCCCGCCGAGCAGAAGGTGCGCTCCGAGGCGTCGGTCGAGGATCTCAAGCTGCCGCTCGGCTCCGGCACCGTCATCCTCGGGGTCGCGGCCGCCAACTCCTCCGCCACCGTCAGCTGCGTGGGCACGACGCCGCAGCTCGCCGGCACCAGCGAGCTGACGGGGCTGACCCTCGGCGGGCGGTCGATCACCCTGGACCGGCTGATCACCGCGCTGACCGACGCGCTCAAGCCGCTCGGCCCGATCGTCGAGATCACGCCGAACGAGCAGGTCCGCGACGCGACGTCGCTGACCGTGCGCGCCCTGCACGTGAAGGTGCTGCGCGACGCGGGCGACGCGCCGCTGGTCGACGTCGTCGTGGCCGAGTCGCGCGTCGTGGCGCCGGCCGGCGTGTGCGTCCGCCCCTCCGGCGGCACGGCCGGCGACGACGACCGGGCGCCGCTGCGCCCGTGCCCGGTGGGCGCGACGCTGGACGGCGCCTCCGGGCTCTGCGTCGTCCGCGGTGAGGGCCCGGGCGGCAAGGACATCATCATCGGCCTGCCCTTCCAGGGCCCGAGCGGGGGCCGCGTCGACTCGCTGCGCGACGCGCTGAAGCGCTACCCGGACAACCCGTGCCTGACGGGCGACGGGCCGGGCTACGTGATCCTCGGGACCGCCGGGGACGACCGGATCACCGGCACGAACGGCTCCGACCGGATCCTCGCGCTGGGCGGCAACGACAAGGTCTCCGGCGGACGGGGCGACGACTGCCTGCACGGCGGCTCGGGGCGCGACGTGCTCGGGGGCACCCTCGGCGCGGACCGCGTCTACGGCGCCAGTGGCAAGGACGCCCTCAACGGCGGGTCGAACAACGACTACCTCAGCGGCGGCGCCGATCACGACACGATCAACGGCGGCTACGGTGCCGACGTGGTGCGTGGCGGGGGCGGGGCGGATTTCATCAACGTCGCGACCGCCGGACGCCGCGCGAACGTCAGCTGCGGCTCGGGCCGCGACAAGGTGCGCTTCAACTACGACGAGCGGGCGACGGTCCGCACGGACTGCGAGGTGCGCTACCAGATCCCGGACCGCCCGCGCCCCTAGCGGCGAGCGCAAGGCCGGACCGAGCGGGCGCCTTCGGGCGCCCGCTCAAGCGTCTTGTGGCAACGTGCGCCCCCGCCATGAGCCGCCGCGACCAGATCCAGATGTCCGACGACGAGGTCCTGGCGTTCCTCGACGAGGAGCGCACGCTGACCTGCGCCACGGTGGGCCCGCGCGGCTGGCCGCACCTCATGCCGCTCTGGTACACGGTCCGCGACGGGACGATCTGGGCCTGGACGTTCGCGAAGTCCCAGAAGGTCAAGAACCTCGAGCGCGACAGCCGGGCGACGGTGCAGGTCGAGGCGGGGCTGGAGTACCAGGAGCTGCGCGGGGTGATGCTCGAGTGCGACGTCGCCGTGCACCGCGACCTCGAGGTCGTCCTGCCGTTCGGCATGGAGCTGCTGGAGCGCTACAGCGGCGCCGCCGTCGGCGAGGAGCTCGTCCGCGGCCAGGCCGCCAAGCGCGTGGCGCTCGAGTTCCGCGAGCGCCGGCGGGCCACGTGGGACCACCGCAAGCTGGGAGGGACGTACTAGTGGCGATGAAGGGTCTGATCTTGTCGGGCGGCAAGGGCACGCGCCTGCGCCCGATCACGTACACGTCGGCCAAGCAGCTGGTGCCGGTGGCCAACCGGCCGGTGCTGTTCTTCGGCATCGAGGCGATGGCGCGGGCGGGCATCGAGGAGATCGGGATCATCATCGCGCCGGAGACCGGCGACGAGATCCGGGCGGCGGTCGGCGACGGGTCGAGGTTCGGGGTGGTGATCACCTACATCGAGCAGGACGCGCCGCTGGGCCTCGCGCATGCGGTGCTGACGGCCGAGCCGTTTCTGGGCGACGACCCGTTCGTGATGTACCTGGGCGACAACCTGCTGCAGGGCGGCATCGACGACCTCGTGCGCGCGTTCGAGGCCAACGACCCCGATGCCCTGATCCTGCTGACGCCGGTGCCCGATCCCGAGCACTACGGCGTGGCCGAGCTCGACGGCGACCGGGTGGTGCGCCTGCAGGAGAAGCCGCCGCAGCCCCGGACCGACCTGGCGCTGGTCGGCGTCTACATGTTCAAGTCGCTGATCCACGACGCGGCGCGGGCCATCGAGCCGTCGGCGCGCGGGGAGCTGGAGATCACCGACGCGATCCAGCACCTCGTCGACACCGGCCGGCGCGTGGAGCCCCATGTCGTGCGCGGCTGGTGGAAGGACACCGGCCGCCTGGAGGACATGCTCGAGGCCAACCGCCTGGTGCTCGACACCATCGAGGGGCGTGTCGAGGGCGAGCTGGTCGAGTCGCAGGTCGAAGGGCGCGTCGTCGTGGAGGCGGGCGCGAAGCTCGAGCGTTCCACCGTCCGCGGCCCCGCGGTCATCGGCGCAGGGGCGCACCTGATCGACGCCTACATCGGCCCGTACACCGCTGTCGGGGAGGGCTGCATCGTCGAGCGCGCCGAGGTCGAGCACTCGATCCTGCTCATGGGCAGCTCCGTGCGCGGGCTCGACGGGCGCATGGAGAGCTCGCTGCTGGGCCGCGACGTCACGATCAGCCGCGGCCGCCAGCAGCCGCGGGCGTACCGGTTCATGGTGGGCGACAACTCGGAGATCGGGATCCTGTGAAGGTCCTCGTCACCGGCGCCGCGGGGATGCTCGGCCACCGGGTGGTCGACGACGCCCGCGATCGCGGCTGGGAGGTCGTGGGCGTCGACCTGCCCGACGGCGACCTGACCGCCGAGGCGGTGGCCGACGCGCTGCTGGAGCGTGTCCGCCCCGACGCCGTCGTGCACTGCGCGGCCTGGACCGACGTCGACGGCGCCGAGGCGCGCGAGGACGTCGCCCGGCGCGTCAACGAGGACGCCTCGCGCAACATCGCCCGGGCGGCCGCCGCCGTGGGCGCGCGCGTCGTGGCGGTGTCGACCGACTACGTCTTCGACGGCACGAAGACCACGCCCTACGTCGAGTCCGACCCGGTCGCGCCGCTGGGCGCCTACGGGCGCACGAAGCTCGCCGGCGAGCGGGCCGTGACCGAGCACTGCCCCGACCACGCCATCGCCCGCACCGCCTGGCTCTACGGCGCCGGCGGGAAGAACTTCTGCGACACGATGCTGGGGCTGGCCGCCGGCCGCGACGAGGTGGCCGTCGTCACCGACCAGACCGGCTCCCCCACCTGGACCGGCCACCTGTCGCCCGCCCTGCTCGACCTGGCGGCGAGCAACGCGCGCGGCGTCTTCCACACCGCCGGCGCCGGCCAGGTCTCCTGGCACGGGCTGACGGTCGAGCTCTTCCGCCGCGCCGGCGTCGCGTGCCGCGTCGCCGAGACCACGTCGGCGCAGTTCCAGCGGCCGGCGCCGCGCCCGGCCTGGTCGGTTCTGACCACCGAGCGCCCCGAGACGCCGCGCCTGCCGGCGTGGGAGGACGGGGTGCAGGCCTTCCTCGATGCCAAGATGACCGGGTGAAGCTCCTCGTCTGCGGCGGGGCCGGGTTCATCGGCTCGAACTTCGTGCGCCACCGCGTGCGCGACCACGGCGACGAGGTCGTCGTCCTGGACAAGCTGACCTACGCCGGCCGGCGCGAGAACCTCCAAGACCTCGACGTCGAGCTCGTGCACGGCGCGATCGAGGACCCCGACGCCGTGGCGCAGGCCATCGCCGGCTGCGACGCGATCGTCAACTTCGCCGCCGAGACCCACGTCGACCGCTCGATCCACGGCCCGAAGGACTTCGTCGACACCAACGTCACCGGCACGCTGACGCTGCTGGAGGCCGCCCGCGAGCACGCGCTCGCCCGCTACGTGCAGATCTCCACCGACGAGGTCTACGGCTCCATCGAGGAGGGGTCCTTCACCGAGGAGTCGCCCCTGCAGCCGTCCTCGCCCTACAGCGCGTCCAAGGCCGGCGGCGACCTGCTCGTGTCCTCCTACACCCACACTCACGGGCTGGAGACCGTCATCTGCCGCGGCTCGAACAACTACGGGCCCTACCAGTACCCCGAGAAGCTGATCCCGCTGATGGTCCTCAATGCCCTGCACGGCGACCGCCTGCCCGTCTACGGCGACGGGATGAACGTCCGCAACTGGCTCTACGTCGAGGACTTCGCCCGCGGCATCTCCCACGCCCTGACCCACGGCGCCCCCGGCGAGGTCTACAACGTCGGCGGCCCCGACGAGGCCCCCAACCTCGAGGTCGTGCGCACCATCATCGAGCTGACCGGTACCGACGAGTCGCTGATCGAGTGGGTCACCGACCGCCCCGGCCACGACCGCCGCTACTCCCTGGGCTCGGAGAAGATCCGCGCCCTGGGCTGGGAGGCGCAGGTCCGCTTCACCGACGGCCTGGCCAGGACCGTCGACTGGTACCGCGAGAACACCTGGTGGTGGCAGCCCATCCGCTCCGGCGAGTACCGCGCGTACTACGAGCGCCACTACGGCCGCTCGCTGGGCTGAGCGCCCAGCGAGCGCCGCGCGGCGCCGGTCAGCCGACCTTGTCGCGCAGGCAGCGGTGGAACGCCGCGCGCCCGGAGCCCCCGTACTCGGCGCGGTACTCGGCCGGGTCCTCGAGACGGTCCTCGCGGCAGTCGAGCGCGGCCTTGCGCAGCTCGACGCGCACGCAGCGCACGATCGCGCGGTGGCCCGTGCCGTAGGCCAGGCGGAACTCGATCGGGTCCTCCGCGCGCTCCTGCGCGCAGTCGAGCTTCGCGAGCGCTCGCGCGTCGGACAGCGCGGAGGCCGAGGCGCCCGACGGCAGCGCGAACGCGCCGGCCACGGCGACGGCGGCGAGACCCAGGACATGGTGCTTCATGGACGGCTCCTTGCGGGAGGTGGGGTTGACGCCGGCCATGCTGCGGCCGGCGGCGCCGCCGCAGGAGTCCCCCTGGGTGTGGTCGGGCCGTACCGGCGGGCTAGGAGCCCAGCCCGCTGATGCGCCAGCCCTGGGGCTGCTTGACGAGCGTGAGCGTGTCCTTGCGCTCGTCGTCGCCGTTGCCCTCGCCCCGGACGGTCACCGAGGCGGTCGACCCTTCGATGGCGATCTTCTCGACCTGCAGCTCCGTCGCGTCCACGTCGTCGAGCACGTCGTCCAGCGCGTCGGGGCAGGAGGCGCCGGACGCCTTCTGGATGCCCTGGCGCAGCGTCTCGGCCAGCAGGCGCTGGCAGATCTTGTTGCCGTCGCGGTCCTGGCCGGCCTCCTGGAGGTCCTCCACGACCTGCGCCACCCGGCGCTGTTCGCCCTTGAAGTCCTTCGCGGAGTCCTCCGAGGAGGTCGATCCGGCGCAGGCGCCGAGGGCCAGAGCCGCGGCGAGCGTCAGCGCGGCGGTCACGGCGCGATGCAGCATCGTCCGCAGCCTACCTAGCATGTAGTGCGATGTCCGCCACGCCCGTGCCGCGGGGGCGCCATGCGCCGCCGCTCGAAGTCCGTCAGGCCCTGCAGCGCGAACGGCTGCTGCGTGCGGCCGCCGACGTGTTCGCCCGGCAGGGGTACGCCGACGCGACCGCCGAGGCCGTCGCGCGCGAGGCAGGCATGTCGAAGGCCACGTTCTACGAGCACTTCGCCAACAAGGAGGAGTGCATCCTCGCCGTCTTCGACGACGTGGCGCAGCTCGTCCTGACCCGCCTGGCCGAGTCCGTGCAGGGCGAGTTCCCGGACTACCGCTCGCGCGTCCACGCCCGGATCGTCTCCTTCATCGAGGCGATCATCGAGGGCCGCTCGGCCGCCCAGACCCTGCTGGTCGAGATCATCGGCGCCGGCCCGGCCGCGGCCGAGCGCCGCGACGCGATCCTCGACGTCATCGCCGACGCGATCTACCACGACAACCACGAGGCGGCGCCGAAGTACGGCGCGCCCCGCTACGCCTCCCGCGAGGACGCCTACATCTGCGTCAGCGCCGTGGTCGAGGTCGTCGCCCGCCAGTTGCGCACCGGCAAGCCCGAGGACCCGATGTCCCTCGTGCCGGTGCTCGAGCGCCTCTTCCTCGGGGTGCTCGGCCAAGGCCTGCGGTGACCGTCGTCGACTGCCGTCGCTGCCCGCGGCTGGTGGCCTGGCGCGAGGAGGTGGGGCGCACGCGCCGCGCGGCGTTCGCGACGGAGCAGTACTGGGCGCGGCCGGTCCCCTCGATGGGCGACCCGCAGGCGCGGATCGTCGTGCTCGGCCTGGCTCCTGCCGCCCACGGCGCCAACCGCACCGGGCGGATGTTCTGCGGCGACCGCTCCGGCGACTTCCTCTTCGAGGCGCTGCACCGCACCGGCCTCAGCGCCCAGCCGCGCAACCGCGAGCGCAGCACGCCGGTGCAGCTGCGCTCGACGTGGATCACCGCGCCCGTGCGGTGCGCGCCCCCGGACAACAAGCCGCTGCCGCAGGAGCGCGACCGTTGCCTGCCGTGGACGGCCCACGAGCTGGCGGCCATGGAGGACGTGCGCGTCGTGGTCTGCCTCGGGGCCTACGCGTGGGACGCCGCCCTGCGTCTGCGGACGGTCCTCGGCCACACGCCCCCGCGTCCCCGGCCGCGGTTCGCGCACGGCGCCGAGGCGCCGCTGGAGCCGTGGCCGCTGCTGGGGACCTACCACCCGTCGCAGCACAACACGTTCACGGGCCGGCTGACCCCGGCGATGCTCGACGCGGTGCTGCTGCGCGCGCGCGAGCTCGCCGGGGTGTGACCGCCCTCAGACGGCGAGGACCGACCGCGGGAACGCCGACAGCGCCTCGTCCTCCGCGAGCGCCAGCGGGTCGCGCCGGCCGCCGCGGAAGTCGTCGGTGTCGACGACCTGCACCTCGCAGGGCGCCCAGTGGCGCAGGCGCTTGAGCGGCGAGAAGAACCCGCCCGTCGGCTGGTTGCCGATGACGATGACGCGTGCGGCGGCGGCCTCACCGATACGGCACAGCGCCCGCGGGATCGAGTCGCGCAC
>DASPKC010000487.1:0-9265 GCA_035628295.1 Baekduia sp.
CTGTGACGCGGGCGGAGTCGCGTCAGCAGTCCTACACCTGGCTTGCAGCAGGGTTTCGCCGTCGGCGGACACCCGTCCTGCCACCGGGATGTCGTCCGCTCTGGCCCAGGATTGTCCGGCCGGGTACCGTCGTTGGACGGATGTGGGACCCGGGTCCGACCGCCCGCCGGCTGCCCCGCGGCGTGCTCGGCGGGGGCGCCGCCCTGCTCGTGGCGCTGGGCGTGACGACCGGGCTCCTGCTCGACCGCGCGGCCGGCGAGCGCGACCGCCGCTCGCGCGCCGAGGCGGCGGTCGTCCGCGCGCAGGCCGCCCGGGCCCGCCGGGTGCAGGCGCCGCACCGCGGCAGGGCGCCGGCGCTGCGGCCGGCGGCTGGCGCCTCCCCCGCGCGGCGCCGCGCGGCCCGGGCGGCGCTGGTGGCCGCCGTCGAGCAGGCGATCACGCGCGACGCCCGCGCCCGCGTGGCGCGCGGGGGAGCTCGACGGTCCCGTGCGGGGCACCGACTGCGGGCCGCTGCTGCGCGACGAGGGCGTCGTGCCCGACGACCGCGTCCTGGTACGGCGCATCGGCCGCTACGACTGCGTGGCCGTGCGGCGCGCGATCGTCAAGCGCGGCAAGGTCGTGGGCACGCTCGGGCACGCCTTCGTGGCGGCGCTGGACTTCCGCGACTTCTCCTACGTGTGGTGTCGCAACCTCCCGCCACCGGGCGAGCGCGCCGAGGCGTTGGCGGTCGTGCCGCTGCAGCCGGCGTGCCTGGCCACGGGCGGCGCGCGGCTGGGCACCGGCTACGCCGACACCTCGGGGCGCTGAGCCTGCGTCAGCGGTTGCGCCGGCGCGCCTTGCGGGCCTGCTTGTTGGCCTGGCGCGCGCGCTGCTTGGCCTTGCGGCGGTCCTCCGGCGAGCGCCGGCCCGAGCCGGGCTCGGCCGGCCCGTGCTCGTCGACGGGCGCGCGGTGGCGCGCGTCGCGCACGACCCACCAGGCGATCCCGCCCAGCATCGCCGCCGCGGCGCCGTAGATCAGCAGCTCCTGCCAGGTCTCCATCCCGCCGTCGTCACCGGGCTCGTCCACGGGAGCCGGCGCGGGCAGGGGCTCCGGTGCGGGCTGCGGCAGCGGGCCGAGCGGATCGGACTGGGCGCCGGCGCCGGCCGGCGCGAGCGCCAGCGCGGCGAGCAGCAGCAGGGCGACACAGGCGCGGCGCACCGTCGTCAGGCCGCCTGGCGCGAGCGGCGCGCGAACGCCAGCGTCATCGCGAGGTTCGCGGCGCCCGCGGCGCACAGCGCCGCCCGCGCCGAGCGTCGCGGGATCGCCGGCGACGACGACCACAGCGCGTCCGTGGCGATCTCCGTCGCCCGCAGCCACGCCAGCGCCCACCAGTCCTGCGGCGCGCCGCGCACCGCGGCGGTGAGGTGCGCCGCGGCGAACGTCAGCCAGATCGGCCCGCAGCGCTGGAACAGGCGCCGGGCATCGGGCGACGGCGCCGTGTGGCCCAGGAGGCGCAGCGTGGCGTCAGGGGCGGCGATCGCCCCGGTCCCCAGCGCCACGTCGAAGGCGACCATGCCCGCGTTCGTGGCCGTCGTGGCGGTGTCCAAGCGCCCCATGGCGGCGCGAGACTACAGTGGCGGGACGATGCCTCCGAAGCCGCGGCAGATGAAGGTCCAGCAGGTCAGCCAGCTGGCCGCGATGCAGGACCTCCAGGACAAGTCCGACGAGGAGCTCGAGCGCGAGCAGCGCAACAAGGCCGCCGCCTACGCGCTGCTCGGCGCGCGGGCCGCGGAGCGCTACGACGCCAAGACCGCGCGCATGTGGTTCCAGAAGGCCGTCGCGGCCGCCCGGCCGCAGGAGCGCATGGCGCTGCGGCGGATGGCGGACGCCTCGCTGGCGATGGCCGAGCGCCGGGCCGACGACCTGAAGGTCGCGATGGAGCGCCTCGGCCAGGAGGGCCCCAGCAACCGCCAGCTCATGCTGCTGCGCCTCACCGCCCTGCTGCTGCCGCCGCAGGGGGCGTCGACGGCCAAGCGGGTGCGCGGCATCCTGCTGCTGCTCCTGCTGGTGGTCGGGCTGCTGGCCATCGGCACGGGCATCGCGCAGCTGCTCGGCCTGGCCTTCGGCGGCATCGGCCTGTGGGCGTCCGTGTGGCTCGGCCTGCTGATCGTCATCGTCGCCTTCGTGGTCCTGTACGTGCTGGGGCGGCGCAAGCAGCGCGCGGCCCGGGCCGCCAGAGCCGGCTGATGTGCGGGCGCTACTCGCTGGCGGGGCCGTCGCCGGCCGAGCTGCGGGAGCGCTTCGAGGTCGGCGCGTCCGTCGAGCTGCGCCGGCGCTTCAACGTGTGCCCCGGCGACGACGTCGCGTGCGTGACCGCCGGGCGCGACGGCGCGCCGCGCGGGGAGCTCCTGCGCTGGGGCCTCGTGCCCCACTGGTCGCGTGACCCGGCCGGCGGCGTGAAGATGATCAACGCGCGCGCCGAGACGGTCGCCGGCAAGCCCGCCTACCGCGACGCCTTCGCCCGGCGCCGCTGCCTGGTCCTGGCCGACGGCTTCTACGAGTGGCAGAGCCGGCCGGGCGAGCGGCGCAAGCAGCCGTGGCACGTGACGCGCAGCGACGGTGCGCCCTTCGCGTTCGCCGGGCTGTGGGAGACCTGGCACGGCGACGGCGGGGTGGTGCTGCGGACCTGCACGATCGTGACGACGCAGGCCAACGCCGTCCTCGCCGAGGTGCACGACCGCATGCCGGTCATCCTCCCGGCGCGCGATGCCGAGATCGCGTGGCTGGACCCCGGCACGCCCGCCGCAGCGCTGCACGACCTGCTGGCGCCGCTGCCCGACGCGCTGACGGCGCGGCGGGCCGTCGGGCCGGCGGTCAGCGATGCGCGCTACGACGGCCCGGAGTGCCTGGCCGACGCCGTGCCCGAGGCCGAGCAGGGCGCGCTGTTCTAGCTACTTGCCGTCGTCGTCGTCGACCGCGTCGACCGCGTCGCTGCCGGCGTCCTTGAGCTTCTCGTCGGTGCCGCCGGCCTCCTTGTCGATCTGCTCGCCGGCGTCCCGGGCGTCCTTCTCCGCGGCGTCGTCGGTGCCGCAGCCCGCGGCGGCGCCCGAGAGGGCGATGAGGCCGGCCGTGACCAGTGCTGTGAGCCTTCCTGGCATGCCGCAGCAGGTACCCGGAGCGGCGGCGGCGAACCGGCCGGCCGCGCGGGGGCGCGCCGCGCGCGCTACCCGCGGCTGCTGGAGAGCTCGGCGTCCTCGATGACCACCGGCGCGGTCGGGCGCTCCGTCGACGGGTCGGCCTCCACGTCGGCGATGCGGTCCAGCGCGGCCTCGCTGCCGACGACCTCGCCCGCCACGGCGTACTCCGGCGGCAGCCCGGCGTCCTTGGCCGTGACGATGAAGAACTGCGAGCCCGACGTGCCGGGCTCCTCGAGCTGCGTCTTGGCCATCGCCACCACGCCGCGCCGGTAGCGCCGGCCGGCATCGGGCTTCTCGACGACGCTGTAGCCGGGCCCGCCCTGGCCGTCGCCGAGCGGATCGCCACCCTGCACGACGAAGTCGCCGCCGTCGGGGGCCCGGCCGATGCGGTGGAACGTCAGGCCGTCGTAGAAGCCGCGGCGCACGAGCGCGGCGAACGACGAGGCCGTCTTCGGGCTGCCCTTGACGTCCAGGCGGATGCGCAGCGTGCCGCACGACGTCCTCAGCGTCACGGTCCACTGCCTGCGGCGGTCGAGGGCGCTCTTGGGGGCCTCCAGCTCGGGCTGCTCGCGCGGCTCGGGCGCCTGCACCGCCCGGCAGCCCTCCGGCGCCGTGGGCGTCGTGGTCGGCGCGGTCACCGTGGGCGTCGTCCTCGCCTCCCGGACGGGCTCGCCGTCGTCATCGCGCCCGCAGGCGGTCAGGCCCAGCGCGGCGGCGGTCAGCAGGGCGGTCAGGCAGCGCGACACGGCGCGTCAGGCTAGCGTGCGGCCCCTGCGCCGGATCCGCCTCATCGTCAACCCGTCCGCCGGTGGCGGGCGCGCCGCGAAGGCGCTGCCCGGCGTGGAGGACGCGCTGCGCGGCCACGGGCTGCAGGTCCGCACGGACCCGACGCGCTCGCTCGAGCACGCCGTCGACCTCGCGCGCGAGGCGGCCGCCGCCGGGGAGGTCGCCGTCACGCTGTCGGGCGACGGGCTGATCGGCGCCGTCGCGGGCGCCCTGCGCCGCCACGACGGCGCCGTCATGGGCGTGCTGCCGGGCGGCCGCGGCAACGACTTCGCCCGGGTCGTGGGCATCCCGCGCGACCCGGTCGCCGCCTGCGAGGTGATCGCCCACGGCCAGGAGCGCCCGGTGGACCTCGGCGAGGTGGACGGCCGCACCTTCATCGGCATCGCGTCCCTGGGCTTCGACTCCGACGCCAACCGCATCGCCAACCAGGCCCCCGCCGCGCTCGGCCCGCTGGTCTACCTCTACGGGGCCCTCGCCGCGCTCGTGCGCTGGCGTCCGGCGACCTTCACGATCGACGTCGACGGAGAGCGCGTGGAGGTCCGCGGCTGGAGCGTGGCGGCCGCCAACTCGCAGGCCTACGGCGGCGGGATGTTCCTCGCTCCCGAGGCCGACCTGCACGACGGCCGGCTCGACGTCGTGCTCACCAGCGAGACCTCGCGGCTGACCTTCCTGCGCTCGCTGCCGCGGGTCTTCAAGGGCACGCACGTCCAGCTCGACAGCGTCCGGGTGCTGCGCGGCGCCGAGGTCCACATCGCCGCCGACCGGCCCTTCACGGTCTACGCCGACGGTGACCCGATCGCGCAGCTGCCGTGCACCGTGCGCGCCGTCCCGGCCGCCGTCCGGGTCCTGCTGCCGGCATGAGGGCCCGGATGCTCATCGCGCGCGCCGCGGGGCGGCTGTCGCGGCGGCTGGGCCGCGGCGGCACGTCCCTGCCCGGCAAGGTGCTGCTGCGCCTGGCGCCGGAGGCGATTGCGCGCCTCGCCGGGCGCCTGCCCCACGGCAGCGCCGTCATCAGCGCGACGAACGGCAAGACGACCACGGCGGCGATGGTCGCCGCGATCCTGGAGCGGGGCGGCGCGCGCCTCGTGTCCAACCGCCAGGGCGCGAACATGGCGGGCGGCGTGGCGACCGCGCTGCTCGACGGCCGCGGCGACACCGGGCTCTTCGAGGTCGACGAGTTCTGGCTGGACCAGGTCGAGCGTCAGCTGCAGCCCCGGGCGATCCTGCTGGCCAACCTCTTTCGCGACCAGCTGGACCGCTACGGCGAGCTGGAGACGATCGCCGACCGGTGGGCGGCCGTGGCGGGCCGGACGCCAGCGCGGCTGGTGCTCAACGCCGACGACCCGCTGATCGCCGACCTCGACCGCCGCGGCGACGCGCGCTTCTTCGGCGTCGAGGACCCGTCGCTGGCCATGGCCGAGATGCAGCACGCGGCCGACGCCAAGCACTGCCGCACGTGCGGGGCGCCGTACCGCTACGACGCGATCTTCCTGGGCCACCTCGGCCACTTCCACTGCGACGCGTGCGGCGCCACGCGGCCCCGGCCGCACGTCGCCGCGCACGACGTGGTGCTCGAAGGCGTGCGCGGCGCGCGCTTCACCCTGCGCACGCCGGAGGGCGACGCGCAGGTGGCGCTGCCGCTGCCCGGGCTCTACAACGTCTACAACGCGCTGGGGGCCGCGGCGCTGGCGCTCGAGCTGGGCGCCCCGCTGGCCGACGTGGCGGCCGGGCTGCAGGCCGTCTCCCCCGCGTTCGGGCGCGCGGAGACCGTGCGGATCGCCGCGCACGAGGTGCTCCTGCTGCTGGTCAAGAACCCGGCGGGCGCCAACGAGGTGCTGCGCACGCTGGTGCTCGAGGACGGCGACCACGACGTCCTGGCGATCCTCAACGACCGCATCGCCGACGGCCGCGACGTCTCGTGGGTGTGGGACGCGGACTTCGAGGTGCTCGCGCCGCGGGTGCGCCGCGTCACGTGCGCCGGGACCCGGGCGCCCGAGCTGGCGCTGCGGCTGAAGTACGCGGGCGTCCCGGAGGACCGCATCGTCGTCGAGCCGACGCTGGACCGCGCGCTGGACGCGGCGGTCCGGGCGCTGCCGGCCCCGGACGCGCCGCTGGTGGCCGTTCCGACGTACACCGCCATGCTCGAGCTGCGCGACCTGCTGGCCGACCGCGGCGTCGTGCGGGGGCAGTTCACGTGACCCGCGAGCCCGTCATCTGGCACGACCTGGAATGCGGCGGCTACGCCGAGGACCTGGCGCTGTGGCGGGAGCTGGCGCAGCACCGCGGCGGCCCGGTGCTCGACATCGGCGCCGGCACCGGGCGGGTGGCGCTGGACCTGGCGCGCCACGGCGTGGAGGTCGTCGCCGTCGACGTCGACGAGGACCTCGCCGCGGCGCTGCGCGAGCGCGCGGCCGGGCTGCCCGTCGAGGTCGTCTGCGCCGACGGCCGCGACCTGGAGCTCGGGCGCCGCTTCCCGCTCGTGCTGGTGCCGATGCAGACGCTGCAGCTCCTCGGCGGAGCGGCGCCGCGCGAGCACCTGCTGCGCGCCGTGCTCGCGCACCTGGCCCCGGGCGGGCTGTTCGCCGCCGCGCTCGCCGACGCCCTGGAGAGCTTCGACGCCAAGGCCGACGCGCTGCCGCTGCCCGACATGCGGGAGATCGACGGCCACGTCTTCAGCAGCCGGCCGCTGGCGGTCGTCGACGAGGGCGACCGGGTGGCGATCCACCGGCTGCGCGAGATCGTCGCGCCGGACGGGCGCCGCGAGGTCTCCGACGACGTCGTGCGCCTGGACCGCGTCGACGCGGACGAGCTCGGCCGGGAGGCGGCCGCCCTGGGCTTCACGGTCCTCGCGCCGCGCGTCATCCCGGCGACCGAGGAGTACGTCGGCTCGACCGTCGTCCTGCTGGAGGCGCCCCGATGACGCCCGTCCTGCGCGTCTGCGCGCTCTACCCGGATCTGATGAACATCTACGCCGACCGCGGCAACCTGCTGCTCCTCGAGCGCCGCTGCGCCTGGCGCGGCATCGGGTTCGAGCTGACGGGCGCCTCGCTCGGAGACGCCGTGGACCCCGACGCCCACGACGTCTTCTACCTCGGCGGCGGCCAGGACCGCGACCAGCGGCTGTGCGCGGCGGACCTCGTCGCGCACAAGCGCGACGCGCTGCACGCGGCGGCCGCCCGGGGCGCGGTGGTCCTGGCGGTATGCGGCGGCCTGCAGCTGCTGGGCCAGCACTACGAGCTGGCCGCGGAACACGTCCCCGGGATCGGGCTCGTCGACCTGCACACGGTGCGCCACGACGGGCCGCGGCTCATCGGCAACGTGGCGATCGAGGTCGATCTGCCCCCGGCGGCGGGGATCGGCGGGCGCCGGGTGCTCGCCGGCTTCGAGAACCACGGCGGGCGCACGCACCTGGGGCCCGGCGAGCAGCCGCTCGGCCGCGTGCTGCAGGGCCACGGCAACGACGGCGCCTCCGGCGTGGAGGGCGTCCGTCGCGGCACGGTCATCGGCACCTACCTGCACGGGCCGCTGCTGCCCAAGAACGCCTGGTTCGCCGACTGGCTGGTCGCCACCGCCCTGGGCCTGGACGAGCTGGCGCCGCTGGACGACGCGCTCGAGGACGCCGCCCATGCGGCGGCCCGCCGCGCAGCCGGCGCCTGACCGCGCTCACCAGACCGTCGAGAACAGGGCCTGCGTGACCAGGCCCTGGACCAGCAGCGTGCCGAGCCAGAGGCGCACCCGGCCCGGCGGCAGGACCTGCGCTGCCGCGACCGCGGCCAGCGGCACGAACGGCAGCCAGATGCGCTCCGTCTCGGCCTTGGAGAAGCCGAGCACCGCCGCGGTCACGACCACGGCGGCGATCGCCACGGCGGGGGCGTGCCCGCGCAGGGCGGCGACCAGCGCGCCGGCGACCAGCACCGGCCCCGCCGTCACCGCCCAGGCCACCGGCGAGCCCAGCCACCAGAACCAGTAGGGGCGGACCTGGGCCAGGGAGTCGCGGTAGGCCCGCTCGGTGGCCTCCAGCGTGCCGACCGGGTCGTAGCCCATCGCGGCCGCCAGCGCGCCCTGCAGCGCCAGGACCGCGACGGCGCAGGCCGCCCCGGTCACGGCCGCGCGGGCCAGCCCCTCCCGCCGCCACCCCAGGACGACGGCCCAGGCGCCCACCGCCAGCAGTGACCAGGCGAACAGCGCTGCGACGGCGAGCGCGGCCGCGCCGGCGGCTCGCGCGACCCATGAGGGGCCGGCCAGCAGCGCGGCCGCGACGACCGCCAGCGCGGCGAAGAGCGCGTCGGCCGACGTGGCGCCGAACAGCACGACGCACGGCGACGCGGCGGTCAGCAGCCCCGCTAGCCGGGCGCGTTCGCCGGGGAGCCCCAGCCGGCGCGCGAGCCACCAGGTGAGCGGTCCGAGGAGCGCCACGGCGCCCAGCAGCAGCGCGGCCAGCCGGCCGGGCGTCGTCAGGCCCGTCGCGTCGACGAGGAGCAGCAGCCCGGGCGGGTGCGCGGCCGGGTGCGGGGGCAGCGACGGGACGAGCTCCGCGAAGCGGTCCAGCAGGAACCGCGCGCCGTACTCGGTCGCCCCGAGCCCGGCCAGGTACTCGTTGCGGCCCTCGCCGCGCGCTGGATCGAGGACCGCCCACCAGGCGTCGCTGCCGCCTCGCACGGCGCTGACCGAGAGCGCCACGGCGAGCCCCAGCATCGTCACGCCGGCGGCGTAGGCGCGGTCCCCGGCGCGCAGCAGCCGCGGCGCCAGCGCCACCAGCAGCGCCGCCGCCGCGGCGGCGGCCACGAGCCACAGGACGTCGGCACGCGGCGCCCATCCGGCGACGAACGGCGGCAGCGCCGTCCCCAGCACCCGGCCGCTGCGCTCGTACAGCAGCCCGAACAGGGTGCATCCCACGGCGAGCGCCGCCGCGCCGGCGACCACGAGCCGCTCGCGGCCCTGCCAGGATCCCGGCGATGCGGCGCGCACCGGCGCACCCTTGCATGCTCGCCCTGCTCGGCGCCCCCGCCCTCGCCCTCGCCGTCGCCGGCTGCGGCTCGATGACCCGCGCGGAGCTGCCGCCGCCCGCCGGCCCGGCGCCGTCGCCCCCGCTGCAGCGCCAGCCGGCCGGCGACGTGTTCGCCGGCGCGCTCGGGTCCGCCGTGCCCGACCGCCTGCGCGCCGCCGCGCAGACCGGCGGCGCCACCGCGGTGCTCGACCCCCGCGCCCGGACCCTGCGCGTCCGCGACGCCCAGGGCGCGGTGACCGACGTCCCCGCCGGCGCCGGCCCGACCGCCGTCGTCTCCGAGGCCGACCGCTTCTA
>DASPKC010000488.1:0-18735 GCA_035628295.1 Baekduia sp.
GGTCGACGCGCCCCAGTTCACGCGCCGGCCCGCTCGCAGCTGGAGAAGCCGACCTCCTTGTGCGTCGCGTCGTAGAACGGCTTGCTCTGGGACCGCCCGCAGCGGCACAGGACGATCGCCTTGCCCTCGGGGACCTCGAACGCGCCGCCGTCGGCGTCGATGAGGCGCACGGGCCCGGTGACCTTGTACGGGCCGTTGTCGCGGACCTTGATCTCGACCAGGGGTTCCACCCGCCGCAGCCTACGCCGCGGCCACCACCGGGGCGGCCGGCGGGCGGGCGGGCGCGTCGTGGCGGCGCGGGGCTGGGCGCTCGGGCCAGGCGGGGACCTCGACGCGGTCGCACGGGCGCAGGTGCCGCGGGTAGACGGCCTGCCGTCCGCGCAGGCGGGCGAGCGGCGCGAGGAGCCCGAAGGCGAGCGCCTGGACGGCGCGCGGCGGCGAGCACCAGCGCACCTCGCCGGCGAACTCCCGCGCGATCACGGCGAGCTGCAGCGGGTCGGGCATGCCGTGCTCGTCGGTGCGGCCCTCGCGCGCCAGGCCGAACAGGGTCGCGGCGAGGAGCTCGAAGCGCCGGCCGGGCCAGACCTCGAGCACGACCTCGGCATCGGCGGCACCCCGGTTGAGGAGGTCGTGGCGCACCCCGGGCGCGACGACCAGCCGCTCCCCCGGTCCGAGCGCGCGCTCCTCGCGGTCGACCACGACGGCGACCTCGCCGCAGCGCACCTCGACCGCCTCCACGAGGCCGGGATGGACGTGCGGGTGCGCGCGGCGCGCGCCGCCCGGCAGCGTCACGGCGCAGGCGGTGTAGCGCCCCTCGGTGTCGTCGGCCCCGAGCAGGACGACCGCATGCGCCCCCGTCACCGGGTTGTGGAAGACGTCGCCCGCCGTGGCCATGGCGCCATGGTGCCCGCGGCGCAACCGTCCGGGAACCGGTGCCTGCCCGCCTTCGGGGGTACGGCTACCCGCGCTCGTAGAGGCGCACGTCGTTGGAGCGCGCCCACTCGCGCCCCGGCCGCAGCCCGCGCAGGCGTCGCACCTCGCGCCACCCCGCGTCCAGCAGCCGCTGCTCCTCCACGGGGTTGACGTAGACGACGCGCAGCCGCCGCGGCCGCCGCACGAGCGAGGCGACGAGCCCGTCGACGACCGCCTGAAAGATGTGGCCGCCGAACGGGTTGGCGAGGAACGCGACGGTGAGGTCGTCCGGGATCTCGAACGCGAGCACGTCGCCGCACACCAGCTGGACGTCCTGGCAGCGCAGGCGCGGCCGCGTGCGCTCGATGTTCTGCTCGGCGATGCGATGCAGCTGCTCGGAGAGCTCGACGCCGGCGACGCGCGCGAACGGGTAGCCGGCGGCCGCCTGGTAGACGACGCGCCCCATCCCGGAGCCGAAGTCGACGAACACGTCCTGCGGCCCGACCTCCCTGGGCGGCAGGATCCGGCGCAGGGCGAACCAGTGCGTCGGCTGGTAGCGCTGGCGATGGGCGCCGTCGAAGCCCAGCTCCTCCGGCGTCAGGTGCCCGGCCGTCGAGATGCCGGCCCGGCGCTCGAGCGCGCCGACCGCGGCGGCGCGGGCCAGGACGTAGGGCGGTTTGACCGTCCGCTCGAACATGCTGCGGGCGAGGCCCATCACGCGACCCTACCCGCGCCCCGCGAGCCGGTGGACCAGCGGGCGTAGCCGCTCGGACCGCGCCTCCACCAGGCCGATCGCGCGGCCCGCGACGGGGCGGCACGGGCGGTCGTGCGTCGCCGGCAGCAGCACCACGTCGCCGCCGAAGCCGAGCTTGAAGCGGGCCACGCCGCCCGGGTCGCCGATGTCCTGACCGGCGGCCACCGCGCGCGCCAGGTCCGGAGGGATGCCCTCCAGGTCGTAGACCGCCAGGCCTCGTTCGCGCGCGTGACACATCGCGGTCCAGTGCAGGAGCTCGTTGGCCGGCGGGACGCCCCGGCCGCCACCCCACGCCCCGATCTTGAACAGCGCGGTGTCGCCGAAGAGCACCACGAGCACCCAGCCGACGGGCGCGCCCTCGTGCTCGGCCACCAGCAGCTCGAGCTCGCCGTCGGGGGCGAAGGCGTCCCAGACGGCCTCCCAGTACTCCGGGCCGTAGGCGGCGAACCCCTGGCGTACGGCGGTTGCCGCGAGCAAGGGGTGCACGACGCGCAGGTCGGCGCGCGTCCCGGGCCGGACCGTGACCCCGCGGCGCTGGCCCAGGCGGATGTTGCGCCGCGTCGTGGTGCGCATCGCGGCCAGCAGCTCGTCCTCGCTGCGGCCGGCGAGCGCCACGCGCACCGTGGCGGCCGGCGCCGTCTGCAGCGTGCCGGGCCGGAACCCGCGCTCGCGCAGGACCGCCTCGAGGTCGCCGCGGTCGACGGGCGGCTGGACCTTCAGCCAGGCGACGCGCGTCGCGCGGGCCCAGTCCCCCAGCGCGTCGAGCGACGCCGCGGCGAGCTCCGGGCGCCCGGGCGCGGCGAGCGGGCCGCGCGGGACGTAGGCCACCGCGCCGACCACCGGCAGGTCGCGCACGAGCGCCTGGGCGCCGGCGAGCGGCGCGCCCGTCGCGTCGTGCAGGACCACCCGGGCGGCGCGCAGCCCGGCAGCGGCCTTGACCCGCCCCCACTTCGACGTCTGCAGGTGGTGGCCGCCCGGGCTGGCGGCGACGAACGCATCCCACTCCGGCGCGGCGGCGCGCTCGTCGACGGTGACCGACGGCTCAGGGATCGAGGACCACCTCCCCGTCACGCTCGCGCACCCAGGCGACATCGGCCGTGAAGGAGGTCTCGCCGTGCAGGCGGCCGTCCCGCATCTCGAGCAGCTCGCGCTCGCGCCACCACCGGGCGATGTCGCGCGGCAGGGCGTGCCAGGCGCCCTCCTGCGCGCGCAGCCACACCAGGAACTGCTCGTAGAGCGCCAGGCGATCCTCGTCGACGACGTAGTCGGGGTGCACGATCAGGGTCGCCAGGCCTCCGTGGCGCGCGATCCACGACGCCTTCTGCACCCAGCGCTCGATCGAGCGGTCCCGCAGGACCTCCCAGAGCGTGTGGTCCTGTGGCAGCGTGATGGGCAGCTCGACGACGTCGCCGAAGCGGAACGGCAGGATCGAGCAGCAGCCGCCCGCCTGCGGCTCGAACGGGTCGGTGTCGGGGAACGAGCTGTCGTAGGCCACCGGCAGCTCGGCCATCCAGTCGGCGTTGCGGTGGGTGGCCGGCGAGCGGAAGCCCTCGACGCCCCATTCCCGCACGTAGTGGGCGATGCGCGGCAGCTCGGCCTCGAACCGCTCCCGGCTCTCGAACAGCCGCCCGTCGTGGCGGATGCCGTGCAGCCCGATCTCGCAGCCCGCCGCGCGCACGGCGTCGAAGAGCCCGTTCGGGATGGGGTACCACTCGGCGACGAAGTTCCAGCTCGAGACGAAGCCGTGGCGGTGCTCGAGGTCGAGGACCCGCAGGACGTTGTCGACCCCCGCCGGGCCCTCGACGTCGTGCGTCAGCGCGACCGCGAAGCGCGCCCGGTGCGGCCACGTCGGTACCACCGCGACCGGGGCGCCGCCCGCCGCGTCGAGCAGTGCCCGCCGGCGCTGCAGGTCGCGGCGCACCAGCACGTCCTCCGCCGGCCAGGCCGGGAACGCCGCCCGCGCCTGGACGGGCGCGTAGGCGCGGCGCAGGGCGAGCTGCGCCCGGCGCGGCAGCAGCGGCTTGGCGCGGTAGTAGGCGCGGCGCAGGCCGGCCCGGCGGTCGTCGCCGCGGTAGCGCTCCTCGAGGAAGTGCCGGTCGCCGGTCATCCGGCGTGCCGGTAGAGGGCAGCGCCCACGAGGCCGCCGACGACGGGCGGCGCCTGGCGGATGGCCGCCGACAGCACGCGTCCGGCCGGGCCGCCGGCGCGCTCGGCCGGCACGCCGCCGACGTAGGTGTAGGGCAGGGGCCGCTCCTGCGCGCCGAGCGAGGCCTTGAACGCCCGCAGCCCGGCGTTGCCCAGGTCGGTGCGACCCAGGTCCAGGCGCTCCAGCCCCGCCTCCCAGCCGTGGCGGATCGCCTCGAGGAACAGCAGGTTGTTCGGGCGCACCGCGAGGTGCCGCTCGTCGGAGGCGCCGTACTTGTAGGTCAGGGTCCGCCCCTGGGCCAGGAACACCGCCGCGGCGAGCGGCACGTCGCCGCGACGCGCGACGAGCACGAACCCGCCGCAGGCCGCCAGGACCCCGTGCAGCTCGGTGATGGCGCGCCGCGGCTGCGTCGGGACCCCCTGGCGGCGGCGGGTGCGGCGGTGCAGGACGTAGAAGGTCTCCAGCGCCGCGGCATCGGTGCACCGCTGCACCACGACGCCGCTGCGCCGGGCCTTCGCCGCCCCCCGGCGCAGCGCCGGGCGGACCACCTCGCGCTCGATGCGCTCCGGCGCGCGGTCGAGCGCGAGCACGTGCTCGACGTGGCGCACGGCCACCTCCCCGCCGGCGAGGTCTGCGACGTCGGCGCGCACCTCCAGGCGCAGGTCGTCCGGGCGCGCCGCCGCGACCGCGTCCAGCAACGGGCCGCGCGCGGCCGGGTCGGCCAGCAGCGGCGGGCAGGCGTCGGAGAACGGCAGCGCCACGAGCCGCCGGCCCGTGAGGCGGCTCTCCACCCGCGCGAACGGCAGCCCCGCCACCAGCTCGCCGGCGCGCACGACGCCCACTGCATGCACGGCGTAGCGATAGCGCCGGGTCAGGAGCGCCAGCCAGGCAGGGTGGTGGAAGACGACCGCGTCCGGCGCCCGGGCGACCAGCGGACCCCACCGCGGGTCGGCGACCGGGTCCACCAGCGCGGTGGACCAGCCGCTCACCCGGCCCGCCCCGCGCGCGTGCGGCAGGCCGCCTCGACGGCCTCGAGCAGGACCGGCACCTGCTGCGGCCACAGCAGCGCCGGCACCGCCCGCTCCTGCGCGGCAGCGGCCAGGCGCGTCGCGCGCTCGGGGTCGTCCAGGAGCTCCTCGATGCAGCGGGCGAAGTCGGCGGTGTCGCCGGGCTGGGCGTACACGGTCGCGTCACCGCACACCCGGGCCGTCTCGCGCAGCGGGTACTGCACGACCGGCCGCCCCATGGCCAGGTACTCCACGACCTTCGTCATGGTGGCCGCGTCGTTCATCGGGCTGGGCCGGTCGACGCCGATGCAGACGTCGGCCGTGGCCAGGTGGTCGCGCAGCAGCGCGTCGTCGGCCAGCCCCGGGAGGTGCACGACGTCGGCCAGCCCGCGGCGGTGCGCCTGCGCCAGCAGCGCGTCGCGCCCCGGCCCTGCGCCGAGCAGCGTGAAGCCGACATCGCGCCGGCCGCGGCGCCTCGTGAGCTCCTCGGCGACGTCGAGCAGCTCACCGAGGCCGTCGTCGCTGGACATGGCGCCCGCCCACACCACCAGCCGGTCCTTGCCGCGGCGCAGCTCGGGGCGCGCAGCCACCGGGTGGATGCGGCGCGGGTCGGGGCCGTTGCGCACCACGAAGACCCGCTCGGCCGCGACGCCCGCGCGCCGGCGGGCGACGTCCACCCCCGTGTCGTTCATGGCCAGCACGGCGTCGGCGCGCCGCAGCGCCCAGCGCTCGGTGGCCCGCACCGCCGCGTCCAGCAGCGGGCGGCGCCCGAACTTCTCCTCGAGCAGCTCCGGCGACAGGTCGTGGTGGTCGACCACCAGCGCGGCGCCGCGCCGGCGGAGGCCGAGCGCCGGGAGGACCATGAGGTCCGGCGGCGCGCACACGATCACCGCGTCGACCGCGCGCTCGGCCCCCACGCGGCGCAGCAGGCGCCAGAGCCGGGTGAGCGCGACGGCGTACTCCCGCAGGTAGGCACCCGGGCCCCGGCCGGCCGGCGGGGCCGGGAACCGCAGGACCCGGACGCCGTCGAGCACCTCCTCGGCGGCGTCGTGGCCGAACCCGGTGGGGCCGCACACCGTGACCGCGTGGCCGGCGGCGACCAGGGCCTCCGCCTCCTGGCGCACCCGGCGGTCATAGGGGTAGGGCTCGTTCTCGAGCGCGATGACCACATGACGCGCGCCCGGCTCGCTGCCCACGTGCCGAGGGTACGCTGCGGCCGTGGGCGCCGTGGCGGTTCGCCGGCAGCCGGACGTGGACGCCCGGGCAGCGATCGCGCTGGCCGGGCTGGCCGCGGCATGCGGCGCCCTGATCGGGATGCGCCCCGGCGCAGGCGCCGGGGTCGTCGTCGTGGGGCTCGCCGTGGCGGCGATCGCCGCCCGCCCCGTGCTCGCCACGCACCTGGTGCTCGTCGGGACGCTGCTGCTGGCCGGGATGGACCGCGGGCGGCTCGTGCCGCTGCTGCGGCCCAACGAGGCGGTGGTGGTGATCGCGGTGGCCGGGCTCGCGGCCCACCTCGCGCTCTGCGCGGCGCGTCGAACGAGGCCCCGGCTGACGTTCGCCCCCAGCGGCGTGGACCTGACGATCGTGCTGCTGGCACTGCTCGGGTCGGTCGCCCCGCTCGCGTGGATGATCTCCCGCGAGGAGGACATCGTCCGCGACGACGTGCTGTACGCGCTGCAGCTGTGGAAGTACCTGGTCATCTACGTCGTCGTCCGGCTCACGGTCCGGACGCCCCGGGAGGTGCTCGGCTGCCTGTGGGTCGCGCTGGGCACGGCCGCCGTCGTTGCCCTCCTGGGCATCCCCCAGGCGCTCGGCATACCCGGCGCGCAGGACCTCATCCTGCGGATCTGGTCGCCACAGGACGACGCGGGCGCCTTCGAGCCGGGGCGCGCGACCTCCACGTTGGGCTCCTCGTTCTCGGTGGCCGACGTGATGCTCTTCAGCCTGGCGATCGCCGCCGCGCTGCTCGTCAAGGGCCACCCCGCGCGGGGGGTGCTCGCCGGCCTCGTCGCGCTGTTCGCCATGGGGACGCTCGCCGCCGGGCAGTTCTCGGGGGTCATCGGCCTGCTCGTGGCGGCCGTGGCCTTCGGGATGATCACGCGCCGCCTGGGCCGCACGCTCGCGATCGGGGCGCTGCTCGCGGTGCTCGGGGGCATCGCGCTACAGCCCGTCATCCAGGCGCGCATCGACAAGTTCGACACGCCCCGCGGCCTGCCGCCCAGCTGGACCGGCCGCCTGGACAACCTCGAGACGCACTTCTGGCCCGAGCTGCGCCGCGACCGGCGCTGGCTCACCGGCGTGCGGCCCATGGCACGCGTGAAGGCGCCCGAGCGCTGGCGCGACTGGATCTACATCGAGAGCGGCCACACCTGGCTGCTCTGGACCGGGGGTGTGGCGTTCGCAGCGGCGTTCGCGCTCTTCCTGCTCGTCGCCGGCCGACGGGTGCTGCGGGTCGCCCGCACGCGCGGCGACCCCGTCGGGGCGGCCGCCACGGCCAGCTTCACGGCGCTGGCCGTCCTGGCGGTCCTCATGACGCTCGACCCGCACCTGACGCTGCGCGGGTCGGCCGAGCTGCAGTTCGCGCTGCTGGCCCTCGCGCTGACGGCGGGCGGCGCGGCTACGGCCCGAGGCGCTCCCAGGCGCGCTCGGCCAGCCGCGACCTGACACGCCCGATGTACTCCTCCTGGAACTCGTTGGCCCAGGGCGTCGGCTGGTACCAGGCGCCGACCGACAGCCAGTCCTGGCCGGGCGCGTACCGCGGCTGCGTGCGGTACCACGCGATGGCCGAGCCGTCGAAGAAGAAGCGGATGTTGGCGCCCCAGAAGTCGGCGGCGAAGGCCGTCGACTTCCAGCGCAGCGGCTCGGTCCCGGGGTGCAGCGAGCCGTCGGGGCGCCACTTGATCTGCAGGATCCCGAGCGACTCCGCCACGTCGGTGGCCGACACGCGGCTGTGCGCCGGATACGCACCGGGGTCCTCCACCGTGGCCTCGTCGCCGGCCTCGTCCTGGCGCCAGCTCGACTCCGCCCAGGCGGCCGCGCGCACGACGTCCTCCGGGATCCCCCACTTGCGCGCCGCCCATTGCAGGATCTCGTCCGTGGTGCCGGAGAACGCGCCGGTCACGTGGCGGCGCTGCGGGACGACCTCGTCGGCCCGCCGGCCCTCGTTGGGCCCCGACCCGTAGCGGCTCTCGCGGAAGGCGGCGAGCTCCGCCGCCGTGGGCGGACGGTGGTTCGCGGCGACGTTCCCGCGGCGCGTCTCCGGCATCCGCCGGACGAGCCCGGCGGCCTGGGCGTCGCTGAGGGGCGGCGTGCCGGGCGGGGCCCAGGTCGTCTGCGGCGCGACCAGGGGCGCGACCAGGCGCAGGTGCAGGCGCAGCGCCCGGCGCCCGACCCGGCGCGGCACGCGGACCACGAGCCGGCCGCGCGGCGCCGCGCGGCGGACGGTCGCGACCGCGATGCGCTTGGTCCATCCGCCGGGACTGCGGACCGTCGCGGCCCGCACCGCGTCGATGGGCACCCTGCGCAGGCTGAAGCGCACCTCGCCGGTGCTCGACGCGCGCGCCGTCACCGTGCGCACCTGCGCGGACGGCGAGGTGTCGGCCCGGACGGGCGCGGGCCCGGCCACGGCCGTCCCGAGGACGGCGGCGGGCCAGGTCAGGACGCACAGCAGCCTCCTCACCGCACGGACATCGGCTCGGCGCCGTCCACGGCGACAGTCTGCCGCATCTCCTGGACGGATGTCGGAGGTCAGCCGCGGCGGCGGCCGAGGCCCGCGGCGAAGAACGCCAGCTCGGGCGAGCCCCAGGCGCGCTGGAGCGCCACGAACGTGGCGGTTCCCGCCACGGCCGCCGCGATCATCGCGACCGGCGCATCGGGCGCGCCGTCGACGAGGGCGTCCACCCCGGCCGCCACGCCGGCCGCGGGCAGGATCATCAGGACCGCGCCGCCCACCGCCCGGGCGGCCGCGGGCCGCAGCCGCCGGCCGCCCTGGGGCAGATCGCGCAGGACCCCGCGGGCGAGGTACCACGCGGCGGCGACGTCGCCGGCGGTCATCGCCAGCGCGAGCGCGAGCAGGGACTGCCAGCCGCCGTCGACGGCCAGCGCCGCGCCCATGCCCGCCACCGACACCACCGTGCGCACCGCCATCCCGCGCACGGGCAGGTCCACGCGACCCTGCGCGTACGCACCGTTGGTGGCCACGAGGAACACCGCCTCCCCGATCATGCCGATGCCCAGGCCCGCCAGGCAGGCGGCCAGCAGCACCACGCCGTCGCCGCCGGCCTGCTCGCCGAACGAGAGCGCGTCGGCCAGCGGACGCGCCAGGACGGTGCACGCCAGCGCGGCGGGAACGACCACGAAGCCCACCAGCGCGATGGCGCGCACGAGCTCGTCGCGGAACCGCCCGAGATCGTCGTGCAGCCGCGAGAGCGCCGGCAGCGCCGCGGTCGCGACCGGCCGGGCGCCGACCGCGATCGGCAGGAAGAAGATGTTGACCGCGAGGTAGAACGCCACGACCCCGCCCGCCACGGCGTTGGCGACGACCGTCGCGGCGATCCACCGCGTCGTGTTCAGCGCCGCGTAGACCAGTGACGGGACGGTCCGGCGCACGAGCTCGCGCACCTCGGGGTCGCGCCAGCCCCAGCGCGGCCGCAGACGCACGCCGGCCCGCCGGGCGCCCCACCACTGCGCGCCGGCGTGCAGGCCGACGGAGGCCGTCGTCCCGAGGCCGAGCAGCAGCAGCTCGGCGTCGGTCACTGCCGTGACCGAGCCGCCCGTGCCGTGCACGAGCGCGAACGCGCCGAACGTCGCGATGACGCCGACGCTCTCGAGCGCGGGAGCCGCTGCGGCGAGCGCGAAGCGCCCGTCGGCGTTGGCGACGGCGCCGCCGACCGCGGCGACGGCGTAGAACAGGATCTGCGGCGCGAAGAGCGCCAGGAGCAGCAGGCCCGCGTCGCGCTGGGCCTCGGCGACCGCCGGGTCGCTCACCGTCGTCGTCAGCAGCGCGAGCAGCAGCGGGCCGGCGAGCGCCCCGGCCACCAAGACCGCGGCGAACGCCGCGACAGCCAGGCCGAGGAACCCCCCGGCCACGCGCTCGGCGCGCAGCGTGTCCTGCGCGTCGGCGTGGCGGACGAGCA
This sequence comes from Baekduia sp., assembly GCA_035628295.1. Taxonomy (GTDB): domain Bacteria; phylum Actinomycetota; class Thermoleophilia; order Solirubrobacterales; family Solirubrobacteraceae; genus Baekduia. Next base: position 9,955 of record DASPKC010000488.1, read on the forward strand.
GCGGGACGAGCAGCGAGGCGATGAGCGATCCCGCCAGCAGCTCGAACACCAGGTTCGGGATCATGTTGGTCGCCCCGAACGTGTTGCCGAGGTACGTCGGGCCCAGCACCGCCGCCACGACGAGCACGCGGACGAACCCGACGACGCGGCTGACGAGGGTCCACTTGGCCACCGCCACCGAGTGCCGGGCGAGCGTGTCCTCGCCCGGCGGACTGCGCGGCTCGGCGACGGCCACCGGCGCCGCCTAGTGAGGGGGCAGAGGCGCCAGGCCGCCACCCTCCGCGCTCAGGCGCCGCTGCGCGCCGGCGCGCGGGTCGCCGAGGGCACCGTCCACGGGCACGGCGACGCCGTTGAAGGCGAGCGAGCGCTCCGCGGCCTCTATCACCCGGACGACGGCGAGCCCGAGCTCCGGCGTGGAGACCGGCGCCCGGCCCTCGCTGATCGCGCCGACGAAATCCTCGAGCTCTACGCGCAGGGGCTCGGCGGCCTCGAGATGCGGTGTCAGCACGTCGCCGGACCGGTAGGACAGCTGGTGCTCGCCGAACGTCGTGGGCTCGACGCGGTCGACCCCGCGGTCGAAGACGCGGACCTGCTCGGCGCTGACGTCGTCGTAGACGACCATCCGCCGGCTGCCCACCAGCACGGTGCGGCGGAGTTTCGTGGGCGACAGCCACGAGAGCTCCAGGTGCACGATCGCCCCCGACGGCATGCCGAGGTCCAGGAACGCGACGTCCAGCTGACCGGAGCCGACCGAGTCGCGCCCGACGGCGCGGACGAACACCGGGCGGCCGAACCAGTGGATGAGCATCGACAGGTCGTGCGGCGCGAGGTCGCGGATGACGCTCGCATCGCTCTGGTGGATGCCGAGGTTCACCCGGCTGAACGTGCCGAAGTAGAGGTCGCCCAGCTGGCCGTCCTCGATCAGCTCCTTGATCTTGCGCACCGGCGGCGAGTACAGGAACGTGTGGCCCGGCATGAGCACGAGCCCGCGTTCGCGCGCCATCGCGATGAGGATCTCGGCCTCGTCGCCGTGTTCAGTCATGGGCTTCTCGACGAAGACGTGCTTGCCGGCGAGCAGCGCGCGGCGCGCCAGGGAGAAGTGCGTGGCGACGGGCGTCGCGAGCAGCACGGCGTCGATGTCCGGGGCCGCGAGCACCGCGTCGTAGGAGCTCAGGAGCCGCAAGCCCGGGTAGCGCCGCGACAGCCGGCGCCGCGCGTCGGCGTCGCGGTCGCACGCCGCCACGAGCTCGGCGCCGTCGATCTCCCAGGCGTTGCGCACGAGGTTCGGGCCCCAGTAGCCGAGGCCCACCACCGCGAGCCGGATCGGGGCGGTCATGTCGCACATCGCTCAGCCTCCGTTGCCGCGGACGAGCGCGACCGGCGTGCGCAGCAGGATGACGGCGTCCAGACGCGGCCCGCAGGTCGCGGCGTACTCGGCGTCGAGGTCGAGCATCTCGTGGAAGCCGAGGCGGTTGCGCCCGGACACCTGCCACAGGCCGGTGAGCCCGGGGCGCACGTCGAAGCGGCTGAAGTGCGCGGGGCCGTAGTGCTCGAGCTCGTACTCCAGCGCGGGCCGCGGGCCGACGAGGGACATGTGGCCCGCCAGGACGTTGAGGAGCTGGGGCAGCTCGTCGAGGCTGGTCCGGCGCAGGACCCGGCCGACGCGCGTGATGCGGGCGTCGTCGGTGAGCTTCTTGAGTCCGGGCCCGGTGTCGGCGCCCTGCGCGAGCCGGGCGATGTACCGGCGGTGGGCCTCCGGCGAGGCGCCGTGGCTCATCGTCCGGAACTTCAGCACCGTGAACCTCCGGCCCCCGCGGCCGACCCGGGTCTGGCGGAAGAGCGCGGGACCGCGGCTCTCCAGGCGGACCATGACGGCCACGGTCACCAGCAGCGGCAGGAGCGCCAGCAGCAGCACGCAGGCCGCGGCAACGTCCACGGTGCGCTTGCCGGCGCGCCAGGCGCGGTCCCTGAGTGCGGGGACCTCCCGAGCCACCGCGGCGAGCACGCTCGCCGTCCATCGATCGAAGTGTCTCCCCGGGCTCTGCGCCGGCGCGAAGTGATCCTGCATCTCTGCCTCCCCCACGATCCTTCGTGTCGGCCCGGGGGCTACCCGGTCGCCATAAGTCCATTCGCAGGTGCACCGGGGCATGGTTTTGGGTCGGACCGCACTGGGAAAACTGCGGCGCCCAGGGCGTCGCGCGACTACGATGGCGCCGCCGCGACGCCCGGCGGGCGCCGGGGGAACGCACCATGCAAGGCACGCCGACGTCCTCCACGCTGGACCACCTCAGGACCGTCCGGCAGCGGTGGCGGCTCGTCCTGCTGGTCACCGCCGTCACCACGGGCGTCGCGCTGCTGGTGAGCCTGCTCGGGGAGAAGCAGTACGACGCGACGGCGGTGCTGCTGCTGCGCACGGGCGAGCCCGCGACGAGCCTCGTGAACCCGCGGGCGGCGGCCGAGGACCCCGAGCGCGAGCTGCAGACCGAGGTGGAGCTCATCGAGGCCGGTGAGACGGTCGACGAGGTGCGCCGCCGCCTGCGCCTGCGCACCTCTGCCGAGGATCTCCTCGACCAGGTCGCGACGGACACGACAGCGGACTCCGACGTCGTCGAGCTGACGGTCCGCGACCCGGATCCGCGGCTCGCCGCCCGGATCGCCACCACCTTCGCCGAGGCCTACGTCGACGTGCGGCTCGCCCAGGCCCGCGCGCGCTACCTCGAGGCCGCCGAGCTGGCCCAGCGCCAGCTCCTGGCGCTGGATCCGATCGCCCGGCGGGAATCCGGCGGCCGGGCGCTGCAGGCCCGCCGCGACGAGCTGCGGCTCACCGCGGCGCTGCAGACGGGCGGCGCCCAGGTCGTGCGCCGCGCCGAGATCCCCGACGACCCGTCGCGGCCGCGGCCGGTCCTCAGCGGCGTCCTCGGCCTGGTCCTCGGGCTCGCGCTCGGGTTGGGCGCCGCGATCGCCCTGGGGCTCACGGACCGCCGGCTGCGCGACGAGGACGAGGTCCAGCAGGCCTACGACCTGCCGATCATCGCGTCCATCCCGTCGGCGGCGCGGCGCGGCCAGGACGACCCGCTGGTGCGCGAGGCCTACGGTCTGCTCGCGGCGAATCTGCGCTACCTCACGCTCGAGGGCGACGTGCGCACGGTGATGGTGACGTCCGCCGGCCCGGCGGAGGGCAAGACGAGCGCGATCATCGGCCTGTCGCGCGCATTCGCCCGTCTCGGCGTGTCGGTGGTCGCCGTCGAGGGCGACCTGCGCCGCCCGACCTTCGGCGAGCGCCTCGGGCTGGACGCGGCGTTCGGGCTGACGGAGGTCCTGGAGGGCGAGCGGTCGCTGGACGAGGCGCTGCGCGTGATCGACGCCGACGCTCTCCTGCCCACCCTGACCAACGGCCACGAGGGCGGCATCTTCCGCGCGCTGCCCGCCGGCAGGCTGCCGGCCAACCCGCAGCGGGCGCTGTCCGGCACCGCGATCGCCCGGCTGCTGGAGCGCCTCTCCGACCTCGCCGACGTGGTGCTGGTGGACTCGGCGCCGGTCGGCACCGTCAACGACGCCGTCGGCCTGTTGGCGCAGGTCGACGCGGTGGTCCTCACGGCCCGCCTGAACCACACCACCCCGGACGCCGCACGCCGCGCGCGCCGCGGCCTGCTGGACCGGCGCGTCGACGTCGCCGGCGTGGTCGTCGTCGACGCGGGCCCCAGCACGCGCCACGACTACTACGCGCCTCGTGACCGCGCCGAGTCCGTGCCCGGCGGCGCGGAGGGTCGGCGCGTCTGATCGCGCGCGCCGTCGCGCTGCTGCCGGGCGCGACGGTCGTCGCCTTCGGCTTCCAGGCCGGCGGGTACTTCCCGGGGCCGGTCGCCCTCGCCGCGGTCGTCCTGGCGCTCGGGCTGCTCCTGCACGTCACGCTCGCCGCCCGGCCCTTCGCCGGGCTGCGGCGACCCGGGCCCGCAGCCGCCGCGACCGCGCTGGGCGCCCTGGCGGTGTGGACGCTGCTGTCGGGCACGTGGTCCGACGCGCCCGGCCGCGCGGTCGTCGAGTACGTCCGGGTGCTGCTCTACGTGCTGCTGTTCGTCGCGTGCGCGGCGGCGGGCAGGGACCGGCAGGACATGCGGTGGGCCGCGCGCGGCGTGGCGACCGGCATCGCCGTCGTCTGCGTGGCCGGCCTCGTCGCACAGCTCGCGCCCGACGTCCTCGAGCCGGCTCCGAACGCCGAACCCGGGCGCCTCGGCCATCCGGTCACCTACTGGAACGCCATGGGCCTGCTCGCGGCCACCGGGCTGCTCGTCTGCACGGCCCTCAGCGCCGACCTCCGCGAGCGCGCGCCGTTGCGCGTCCTGTGGGCCGGCCTGGTCCCGGTCCTGGCGGCCGTCCTGCTGCTCACGTTCTCGCGCGGGGCGATCGCCGCCGGCGCCGCCGGAGCCGTGATCGTCGTGCTGGCCGGCCGCGGCCGCGGCCTGCCCACCGCGCTGCTCGCCGCCCTCCCGCCCGCGGCGTGGGCGGTTGTCGCTGCCGAGGACGCCGAGCTGCTGGCGAGCGCCACGCCCACGTCGGCCGCAGCCATCGCCCAAGGGCACGACCTTGCACCGGTCATCGCCGCATGCGCCGCAGTCGCCGTGCTCCTGCGGACCGCATTGCTGCCGGTCGACCGGCGCCTGGCCGCGGTGCAGGTTCCCGCGCGGCTGCGCGACCGGCGCACGGTCCTGGGCGGTGCCGCAGCCGTCGCAGCCACAGGCCTGGCGGTCGCACTCCTGGCGGGAGCACCCGGCGCGTTCGAGCGCCAGATCGACCGCTTCACCGCCGGTGACACCGTCGAGGGCGTCGGCAGCTCCCGCCTCACCCAGGCCGGCAACAACGGCCGCGTCGACCAGTGGGACGTCGCGCTGCAGGCGTTCGCCGACGAGCCGCTGCGCGGCACCGGCGCGGGCACCTACGCGCTGCGCTGGGACCTCGACCGGCCGCAGACGTTCCAGGTCGAGGACGCGCACTCGCTCTACCTCGAGGTCCTCGGCGAGCTGGGCGTCGTCGGGCTGGTGCTGCTCGCCGCCGCGGTGCTGCTCCTGCTCGCCGGGCTGGCCCGCGTCGCGCGGGGTCCGGATCGGGGCCCCGGGGCGGCGCTGCTGGCGGGGGGCGTGGCCTGGGCGCTGCACGCCGGGATCGACTGGGACTGGGAGCTGCCGGCCGTCACCGCGTGGGTGATGGCCGCCGGCGGGCTGTGCCTGGCCGCCGCGCCGGAGGGCGGCCCGCGCAGGCTCGGCACCACGGCGCGCGTGCTCGCCGGGCTCGGGTGTCTCGTCGTGGCGCTGCTGCCGCTGCGCCTGCAGGGCTCCCACAGCGCGCTGCAGGACAGCCGCGACGCCTTCGCGCGCGGCGACTGCCGCACCGCGGTCGACCGCGCGCTGGACGCCGTCGAGGGGCTCGGCGCCCGCGCCGAGCCGCACGTGGTGATCGGCGTGTGCGACGTCCGGCTCGGCGTCCCGCGCGCCGGCGTCCGGGCGCTCGAGCGGGCGGTGGCGCGCGATCCCCACAACTGGGAGATGCACTACGACCTGGCGCTCGTGCGTGCAGCTGCAGGGCTGGATCCGCGGGGGAGCCTGCAGCGGGCGGCGCGGCTGAATCCCCGCGAGCCGCTGGTGACCGTCGCGCGCCGCCACCTGGGCGACGACCCGGCCCAGTGGCGGAGGAGGGCGCTGAGCGCCCCCCTCCCCACCGAATGACCCGCTAGAGCTGCTCGCCCATCCGGCGACGCAGGAGGCCGCCGCCGACCAGCAGCGCCAAGCCCAGCAGCATGACTGGGATGGCGGCGTAGCCGGTGAAGGGCAGCTCGCCCTCACGCGCGGCTTCGGCCTGCCGGGCGACCTGCGCCCGCTCGGCCGGCCGGACAGCCTGCTCCTGGCCCTGCTCCTCGTCCGTGGGCGTCTCCCCCTCGGGCAGCTGCGCCGTCTCGCCACCGGACTCCTGCCCGCCGAGGACCTGGCCCTGCGGGCCCGGCGCTCCCGGCGCGCCCGGCGCTCCCGGCGCTCCCGGCGCGCCAGCCGCTCCCGGCGCCCCCGGCGCCCCCGGCGCCCCCGGTGCCCCCGGTGCCCCCGGCGCCCCCGGCCTCCCGGGCGCTCCCGGCTTGTCGGTCTCATCCGGCTTGTCGGGCTTCTTGTCCGGCTTGTCGGGCTTCTCGCCGTACTGACGGACGCTGGCGCTCTTCTCGTCGTCGTCGAGGGCGGAGACGCCCATCGCGGCGCCGCCGCCGGTCAGCAGGAGCCCGGAGGCCAGCATGGCGGTGATGGCCACCCTCGGCCGAGCGAACGACCGGCTCGGGGCGGCGACCCGGGTGAGCACGCGCCGCCGGACGCGGTCCAGCGTTTCGTCGTCGGCCTCGGGACGCCGGGCGCGGAGCTCGGAGGCCACGGCCTCCAGCTCGGGCGGGAACTGCTCGTGATCGCGCTGCATATCCCTTCTACGCATCAGCCGCGCGGTTTCCGAGCACCTTCTGGCAAAGATGCGCGAAAGCCGCTTCGAGCGCCTGTACGCCGAGCACGCCCAGCGGCTGTTCGGCTTCCTGCTGTACCGCACCGGCGACCGCGACCTGGCCGAGGATCTCCTCGCCGACACGTTCGAGTCCGCGTTCCGCGCGCGGGCGCGCTTCGACCCGCGGCGCGGCAGCGAGCGGGCCTGGCTCTACGCCATCGCCCTCAACCGCCTGCGCGACGACGGCCGCCACCGGGCGGCCGAGGCGCGGGCGCTCGAGCGCCTGGCCGGAGGACCGGCCCACGAGGAGGATCCCCGGCTGGTGGCCGTGGCCGAGCACGACGCCGTCCTGCCCGCCCTCGGCCGGCTGCGACCGGAGGAACGCGAGGTCGTCGCGCTGCGCTTCGGCGCCGACCTGGCGCTCAAGGAGATCGCGGCGGCGCTGGAGGTGCCGCGCACGACGGTCGAGGCCCGGCTGTACCGGGCGCTGCGGGAGCTGCGCGAGGCGCTCGACGAGCTCTAGGCGTGATCGCGCCGCTGCTCGACGACGGCCCGGAGGTGGTCGACCGCCTCGGGTGCCGTCTTGCGCAGCCGCCGCACGTCCCAGCTGGTGAGCGTGACCAGCCGCATCGGCGACGTCGCGATCACCGTCGCAGAACGCTGCGAGCGCTCGAGCACGCCCATCTCGCCGATGACGTCGCCCTGGCTGAGCTGGGCGACCTCGTCGCCGTTGCGCTCGACGCGGGCGGTGCCCTCCTCGATGGCGAGGACGTCGTAGCTGTAGTCGCCCTCACGGACGAGCTCCTTGCCCTCCGGCACCGAGACCTCGGCGGCGAGCCCGGCGATGTGTGCCAGGGCGTCGTCCGGGAGGTCGGCGAACACGGAGATCTTCTTCAGGCGAGCGGCGTCCACCGCGCCATCCAACCGCATCGGCAGGACGCCACGCAAGCTCGTCGTGCCACGGGACCGGCCGGTGCACCGGAAACCGCCGGATTCCGACGCACTTGGACGCGCGTACCACAAGCTTGACCCGACACGCCGTCAAGCGGCATCGTGCCATATCGACCCCAGGAGGTAAGACCTGTGCCGTACCTCTCGTGCGACGCCTGCGGCCTGTCCGTCCGCGTGCGCGCATCCACGATGGATGTCGATTGCTGTCCCCGTTGCGGGTCCTTTGCGTTCCTGCATTCCACCCCAGCCCCGCCGCGGCGTTCCGCGGTGACGCCTGTCCGCTCGGCAGTGGTGGTGCAGCGCGCCGGCGAGGCCCTCACGGGCGCGCCGCGCATGGACCCCGCATAGCGGCCCGCGACGAGCGGGCCCCACGCGTGAACGCCGGAGGGCGGCCAGCGGCCGCCCTCCGGTCACAGCGTGCTGTCCTCGGAGCTACTCGACGTCCCCGCCCTCGGAGCGCGGCTGGTCGGGCTCGCCGGGGAGGATCTTCTCCTCCGGGGACTCGGTGCCCTCCGGCGTCTTGGCGCCGACGGCGGCCGGGACCTTCTCCGGGGCGAGGATGGCCAGCGAGACCTCGGGGTCCTCGCCCTCCGGTGCCTTGTCGACCAGGACCGTCCCGCCCGGGATGAGCTCCGCGCGCAGCACGAAGTCGGCGAGCGGGTCCTCGATGTAGCGCTGGATCGCCCGGCGCAGCGGGCGGGCGCCCATCGCAGGATCCCAGCCCTTCTCCACCAGCAGGTCCTTGGCCTCCTCGGTGAGCTCGAGCTGGAGCTCGCGCTCGGCCAGGGAGCCCCGGATGCGCTGCAGCAGGAGCTCGACGATCGTCTTGATCTCGTCCTTCTGCAGCTTGTGGAAGACGATGACGTCGTCGATGCGGTTGAGGAACTCCGGACGGAAGACCTTTTTGAGCTCGCCCATGACGCGCGACTTCATGTCGTCGTAGGTCATGCCCTGGTCCTCGTCGCCGACCGAGAAGCCCAGCGGCGTGTTGCGCGCGATCTCCGAGGCCCCGATGTTCGAGGTCATGATCACGATCGCGTGCCGGAAGTCCACGGTCCGCCCCTGCGAATCCGTCAGGCGGCCGTCCTCCAGGATCTGCAGGAGGATGTTGAAGACGTCCGGGTGCGCCTTCTCGATCTCGTCGAGCAGCAGGACGGAGTACGGCTTGCGGCGCACGGCCTCGGTGAGCTGGCCGCCCTCGTCGTAGCCGATGTAGCCGGGGGGCGAGCCGACCAGGCGCGAGACCGCGTGCTTCTCCATGTACTCGGACATGTCGATGCGGATCATCGCGTCCTCGTCGCCGAACAGGAACTCGGCGAGGGTGCGGGCCAGCTCCGTCTTGCCGACGCCCGACGGGCCCAGGAA
>DASPKC010000489.1:0-5040 GCA_035628295.1 Baekduia sp.
GCGACGTTCGACGAGCTCGCCGGCCGCTTCGACCTCATCATCAACACGGTCAGCGCGGGGGTCGACATCGGCCGGTACCTCACGCTGCTCACGACGGACGGCGCGCTCGTCAACGTCGGCGCACCGCCCGAGCCGCTGCCGGTGCCGGTGTTCCCGCTGCTGCTCCAGCGCCGCAGCTTCGCGGGATCGGCCATCGGCTCGATCCGCGAGACGCAGGAGATGCTCGACTTCTGCGCCGAGCACGGCATCGGCGCGGAGATCGAGCTCATCTCCCCCGACCAGATCAACGACGCCTGGGAGCGGGTCCTGAAGTCCGACGTGCGCTTCCGCTTCGTGATCGATACCTCGAGGCTGTAGCGCCCGAGCCGGGGGGACGCCCCCTGCGGGGCGCCCCCCGGCCGTGCTACTCCACGCCCGGGAACCAGAGGCCGAAGCGGCGGCAGAGCTCCGGGACCGACTGAGGCTGCATGTCGAGGGCGTAGCGGGCGCACAGCTCCCCCATGACGTCAGGGTCCGGCGGCCCGTCGGCGGCCGCGACGATCGGGCCGAGCTCGGCGAAGAACGTCTCGAAGCCGGCGGGGGAGATGATCTCGAGGATGCGGGCGGGCTCGTCGCCGGCGTTCCAGAACGTGTGCCACTGGTCGCGCGGCTTGTACACCAGGTCCCCCGGGCCGGCCTCCACGACGTCGTCGCCCAGCAGCGCCCCCATCCGGCCCTCGAGCACGAAGCTGTACTCGTCCTCGCGGTTGTGGCGGTGCAACGGTGCGGCGAGCCCACGCGGCGGCATCGGGTGCTCGACGAGGCTGAAGCGCTCGCCGGTGTCGGCGCCGGGGATCATGAAGCGCACCCCGATGGTCTGCAGCGTCACGGCGTCGCCGTCGGCCGGGCCGATGATCGTGGGCGAGCTGGTGATGGTCATGGAACGGTCCCCCCAAAGGACATTTCGTTGGACAGCAGTGTTCGGTGATGACCGTAGGCGCGTCTGCGGAATGTGTCAAGATCCAGCGGACACCGATGTCTTCTGAAATCTCATCGACGCGACGCCGCTACGAGAAGCGGGCGCGGGCCGCGCAGGAGGAGGCGACGCGGATGCGCATCGTCGAGGCCGCGATCGAGCTGCACGGCACCATCGGGCCGGCCCGCACGACGATCTCGGCCATCGCCGAGCGAGCCGGGGTGCGGCGGGCCACCGTCTACCGCCACTTCCCCGACGAGCGCGCGCTGTTCCTCGGGTGCTCCGGCACCTGGCGCGAGCGCCACCCGGCGCCCGACCCGGCGGGCTGGGCCGGCATCGACGACCCCGCCGCGCGCCTCGCGGCGGCGCTCGACGCCGTCTATGCCTGGTACGAGCAGGCCGAGCCGATGCTGACGGCCGTGCTGCGCGACATCGAGGCGATGCCGATCATCAAGGAGCTGCAGGCCGCGCGCCTGGCCTATTTCGCCGGCGTCGAGGACGGCCTGGTGGCGGGCTGGGGCGCGCGCGGCACCGCCGCCAGGCGCCTGCGCGCGACGATCGGCCTCGCGCTCGACTTCCAGGCCTGGCGGGCACTGCACGAGCGCGGGCTCGGCCGCGCCGACGCCGTAGCGGTCATGGCGACCGCCGCGGGCGCCGCCGCGCGCCGCTGACGTGCGCGCCGACAAGTACCGCCCCGCGCCCGTAGCAACTACGGCAGAGCCCAGCGCCGCCGGCCGCGACCATGGGAAGACCCCAGTCCCCGACCCTCAGAGGAGGTGGAGGGATGGCCCTCGCCGTCGAGACCTGGCGAGCCACGCCCGACAGCACACGCCCACCGCTCATCGAGCTGTGCGGCGTCGAGAAGGTCTACAAGACCGGCAAGCTCGAGTACCGCGCGCTGCGCGGCATCGACCTGACGATCGACGACGGCGACATGGTCGCGATCGTCGGGCCGTCGGGCAGCGGCAAGTCGACGATCATGAACATGATCACGGGCATCGACCGGCCCACGGCCGGGACGGTGACGGTGCGCGGCGAACGCATCGACCTCATGAGCGAGGAGGAGCTGGCGATCTGGCGCGGGCGCCACGTCGGCGTCGTCTTCCAGTTCTTCCAGCTGCTGCCCACCCTGACCGCGCTGGAGAACGCGATGCTGCCGCTGGACTTCGCGCGCACCTGCGCCAAGCGCGAGCGCCGCGACCGGGCGCTGCACAACCTCGAGCTGGTGGGTCTCGCCGACCGGGCCGACCATCTGCCGTCGGAGCTGTCCGGAGGCCAGCAGCAGCGGGTCGCCATCGCGCGCGCCCTCGCCTCCTTCCCGACGCTGGTGATCGGCGACGAGCCGACCGGCAACCTCGACACCGCGACCGCGGCCGAGATGTTCGAGCTCCTCGAGCGGGTGCGCGAGGAAGGCGCCACCGTCCTGTACGTGACGCACGATCGCGATCTCGCGGCCCGGGCGCATCGGCGGGTCACCATCCGCGACGGCCGCGTCGTGGACGGCTGAAGGAGGCGTCATGGTCATCTCCGCGGTCCTGCGCAAGTCCATCACGGACCTGACGCGGCGCCGGGCGCGCGCGTTCTTCACGGTGCTGACCCTGGCGCTCGCCGTGGCGAGCGTCGGGCTGCTCGCGGTGTCCCCGCTCATGGAGCAGGCGATGCTGCGCGAGGTCGACCGCAACCGGCTGCCGGACGTGACGGTCTCGATGGCGCCGGTCGATCTGGATCGGGCCGATCTCGAGGCGCTGCGCGCGCTGCCCAACGTCGCCGCCGTCGAGCCGCGCGCGATGTTCCCCACGCGCGTCTGGGACGGCAAGCGCCGCGAACGCGCCGTCGTGGTCGGCGTCGCGGACTTCGCGCGCCAGAGCGCCGACGTCGTGCACATCGCCGACGGCACCGCCCCGCCGGCGGGCAGTGTCCTCACCGACGTCAACAACGAGCGCCAGAAGGGCTTCGACGCGCAGGTGGGCGACGTGGCGCGCGTCGTCGGTGCCGACGGCGCCACGCGTGAGCTGGCCATCGCCGGCACCGCGCGCAACCTGACCGGCGGCGAGGACGACCCCGCCAACGACTGGGTGGCGCTCTACGTCTCGATGCAGACGATGGCCGACCTCAGCGGCGCCACCGGGTTCACGACCCTCGGGCTGCGGCTCGACGATGCGAGCCCGCCCGCGGTGCAGGCCGCCGTGGCCGCCGTGCGCGAGGAGCTGCGCGCCCGCACCCCGTTCACGGCGTTCGAGGACCTCCCGGTCGTGAACGAGCCGGGCAGCTACCCGGGCAAGGAGTCCTTCGAGAACCTGGCGAGCCTGCTCAACATCGTGACGCTGCTGGCGCTGCTGTCCGCGCTGGTCCTGCTGTCGAACACGATGACGACGCTGGTGAGCGAGCAGACCGCCAAGATCGCCGCCATGAAGGCGATCGGTGCGCGCCGGCGCGACGTGCGCCGCATCTATCTGCGCACGGCGGTGCTGTTCGGCGTGCTGGGCGCGGTGCTCGGCGCCGCCCTGGGCGTGCTGATCGCCAATGCGGTGGTCGACTCGTTCGCCGACATGTTCTTCGGGGTGGAGGCGAGCTTCGGCGTCTCGGTCCCGGTCGTCGTGGCCTGCGCGCTCGTCGGCGTCGTCGGGCCGCCGCTCGCCGCCCTGCCGGCCGTGCGCCGAGCGGCGCGCCTGCCGCTGGGCGAGGCGCTGCAGGCGAGCGGCTCCGCGTCGGCGGCCAGGGCCGCCTCGACGCGCTGCTGCGCCGGGCCCACCGGCTGCCGCGCGCGGTCCAGATCGGCCTGCGCAGCGTGGGACGGCGCAAGCGCCGGGCGGCCGCCACGGTCGCGCAGATCGCGCTGGCCGTCGCCACGTGCCTCGCGTTCCTGTCGGTGACCGCGGGCGTGGCCGACACCACCCGCGCCTGGTTCGACGACAACCGCTTCGACGTCTGGATCCAGTCGGCGGCGGGCCGCACGTTCGACGAGCGCTCGGCGCAGGCGATCGCCGCCGTTCAAGGCGTCGCCGGCGCGCAGGCCTGGACCAACAACGACGTGCAGGTCGACGACCGCGACGCCGAGGCCTGGGGTCTCCCGGCCCGGCCGCTCATGGACATGCGCATCTCCGGCGGGCGCTTCTACCGGCCCGACGAGGTCGCGCGCGGCGCCCGCGTGGCGGTGATCGGACGCAGCCTCTCCCGGACCACGGGAACCGGGCTCGGCGACGACCTGCGGCTGACGACCGCCAACGGCCCGGCCACCTTCCGGGTGATCGGCATCTCCGCCAACCAGGCGGCCAACGGCGATGTCGTCTTCGTCCCCGACCGGACGCTGCGCGACGTGCTCGACGCGCCGGCCAACAACGTCTGGATCACCACGACCGCCGACGACCACGAGCTGATCGACGCGACGACGACCCGCCTCGAGGACACGCTGGCCGCCAGCGGCAACCAGGTCGTCTCGCTGGTCAACTACGACGCGCGCGAAGACCAGGTCGCGGCGAACGCGTCGATCAGCATGTCGATCACGGTGCTCGGGCTGCTGATCGTCGGCATCAGCATGGTCGCGCTCATCAACACGATCACCACGGGCGTCCTCGAGCGCACGCGCGAGATCGGCGTCCTGCGGTGCATCGGCGCACGCGGGCGTGACGTGCGGCGGATCTTCGCCACCGAGGGCCTGACGATGGCGCTCGCCGGATGGGCGGCCGGCGTCCCGCTGGGGTACGGGCTCGCGCGCGCGGTCGGCTGGCTGGCGGGCAACGCGGTCGGTCTCGACATCGCCTTCGTCTTCCCGCTCGGCTACGTGGCCGGGGCGCTCGTCGGGACGCTGGCCCTCGCGGTGCTGGTGATGCTCCTGCCGCTGCGGCGGGCGGTGCGGTTCAAGCCGGGCGAGGCGCTGCGCTACGCCTGAGGCACGGCGGCCCGGGCACGCTTGCGCGCCCGGGCCGCCGCCGTCGCCCCACCGGAGCCGGTTCAGGCCAGGCCGGTGCTCCAGAACTGGCTGGACAGCTTCGTCGCCGAGGTGAAGCCCTCGTTGAGCTTCACCGTGCCCACCTCACCGGTGGCGGCCTTGTGCAGCAGCACATGCGGCCGCCCGCTGGCGGTGT